>JALRFY010000203.1 GCA_023253625.1 Akkermansiaceae bacterium | reverse complement strand
CTTCGAAGACCTGCTTGGAAAGATGCAGCTTGCGCAGCAGGGTGGAGGTGGAAACGAGATCGGCGGGCGTGTAAAATTTCTTCTGTAAAAGCGAGAAGCTGATTCCACCAGCGATTCACCGGGCGCGAGCCCGATGGAGCGTAGCGGAATCGGGCTCGCGCCCGGTGCCGCCGCCCCCTCCCCGGGGGGCTTGTGGCGTCCGTTCAAGGCCTTTAGTCTGAAGCTGCTAAGCAAAACAGACCAAGACCATGAACGAACAAAACGAAGCTACCCTCCAAGACCAACTCCTCAAGATTCTTTTCGCCGAAGGCCTCGGCGACGGACTCGCAAACATCGCCCAACTCCTCATGAACGCCGCCATGCTCATCGAGCGTGAAAATCACATCGGTGCCGGACCTTACCAACGCGGCGTCGAGCGCAATGGTCACGCCAATGGATTCAAACCACGGACCTTCCAAACCGCCATCGGCGCCCTCCAGCTTGCCGTTCCCCAAGTGCGCAACAGCGACACGCCTTTCCGCACCTCGCTTCTTGAAAAAGGTTCCCGCAGCGACCGTGCGCTCAAGTCCGCCATCGCCACCCTCTACGTCCAGGGCGTCAGCACCCGGCGCGTCACCAAAGTCATGGAGGAGCTTTGCGGCTTCGAGGTCTCCTCCGGCCAGGTTTCCAACCTCAACAAGCAGCTCGACGACGAATTCGCCAAATGGCGCTCACGCCCACTGCCCGAAATCCAATACCTCATCCTCGACGCCACCTACTACAAAGTCCGCATCGACGGCACCGTCCGCGACTGCGCCACCCTCAAAGCCATCGGCATCCGGCGCGACGACGGCAAACGCATGATCCTTGGTGTCAGTTGCACCCTCTCCGAAGCCGAAATCCACTGGCGCGAATTCCTCGTCGCCCTCAAGCAACGCGGCATCGGCATTCCCGACCTCATCGTCTCCGACGCCCACACCGGCCTCAAAGCCGCCCTGCGGGCCACCTGCAACGCCAGCCCCTGGCAGCGCTGCCAATTCCACCTCCAGCAGAACGCCGGCCACCTCATCACCAAGCAGGAACTCAAATCCGTCATCGCCTCTCAGATCGCCGCCATCTTCAACGCCGAATCCCGCGCCCACGCCGAGGAGCGCCTACGCGTCTTGCTCGAAACCTGGCGCGAGAAACAACCCAAGCTCGTCGCTTGGGCCGAGGAAAACCTCCCCGAAGGCTTCACCGTCTTCGATTTGCCCGAAGCGCACCGCCGGAAACTCAGAACCTCCAACGCCTGCGAAGCCCTCAACAGCCAGATCAAACGCCGCACCCGCGTCGTCGGCCTCTTCCCCAGCGAGGAATCACTGCAACGACTTGTCACCGCCGTCCTAGTCGAAATCTCCGATGCCTGGGAATCCGGAAAATCCTACCTGAAACCACAAAACTAACAGAAAACCAAAACCACAGCCACCTGCTTCAACTAAAAGCCTTGAAGAATTTTACAGAAAAATTTGCGCGGCCTCATTGAATGACGGGTTTCACAACCTGTGCAGAAGCCGTGGTTCCATTTCGGCCTCCAGCTTAACGGGATTTCCCGGGCCGGGTTTGAACGGAAGCGGCATTGCGTCCCGCCGGCAACCCGCTTATTTTGCATGCCATGCGCCCGCTCTGTGTCACCGGATTGCTTCTCGCCGCCTTCCTCCCCGCCCGCGCGGACGAGGGCATGTGGCTTTTCAACAAGCCTCCCGTGCGGCAGGTCAGGGAGGCGCATGGTTTTGAGATCACGCCGGCGTGGCTGGAGCATTTGCAGAAATCCTCGGTCCGCATCGGCAAGGGCGGATCGGGGTCCTTCGTCTCGGAGCAGGGGCTGATCCTCACCAATCATCACGTGGGATCGGGTATGATCGAGAAGCTCAGCACGAGCGGGCGTGATCTTCTGAAGGATGGATTTTATGCAAGGGAGTTGGCAGAGGAACTGAAGTGTCCCGATCTAGAAATCAACATCCTGATGAGCATCGAGGACGTGACCGGGCGGGTGAATGCCGCGATCCGGGCGGATCATTCGCCGGAGCAGGCCGCCGCGGCCCGCCGGGCGGTGCTTGCGGAGATCGAGAAGGAATCGCTTGATGCGACCGGCCTGCGCAGCGATGTGGTCAGCTTGTTCCAGGGTGGGGCCTATCACTTGTATCGCTACCAGCAATACACCGATGTCCGGCTCGTGTTCGCGCCCGATGCGCAGGCGGCGGCATTCGGCGGCGATCCCGATAACTTCGAGTTTCCCCGCTATTGCCTCGATTTTTGTTTCTTCCGCGCCTATCAGAATGGCAAACCGGCGCAAACCCCGCATTTCCTCAAATGGCAGGCCGCAGGGGCGGCGGAGGGCGAACTGGTCTTCACCTCCGGCCACCCGGGGCGCACCAACCGATCGGTGACGCTCGCCCAGCTTGAAGCCATGCGCGACGACGGGTTTCCCCACCGGCTGGAACAAATCTTCCGCGGCGAAACGACGCTGCGGGCTTGGAGTGATCGCGACCAGGAGAACGCGCGGCGGGCCAAAGGCGCGATCGTCGGCACACAGAATGGCCGCAAGGCGATCCAGTCCCGGCTCGATGGCTTGCTCGATCCCGGCTTCATGGCGGACAAGTCACGGCGCGAGGCGGAGCTGCGTTCCGTATTGCGGGAAAATGACACTTGGAAGAACGCCGACGCCGCGTTTGAGCGGATCGCCCGGGCCGAGGAAACGAAACGCGGCTTCGCGCTGCGTTACCGGATGCTGGAGGGGGCCGAGGCCTTCGGCACCAGCTTGTTCGGGATCGCCCGGATCTTGCTGCGCACCGCGGATGAGGCCGAAAAACCGGACGGTCAACGACTGCGCGGCTATCAGGAATCCTCGCGCGCCTCGCTGGAACTCGAGCTCTTCTCCGAGAAACCGATTCATGACAACTTCGAGCTGCTGCGGCTGGAAAACTCGCTCACATCCCTCTGTTCGAAACTCGGCGCTGACGATCCGACCGTCGTCAGCATCCTCGCCGGAAAATCGCCGTTCGAGCGGGCGGCGGAGCTGATCCACAGCACCGGCCTGCAAGAAGCCGCACTGCGCCGGAAACTCTATGCAGGCGGCGGCAAGGCAGTCGCCGCGTCAACCGACCCGATGATCGCGCTGGCGCGGTTGGTCGATGCCGAAGCTCGGGAACTCCGGGCGAAAGCCGAGGCGCTCGACGAAGTGATCGCGCAGGCGCACCAGCAAATCTCGCAAGCGCGGTTCGCGATCGAGGGCGATTCCAATTACCCTGACGCGACCTCCACCCTGCGGCTGTCTTATGGCGTGGTCAAAGGCTACCACGACCGCATTCCGGTGCCCGCGATGACCCGTTTCCGGGGGCTCCAGAAGCGGCATGAGGAACAAGGCGGCATTCCACCTTTCGATCTATCAGAAACATGGAAGGAACGTGCCGTGGCACTGAATCCGGACACCCCGTTGAATTTCGTCAGCACCCACGATATCACCGGCGGCAATTCCGGCAGCCCGATGATCAATCGCAAGGGCGAACTCGTCGGCCTGATCTTCGACTCCAACGCCCCGGGCTTGCTCTCTGACTTCGCCTACAGCGCGGAAAAAGGCCGGGCAATCTCCGTGCATCCAGCGGGCATCCTGGAAGCGATGCGCGTCATCTACCGCGCCGACCGGGTGCTGGCGGAACTGGGTCATTGATCCCATCCGACAGGTTCAGAACTTTCTCAATGAGCCCTCACCCGGCCTATGGCGAAGAGGGGCTCGGGCAGGAACCCCCGGACTTCATCCGCCGTCCCAATCACCCGACTGGCGCATCCCCGCCTCCGGGTGCGCGGGGTTTGGCTGGATGTTGCGACCGACATATCCGGCTAGGACGAGGGCGCGATGCCGGGTTGCCGGGCGATGCTGACGGGTAGTTTTCCAGGCAGGCAAGATGCTCAAAGCGTTTGACATTCCCTACACATGGAGCCGAAGGCATGCGCGTTGCCTTTCGGGAATGCACAAAAAGTGCACGCGCCCAGTTTTTTCTAACGGAAAAAATCCATGACCGATTGATTATGCATGGAGCCGCTGGTCGGATTTGAACCGACGACCTGCTCATTACGAATGAGCTGCTCTACCCCTGAGCTACAGCGGCGTGAAGGATGGAGTGGTTCTACCGGCTCTGACGGGTGATTCAATCTCAAAAAAGATTGGGATGGCGGTGTGTCGCTCGGGTGCGGGTTACGGGTTGCCGCGCCCGTCGCGCCCGTCGCGGTCGCGCACGGCATCGGCGAGCGCCTGGGTGGCGACGGGCAGGGTGAGAAACAGGGCGGCCAGGGCGAAGAGGGATTTGACGATCAGGTTTATCTGGGGGAAGGCGATGCAGGCGGCGAGAAGAAAGCAAGCTAGGCCGAAGGCGCTGGCCTTGGTGGCGGCGTGGGTGCGGCTGAAGAAATCCTTCAGCCGCACGACACCGAGCGCGGCAAGCAATACGGCGAGCGAGCCAAGGATGGAGATCAGGCCGATCAGGGTGTCCTTCATGAGGTTTCAGGGGTTGCGTTTGAGGGTGCGGCCGAGGGCGACCGTGCCGAAAAAGACGATGACCCCTAGGACCACGATCACATCGAGGAAGACCGGCTGCCCGGTATCGATGGCATGCAGGACCACTGCGGCGGCGGTGATGACGGCCAGCAGGTCGATGGCCAGGATGCGATCTGCGGCGGTAGGGCCCTTGAACAGGCGCCATGCCGTCATGACCAACGAGATCGTGAGCAGGATATGGCAGATGGTGAAAAGCATGTCGGATGGATGGCACATCGTTCAACCATGGCCGAAAATTCGGATGAGTGGTTGTTCAAAGGTTTTCTTCATCTCCCTCGCCGCGGCGTCGGGATCGGGAGCATCGAGGGCGTGGACGATGAGGACGCCCCGTTCACGGTCCAGGCCCACGCTCATGGTGCCGGGGGTCATGGAAATGAGGCAGGCGAAAAGGAAACGCGGCAATTCACCGCGGAGATCCAGCGGCACATCAATGAAGCACGGGCGGATATCCGGCTTGGGGTGCAGGACGATGAGAGCCAGTTTCCATGTGGAATGGATGACCTCCCAGATGTAAATCAGGGCGAAAACCAGTGCGTGGATCGCTTTCATGGTTCGGCTGGCGAGGGGGGTGAGGATGGCAGCACCGCCTCGATGTAAGCGGTGGGGTCGGTGAGCTGGGCGGCGGCGCGGTCGGCCACATCGAGGAACACACCCGGGAAAATGCCGAAGGTGATGGTGCATGCGGCGAGGGCGACACACGGCGCGAGCATGAGGAACGGGACTTTACGATCCGGCTGGCGGTCGCCCAGTGGCGCATCCTTCCAGAAGGCCTCGTTCCAGATCTTGACCATCGAGTAGAGCGTGAGCAGCCCGACGGCGAGGGCTGCGGCGATCACCCATCCTTGGCCGATGGCGAGGCCTTCGCGGACCAGCACGAACTTGGCAAAGAAGCCCGAGAGCGGCGGGATGCCGCCGAGCGACATCGCGGGGATGAGGAAGAGGATGGCGAGCCACGGTGCTTTTTTGTAGAGCCCGCCGGTCATCGAGAGTTCCTGCGAGCCTGTCCTGCGGCCGATGACGCCACCGATGAGGAACAGGTTCGCTTTCACCAGAATGTGGTGGACGACATAGAACACGGTGGCGGCGAGGGCGGCACGGGTGAAGAACCCGATACCGATGATCATGTAGCCGATCTGGCTGATGATGTGGAACGAGAGGATGCGCGGGATGAAAAACTGGCTGGCCGCGCCGAACACGCCGGTGATCATGGTCAGCACGCCGATGGCGAGCAGCAGCGGAGCGAGAAATTCCTGCTGGCCACCGTAAACCAGCGTGAAGACCCGGGCACAGGCGTAAACGCCGACCTTGGTGAGCAGCCCGGCGAAGAGTGCGGCCACCGGTGTGGGTGTGACATGGTAGGAGGATGGCAGCCAGAAGTAGAACGGAAACACCCCCGCCTTGATGCCGAAGGCCACCAGGAAGAGCACGGCGGAGGAAAGGATCAGGCCGTTGTCGCCGAGTGCGGCGATTTTCACCGAGAGGTCCGCCATGTTGAGTGTGCCTGTCATGCCGTAGAGCACACCCAAGCCGACTAGGAAAAACGCGGAGGCGATGAAATTCAGCGTGAGGTATTTCACCGCCGCCTCGAACTGCGGCCGACCGCCGGGCAGCGCCACCAGCACGAACGAGGACATCAGCATCACCTCGAACCAGACGTAGAGGTTGAACAAATCGCCCGTCAGGAACGAGCCGTTCACGCCGAGCAGCAGTGCCTGATAGAGTGGGGCGAAGTAGCCGCGGAATTTTCCGGTGCCATAGCCGGCGGCATAGAGCGCGCTGCCGAGGCCGATGACCGCCGTCACCAGCACCATCACCGCCGAGAAAAGATCCGCCACCAGTGTGATGCCGAACGGGGCCGGCCACGAGCCGGAGCGGAGGGCCTGCACGCCATCGGCAGAGACCCGCAGGTAGAGGATCACGGCCACCACCGCCTGTGCCACGCAGGACAGGATGTTGATTGCATGCCGCACCGGTTCGCCGGCGCGGCGCAGGCACAGCAGCAGGCCCACGGCCAGCAGCGGCAGTGCGATGGGTAGCGCGATGGGTTGGAAATCCATGGTCGTGGGCGAAGGGGGGCGGTGGCCTCAGGAATCGGAGCGGCGGAAGGTGTCGAGGTCGTCGCTGCCGGTTTTGTGATAGGCGCGGAGGACGAGTGCGATGGCGAAGGCGAGGACGGCGAAGCCGATGACGATGGCGGTGAGCACCAGTGCCTGGGGCAGAGGGTCAGCGTGCGGCCCAGCAATGGTGAGTTTGTCCGGGGCGATGATCGGAGGCTGGCCGGACGAAAGCCCGGCGGCGGTGAAAATGAGCAGGTTGGCCGCTTGGCTGAAGAGCATGATGCCGAGCAGCACGCGCACCAGATTGCGGCGCATGCAGAGGTAGCTGCCGCAGGCGATGAGGATGCCGATGGCGATGGGAAGCAGGTTTTCCATGAGGATCAGGCGTCGGATTCGTCGGTTTGGGACATCAGGACGAGCAGCAGTTTGGCGGCCACGCCGGTGACCACCAGAAAGACGCCGATGTCGAAGAGCAGCGGGGTGCCGAGTTTGATCTTGCCGACGGTGGGCAGCCAGATTTGCCCGCCCCAGAGGCCGGTGAAGAAGGTGCCACCGCCGAGCCAGGGCATGGCGGCGGAGGCCAGCGCCACCAGCAGGCCGATGCCGGAGAGGACGATGAGGTCGAATTTCGGCGCGCGGGACGGGGCGACCATGGCCCGCAGCACGAGAGCGCTGGCGAGCACGAGCCCGCCGATGAATCCGCCGCCGGGGAGGTTGTGGCCGCGCAGCAGGAGGTAGATCGAGAACACGCACTGGACCGGCACGACGAGGCGTGCGGCGGCGGGCAGGATGCTGGTCCGGAAGTCGTTCATGGTGCGGGCTCGGATGCGGCGGGTGTTTCGCCCATGGTGGCGGCTTCGTGTTCGCCGCGCCGGTCATGTGGGACGTGCGGGCGGCGTTTGCGGAAAAGGAGCGCGGTGACACCGAGGCAGCCGAGCGCGAGCACCAGGATTTCACCCATGGTATCCAGCGCGCGGAAGTCCACGAGGATCACATTCACCACATTGCGGCCGTAGGCTTCGGTGGCGGAGCGTTCGACGAGGCCGGGTGAGATCGGTTCCGCCATTTGGACATGCACCGCTTTCCAGACCACCGCGGTCATGATCAGTCCGGTGAAAATGGCAATGAGTGCGTCCCAGCGCCGGGTATGGCCGCGCGAGATGTTGCGGATTTGCGGCAGCTTGAGGATGACGAAGGAAAACAGAACCACGGTGAGCGTTTCCACCAGCAGCTGGGTGATTGCCAGATCCGGCGCGCCATAGGCGGCGAACACCAGCGCCACCGAGTATCCCACGCCGCCGAGGCACAGGATGGCCGCCAGCCGGCTTTTCGCCAGGACCGCCGCAATGGCCGAGACGGACATCAGGATCACCACCATGGTTTCGAAGAATTTCAGCGGCACCTGCGAGCTGAGCGAAAACTCGCCGAGTGCCTGATAGAGCGCGTAGAGGACAAGGAGCGATGCGGCTCCCAGAGTGACCCGCACGTAGATGCGCAGTTGCCCGCCCTGGATCCAGCCGGTGAGGAAGGCGGCGCACTTCATCAAGCCATCAAGGCCGGTTAAATACAGCGCCGTGGGGGTGATGAAATGGATCTTGTCCATCGCATGCGCGGCCATCTCGAATTTCCGGCGGATTTTGAAGAAAAAGAATCCCGCGGCCAGCGTGGCCACGCTCAGTGCCAGAACCGGGGTGAAACCATGCCAAAGATAGAGTTTCGCCTGATTCGGATCGATATCGAGCGAGGAGGCGGCCGGTGAGATGAGGTGCGCGTCGAGCCAGCCGGGAAACAGGCCGAGTGTCAGCCCGAGGAAGGCGAGCAGCGCCGGCGGCAGCACCAATCCCCAGCCCGGATGATGCCGGACTTTCGCCGTGCCGTGGTCGCCGAGGAACGGGCGGATTCCGACGATCAGGGCGATGGCAACCGTCAGTGAATTGGCCAGCACCCCGATGGCCGTGACCAGATGGTGCGCGATGGGCAGCGAGAGCTTCGCCTCATAAATCAGCTCCTTGCTGATGAAGCCGAGTGTGGGCGGCGCGCCAGACATGCTCAGTGCCGCGGCACCCGCCGCCAGTGCCAGCCATGGCATGCGCAGGCGCAAGCCGGAGAGTGAGCGCACATCGCGCGTGCCGGTGCTGTGGTCCACCGTGCCCGCCACCATGAACAACGAACCTTTGTAAAACCCGTGCACCAGCGCCAGGAACATCGCCGTCTTGAATGAAAACGCGTCACCGAAGCCCAGCAACATCACCAGCGCTCCCAGCACACTCACCGTCGAGTAGGCCAGCAGCCGCTTGAGATCGGTCTGATAGACCGCCACCAGCGCCCCGGTGATCATGGTCAGGGCACCGACCGGTGCGACGATGAAGCCCCACAGCGGCGTGGCGGACATCGCCGGATGAAGTTTCGCCAGCAGGATCACGCCGGCTTTCACCATGGTGGCGGAATGCAGATAGGCGCTCACCGGCGTGGGTGCCGCCATCGCGCCGGGCAGCCAGAAATGGAACGGCACTTGCGCGGACTTGGTGAACACCCCGGCCAGCACCAGCAGCAAGGCAGGAACGAAAAGCGGGCTGCTGGCGATGGTTTCCGAGTGCGCGGCCAGGGCCGAAATGCGCGTTTCCCCGGTGATCTGGGTCAGCAGGATGAGGCCCGCCAACAGGGCGAGTCCGCCGGCACCGGTGACCAGCAGCGCCTGCAGTGCCGCCTTGCGCGCCCCGGCGTCCTGGAACTTGTAGCCGACCAGCAGGAACGAGGTCAGGCTTGTCAGCTCCCAGAACACGAAGGTCAGGATCATGTCGTCCGCCGCGATCACCCCCAGCATCGCCGCCATGAAGACCAGCACGATCGAGAAAAACCGCGGGGCCTTGGAATCGCCGTCCAGATACGCTCCGCCATAAATCAGCACGAGTCCGCCGATGAAGCTCACCAGCAGGAGGAACAACCGTTCAAAGCCGCCGACGAGCAAGGTGAGCTGCACGCCCAGCGACGGGATCCAGTCGTGCGAGGCCACGCGCGCGGCAGCCCCGGCCGCCGCTTCGCTGAGCAGCCAGCCGGCGATCGCGAACGGAACGGCCGAGAGAGCCACCCCTGCGGCACGCGAACCGGCGGACCTCACCAGATGAGGGGCGGCGAAGGCCGCGAGCAGTGGCGCGGCGATGATCCAGTAGAGAGGCATGGCGAATCGGGTGGCATTGCCCTGTCCCCATCGTGGTGGCGGTGAATCAATTCCCCGGGGGGCGGTGCGCGGTTGAAAAACCACTGGAAACATCACGCGTCAAGGGAATGCGGCCCGATTGCGCACGATCGCCTGCAAGCCGCATATCCGGATTGTTGTTTCGGCGTGCTTGCGCTGCGCGGGATTAGGCGCATATTCGGTGGCGTGCATCGGTGGTTGATTTTTCTGGGGCTTGCATGGACCGCGTTGTTTCCGCAGTTCACGCACGCCGCCGGCGAGGATGCGCCACCATCCGGCAAGTCCGCCCAGGTCATTGTGATTCCGGTGCGCGAGCAGATTGCCAAGCCGGAGTTGTTCATCCTGCGGCGCGGCCTCAAGGAGGCCATCGGGCGCCAGGTGGACACCATCGTGCTCGACATGAAGACCCCCGGCGGCTCGGTGGCCGTGACGCTGGAGATGATGGAGGCGCTCGACCGCTTCGAGGGCCGCACCATCACTTATGTCAACGACGAGGCGATGTCGGCCGGGGCGATCATCGCCTCGGTGACCGACGAAATCCATTTTTCCCCCACCGCCGTGATTGGTGCGGCGGAAATGATCATGGGCACCGGCCAGGACGTGCCCGAGGGGCTCAAGCGCAAGATGAACAGCTATCTCAACGCCAAGATCCGCGTCTTTGCCGGCAAGCAGCCGATGCGCGCCGAGGTGATCCGCGCGATGATGGACCCGGAATACGAACTCAAGATCGACGACACCGTGATCAAGGAAACCGGCGAGCTGCTCACGCTCACCGCCGACGAGGCGATGAAAACCTACGGCGATCCACCCGCGCCGCTGCTCGGCTCGGGCATTTCGGCAAACCTCGATGCCCTGCTCGACTCGATCCACGGCAAGGGGAATTATTCGATCGTCCAATTGAAAATCACCTGGTCGGAAAAACTCGCGCAATACCTCACGGCGATCACGCCCATTCTGTTGGGGCTTGGCCTGCTGGCCTTGTTCGTCGAGTTCAAGACGCCGGGCTTCGGTGTCTTTGGCGTCTCCGGGCTGGTGTTTCTGGGGTTGGTGTTTTTCGGCCATCACGTGGCGGGGCTTTCGGGCCATGAGCCGGCGCTGTTTTTCCTGCTCGGAGTGGTGCTGGTATTCATCGAGATCTTCTTTTTCCCGGGTACCTTCTTTTCGGCCATCACCGGCATCGTGCTGATGCTCGGATCGCTCATCTGGGCGATGCTCGACCTGTGGCCGGGCGAGGCGTTCGAGTTCGATGGCGACATGCTGCTGCGCCCGCTCGCCAACTTGTTGTCCGGCGTGGCCATCGCCGTGGCCTTGTTCCTGTTGATCCTCAAGCTCCTGCCCAAGGGTGGGCCGTGGGGAAGGTTGATTCTTGAATCCGCCGTCGGCGGCGAGCCGGGGCCGCTGCGCGCGCTCAATACCCTGGAAACCAGCGGCGTGGCTCCATCCACTTCGCTTGTTGGCCGCGAAGGCACCGCCGTCACCGCGCTGTTTCCCAGCGGGCAGGTGGAAATCGATGGCAAGCGCTACGAGGCCAGGCTGCCGATGGGCTTCGCCGAACCCGGCAGCGCTGTCACCGTCACCGGTGTCTCGGAATTCAGCCTGAATGTGGAGGTGCGCTCATGACACTGATCATCCTTCTGTTTGCCCTCGGAATCGTGCTTTTGCTCGTCGAGGTAATCGTGCCCGGCGGTATTCTCGGTGCCATCGGCGCGTTGATGATGTTCGCCGGCTGCGTGGTCGCCTTCTATCGACTCGGCACGGGCGGTGGCATGGTCGCCGTGGCGGTGGCGCTCGCGGTGGCGGTGATCGCGTTCTACGTCGAGTTCCGCCTGTTGCCGCGCACGGCCATCGGCCGGCGCGCGTTCCTCGACGAGGAGATCGACGGTGTGAGTGCGGCCTACGGCAGCGAGGCGCGGGATTTGGTCGGCAAATCCGCCGTCGCCGTCACCATGCTTTCGCCCAGCGGATATATCGCCATCGACGGCAAGCGCTACGAGGCGTTCTGCCAGTCCGGCCAGGTTCCCGCAGGCACGGAACTGAAAGTCACCGGAGCTGACAGTTTCCGTATCATCGTGTCACTAGCCGCCGGCACCTGACCTGCCATGATGGAAGCCGCCGGATTCTTTGAAATCATCCTTCTGGTCATGTTGTTCCTCATCGGCCTGCTTTTCTAACATTTTCCGCAATGCGATTGCGCCGGCCTGCGATCACAACGGAAGGTCGTAACTGCGGCCGCCGATGCCCTCGAACCAACGGATGTAGGCCAGGTTGACCATCGAGTAGCCGCCGGGTGTCGGATAATGGCCGGTGAAATACCAGTCGCCGGAGCTGCCGTGGATGGATGCGTGGAGGTTGGCGATGGTTTGGAAAACCACCTGCACTTCGCCGTGCCACTCGATGTTTTCCGGATAGACCATGCGGCTGATCTCGGCGGAGATTTCGTCTTCGGTGAATGCCTCGTAAACCCGCCGGACGCAGTTGCGGCGGGCGGCGGCGGGTTTCTTCAACTCGGCGCGGCAGCAGTCGTAAACTTCATCGAGCAGCGCCTGATGCCCTGCGCGGCGGTGCAGCGCCACGGCGGCTTGGAAGGCAATGAACTTGCCGAGCTCGGACATGTCGATGCCATAGCAATCCGGATAGCGGATCTGCGGTGCGGTGGAGGCGACGACGATTTTGGACGGCTTGGTGCGCGCCAGGATCTTGAGGATGGATTGCTTCAGTGTCGTGCCGCGGACGATCGAGTCGTCGAGTGCCACAAGGCAGTCTCCGGGTTCCACCACGCCGTAGGTGATGTCATAGACGTGGGAGACGAGTTGGTCGCGGCCTTTTTCCTGGCTGATGAAGGTGCGCAGCTTGATGTCCTTATGGGCGATTTTCTCGCCTTGCGGCCAGTTTCGCATGATCAGATTATCCACCATCTCCGGGGTGAGTTCGCCATTGGCGGAGGCATTGAGGATGGCATCGCGCACTTGTTGGCGGCGGTGAAAGCGCAGGCCTTCCATCAGGCCGTGGTAGGCGATTTCCGCCGTGTTCGGGATGAACGAGAAGATCGTTTTCTCGAAGGCCCCGCCGATGGATTCGACGACTTGAGGCACCAGCGCCGCGCCCATCGCTTTGCGCTCGCGGTAGATGAGCGGGTCGTTGCTGCGCGAGAAGTAGATTTTCTCGAACGAGCACGGCGTGAAACGCTGCGGCGGCGCGAACGGACTGTCCGTCATGGTGCCGTCGGACTTGATGGTGATGATCGAGCCGGGATCAATGGCCTTGACCTCGGAGGCATCGGCCTCAAAGACGGTCATGAGCGGAACTCGCTCGGAGGCGAAGGCGATGATTTCGTCGGTGACGAGCATGTGGCACGGCCGGATGCCGTGCGGGTCGCGCATGACGAACATGTCACCATTGCCGATGGTGCCGCAGATGGCGTAACCGCCGTCCCATGCGGCGGCAGACTCGGCGACGATCCGGGGGATGTCGAGCGCGGCGGAAATCCGTTCCGGAATCTCGGCACCGGGCACGCCCTGGTCGCGGAGCGCGCGGTAAAGGTCGGTGTGGTGTTCGTCGAGGTGGTATCCGATTTCCTCGAGTACGGTCTGGGTGTCGGTGCCGAAGACCGGGTGCTGTCCGCGCTGGATGAGGGTTTCGTTGAGTTCGGCGGCGTTGGTCATGTTGAAATTGCCCATGACCATGAGCGTGCGGGTGGGCCAGTTGCTGCGGCGCAGGTAGGGGTGGCAGGACCCTTCATCGAACTCGCCGGAGGTGCCATAGCGCAGGTGGCCGAGGAGAATTTCTCCGCCGAACTCGAAGTGGCGCTTCACGCTCTCCGGGTTCTTTGGATCGAGCACGCCTTTTCGCGCCATCTTGTGGAATTTCTTGATTTCCTTGCGGAAAATCTCGGCCAGTGCATCGCGCTCGATGCCGCGGCGGCGTTGGATGTAGGGCAGGCCGATGGCGAGATCTGCATGGGAACGGCTCAGCAGCCGCACCACGAACGGGCAGGCGGCGGCCAGCAGGCAGGCTGGCACGGCGAAGAGCACGAGCGACACGAGGAGCGGACCGCTGATGACACCCGCCGTCGCGGCCGGCACCTCGAGCAGGTCGTGCAGCAGCGGCACGAGCAACGTCCAGCCCGCGGCGGCCAAC
>JALRFY010000152.1 GCA_023253625.1 Akkermansiaceae bacterium | reverse complement strand
ATCGAGCTGTTCATCAAGGGCATGTCTCCGTGGGAGGATCGCTGGACGGGCGATCTGCCGCCGAACTCGGTGAAGATCACCGGCTTTACGATGGACGATGGCGCGGTGGCGGAGGCGGTGCCGCAGCCGGAGAAAATCTGGCTGAACATCGGCGACTCCATCCTCGCGGGAGATGCGGCGGCCTATGCCGAGGGGCAGGGCAGGCCAAAACGCGATGAATGGGCCGCTTCCGATGATGCACGGGCGAGCTACGGGTGGCTGCTGGCCCGGCACTTCGGTCATCGCGAGTCACGCATCGCGTTTGGAGGTTACAACTGGGGCGGTGGTCTCGGAAAGGTGCCTGATCTCGCCACGGTGATCGAGCAGCGCGTGACCTCGCCCGCTCCCGCCGTGGTGTTGGTGAATCTCGGCACGAATGGAAAACCGACGGATGAGCAGGTGATCGCCGCTTTGAGGAAGCTGCGGCAGCGGTGCGGGGCGGCGACGAAGATCTTCGTCATGATCCCCGTCTCCGGTGCGGCGCGGGCGGAGGTGACGCGGGCCTTCAAGACCTGGCAGACCGCCACGCCGGATGCGCACGCGCATTTGATCGATCTGGGCAAGGTCACCTTCGCCACCGCCGACAAGGTGCATCCCACGACGGCGGGACATCAGGCCATTTTCAATGCCGTGCTGCCGGAGGTCGAGCGAGTGCTCGGCCCTGCCGTCGGTGATGACCGGACGGCCAAAGGGCCTGAGGCGGCCGCTGCCGCGCCCGTTTCCAAACGGCAGCCGACACCCGGCAAACCGAACATCCTCGTCATCGTCACCGACCAGCAGTTTGCCGAGGTGATGAGCTGCCGCATGGGCCGCGAGCACATCCACACCCCGGCTCTCGACAGCCTCGCCGCGCAGGGCACCTCATTCACCCGTGCCTACTGCGTCTTTCCGCTCTGCGGTCCGTCACGGAACTCGATGTTCACCGGGCTCTACCCGCAGCAGCTCAGGTGGAAGCCGGTGCATGACAGCGATTGGTCGATCTACCTCGGCCGTTACCTGCTCGATGCCGGATACGCCACCGCTTACAGCGGCAAATCAGAGCTGCGCGGCAAGGAGATCGCCTTGCATGGCTTTCAGTCCATCCTCGCGCCCCAGGGTGGCCCCACGCGGATCGAGGCCATGCAGAACGGCGGCTGGGATGCCTGGGCGGCGGGCGAGGCGGTGAAGTTCATCGCACAACCACGGGATGAGCCCTTTCTCCTCGTCGCCAGTTTTTTAAACCCGCACAACATCTGCGAATGGTCGCGGCGGCTGGCCGGGCAGAAGCAAGACCTCGACTGCGGAGAGATCGGCGAGCCTCCACCGCTGGAGAAGCTCCCGCCCGCCCCGGCGAACCTCGCCCCGCAGCGCGATGAGCCGGATGCCATGACCCTGATGCGGCGTTCCTATCAGGCGGGTTCGCAGTTTCCGGTGGGTGGATACACGGCGGATGAATGGCGCAGACACCGCTGGGGCTATTACCGCATGGTCGAGCTGGTCGATCACCAGATCGGGCGGCTGCTCGCCGCCCTGCGCACGGCAGGACTGGAGGAGGACACGCTCATCCTCTTCACCTCCGATCATGGTGAATGCGCCGGAGCGCATGGATGGAATCAAAAGAGTGTGCCTTATGATGAATCCACCCGCGTGCCCTTCATCCTCAGTTGGAAAGGCAGGACGCAGCCCGGAACTTCCGACAAGCTCATCAACACCGGCATCGACCTCGTGCCCACCCTGCTCGCCGCCGCCGGGGTGGACCAGCCCGCCGCCCTGCCCGGCCGCAACGCGCTCCCGTTCGCGCTCGGACAAACCGTGGGCGGATGGCGCGAGGAGGTCATCAGCCAGATGAGCATGTCCCAGGGTGCCGCAGTCGATGGTTTCAAGCCGTCCGTGAAATGGTGGATGCTCCGCAGCGACCGTTACAAGTATTGCCTCTTCAGCCATGGGGTGCGTCGCGAATCCCTCGTGGACATGCAAGCAGACCCGATGGAGACGATCAATCTCGCCGCCGATCCGGCCCACCGTGCCGCCCTGCTCGACCATCGCGAGCGCCTCGCCCGCTACGGACGCGAGCATCAGGACAAAGGCGTCGCCCTTTCCCTCGCCCACGAAGTCAAGTCCATCCCCTTCTCACCCACGACACCCGCCAAAGCTTCGCCGACGAAGTGAACCAAGCACACGGACACCATTCCACGGCCAATCCCCAACACTCTTCCATGCCCGCCCGCACCGTCTTCACTGCCATCCTCATCGCCTGCGCCTTCGGTGCGAGAGCTGAGGATCGCCCCGCACCTAGC
The DNA here is from genome assembly GCA_023253625.1 of Akkermansiaceae bacterium. Classification (GTDB taxonomy): domain Bacteria; phylum Verrucomicrobiota; class Verrucomicrobiia; order Verrucomicrobiales; family Akkermansiaceae; genus Luteolibacter. Next base: position 8,082 of record JALRFY010000152.1, on the reverse strand, counting down.
AGGCCCAACATCGTCCTCATTCTGGCGGATGACATGGGTTGGTCTGACATCGGATGCTACGGTGGTGAGATACCCACTCCGCATCTTGACGCATTGGCGGAGGGTGGACTCCGTTTCAGCCAGTTCTACAACTCCGCCCGTTGCTCCCCGACTCGCGCCAGCCTGCTCACTGGCCTGTATCCCCACCAAACCGGGATGGGCGGTCTCGCTGAAAGCAGCTTGAAGGATCAGGCCGCCTCCGATGCTGCCGATGGTTACCTCCGCTACCTCAACCGGCGTTGTGTCACGCTCGCCGAGGTGCTCGCTCCAGCGGGCTACCGCCGCTACATGGCCGGGAAATGGCATCTCGGGATGAATGAGCGGGACCGGTGGCCTTTGCAGCGCGGCTTTGAGAGGTTTTATGGCATTCTGGGCGGCACCACCAGCTACTTCCGTCCTGCTGGATCGTTCGGGTTGTATCTCGATAACGACGCACTGCCGCCACCGGCGGAGTCCGCTTACTACACTACAGATGCGTTCACGGATCGCGCCATCCAGTTCCTCCACGAGCAAAAGAGCAACGATCCCTTCTTTCTCTATCTGGCCTTCAATGCCCCCCACTGGCCGTTGCACGCCCGGCCTGAAGACATTGAGCGATTCAGGGGCCGCTACCGTCAGGGGTGGTCTGTGATCCGCAACGAGAGGCTTGCCCGTCAGGTGAAAATGGGCCTGCTCAACGAAAAGACGGTCCTCTCACCGCAGGACGACGGCGCACGCGACTGGTCCCAGCTCTCGCCGCACCAGCAGGACCAGCTCGATGAGCGCATGGCCGTCTATGCCGCGCAGATTTTCCGCCTCGACTGGAATGTCGGCAGGCTCGTCACTGCCCTGAAGGAAATGGGCTGTCTCGAAACCACGCTCATCCTCTTTCTTTCTGACAATGGTGGTTGTGCCGAGCCTTACACCGACCTCGGCGGCGGCAGGCAGACGGAGATCAATGATCCCGCCAAAGCGGGGGCGGTCTCTTACGGCACCGGCTGGGCGAATGCCTCCAATACGCCCTTTCGCAAATACAAGGCGACTCTTTACGAAGGCGGCATCCGGTCTCCCCTCATCGTGCACTGGCCGCACGGTCTTCGCACTCCGCCGGGCAGCGTCACCGACTCTCCGGCATCCGTTCTGGATGTGATGCCCACCTTGGTGGAAGTCGCCGGTGCCACATATCCCGGGACAGATGCCCCGGACGCGCCTCTTCGGCAGGCAGGCACCAGCATCCTGCCCATTTTGAAAGGGGACGCTCGGGATGGGCCGGAGTGGTTCTTTTGGGAGCAATACCAGAACCGTGCCATACGACATGGCCGGTGGAAGGCTGTCCGACCGGCCCAATCCACATCTTGGGAGCTTTATGATCTTGATACCGACCCTGTCGAGCAGTCTGACATCGCCAGCGGAAATCCCCAGCGTGTCGCCGACATGGCTGCCCGCTGGGATGCCTGGGCCGCAGCGCATTTGGTTCTGCCAAAGCGCAAGCCCGGCACGACACCCGCCAAAGCTCCGCCGACGAAGTGAACCAAGCGCACGGACACCATTCCCAATCGACCACCCAACTCAAACCCGCATGAACAAACGCCAGTTTATCAGGTCCGCCGCGCTACTTGGCACGGCTTCGGCAGCTTCCACCTTGCATTCGGCATCAGGCGCGGATGCTGCGGCAGCAGCGGTCACGCCGCTCGATTTGACGGACGAGAAGTTTGTCTCGGCGGACGGGCATGGCTTCATGTCGGACTCGATCCATCTGGGAGAGGAGCCTGGGTTCAGTGTGACGCCGATTTATCAGGCCAAAAATGTCAGAGGTGCTTATCAGCGTCCGCCGCGCAACCCGACGGTGGGTGCCTTCGAGGTAAAGATGAAGTCGCTCGAGGGCGGTGAGTATGCGGTATCGGCCCCCTGCGGCATGTCCATCATCAGCCAGACTTTGCTCACGCTGCTGAGCTCTGGCGACCGCATCGTGGTGCACCGCTGTGTTTACGACAATGTCATGACTCTGCTGAGGGAACATCTGCCGCGCTTTGGCATCGAAGTCGTCTGGGCAGACATGCATGATCTCGACGCGCTGCGTAAGGTGCTGGGGGAGAAGCAGCCGCGGGTCGTGCATTTTGAGCCATATGTGAACCCAACCTGCGAGGTCCTGGACGCGCCCGCCATCATCCGTCTGGCAAAGGAGGCTGGAGCGGTGAGCATCGTGGACAATACCTGGCTCTCCCCGTGCCTCTTCCAGCCTCTCCGTCACGGTGCCGATCTCGTGCTCCACAGCGCCACAAAGTATATCGGCGGCCATGGTTCAGCCATGGGCGGTGTCGTGTGCGGCAGCAAGGAACTGGTGGGTCGGATTGAAAAAACTATCGGCGTGATGGGCGGCATCATTCGTCCTTTTGATACATTCCTGCTCACTCAGGGGCTGAAAACTCTCCGCCTCCGGATGGAAGGCCATACGGCCTCAGCAATGAGAGTGGCCACCTTTCTCGAAGCGCACCCCAAGGTGGCGCGAGTGCGCTATGGCGGTCTGCCCTCCTGGGACGAGAGGGGCATCGGCAAGAGCTACTTGCGGGGTTTTGGTGGCATGATGGGCGTCGAGTGGAAGGACGCCGCCACGCATGAGAGTTTCGGCCAACGCCTGAAGCTCTGCAAACCGTGGGTTAGCCTCGGCGATGTGGTCACGCTGGTCAGCAAACGGGGAGAACAGCCGGACCGCGCGATCCCTCCGCGCTACACCCGCATCTCGATCGGCCTCGAAGATGCGGCGGACATCATCAGCGACTTTCAACAAGCACTCGCATGACCTTCACCTCCGATCATTCCATGCGCCGGCGGCGCTTTGTGCAAATCTGCGGCAGCGCCGCAGCCGTGGCCTGCGCTCCGGCAGCCGCCGCCGAGCCATCGGCTGTGTCAGGCGGTGATGCCACCTCTGGCAAGGACTATGATGTGATCGTGCTCGGACTCGGTGCGATGGGCTCAGCCTGTCTTTACCACCTCGCCAGGGGCGGAGCCCGTGTGCTGGGCATCGAGCAGCATGATCTGGCGCATGCTCTTGGCAGCAGCGGCGGTTTGTCCCGACAGACAAAAGTGCTCCCCTACCTCGGGGGCCGGAGCGAGCCGATCATCCGCCGTGCGAATGAGAACTGGATACAGTTGGAAAAGGATGCCGGGCAGCAGGTCTTCCACCGCTGCGGCTATCTGCGCATCAGCAACAATCAGAAACTACCGGACCATCCAGCGGCAAAGTCCCTGGACCTCCTGGATGCGCGGGCTTTCGCCAGCCGGTTTCCACAGTTTGAAAAACTGCCAGACGGCACGAACGCCATTCTCGACCCGGAGGGAGGCCTGCTGCGGCCTGAGCTTGCCATCGCCAGCCATTGCCACGTCGCTTTGCGGCGCGGTGCTCACATCCGGGCGCAGGAAGCGGTGACCGACTGGCGTAGTGACGATGCGGGCGTCAGCGTTACGACATCCCGCGGCCAGTATCGCGCCAGGCATCTCGTCATTGCCGCTGGTGCATGGAATGGAAAACTGATCCCTGCCTTCAAAGACAAGCTGCAAGTCACCCGCCTCACGCTCGGTTGGTTTGAGCCACAACAGGCGGAGCATTTCGACATCGCTTCCTTTCCCATCTGGGAGCACGGTTCCTACTACGGCTTTCCCATTTTACCGGACTATCCGGGCTTCAAGGTGGCGAAACACTGGCGGGGCGATCCGGCGGACCCGGAGACGCTAGACCGCCGCCCCGGCGCGAATGACGAAAAACTGGTCCGCTGCTATCTGGAAAAGCACCTGCCGTCCGCCAACGGCAGCATCACGGCCTTCAAAGTGTGCATGTATGTGCATGGCGGCCCCTGGCTCGGCCTGCTGCCGGGCCAAACGCGGGTAAGCTTCATTGCAGCCTGCAATGGAGGAGGCTTCAAGTTCTCCAGTGCCTACGGCGAGGCCTTGGCCGAAATCGCCACCGAAGGCCGCACGTCCCTCCCTATCGACTTCATGTCACCAGCCGCCTGATTGATACACACCCATCACCTTGCTGCCAAACTCATGCCCGCCCGCACCGTCTTCACCGCCATCCTCATCGTCTGCGCCTTCGGTGCGGGAGCCGCCGAGCCAGCGCCATCCACCATGCTCGCCGGGCCGTGGTTGCCGGAGAATCCGCATCAGCTCGACTTCAAAGCGCTGCCAAAGGTGCGCAGCGAGCACGTCGTCATCAGCAACGTGCGGGCACAGGGTGCCGATCCGACCAAGCTCAACAAAAAGGCGGGTGGTGTGAACCAGCACAACTACCTCGCGCATCACGACGGCCGGTTTTGGGCGATGTGGAGCGATGGTCCGGGCATCGAGGACCAAGTGGGGCAGCGGGTGAAGTATGCGACGAGCCCCGACGGCATGAAATGGAGCCAGCCGCAGTTCATGACGCCTATTCCGCCGAACTCCGGCCCTGATTCACCGCACTACGGCACGCGCACGGACAAAGGCATGCGCTGGATTTCGCGCGGGTTCTGGAAACGCGAGGGCGAACTGCTCGCACTTGCTTCGCTGGATGAAGCAGCGGGCTTTTTCGGCAAGAGCCTCGAACTCCGCGCTTTCCGCTACGACACGGACGCCGGCGAGTGGCGGGATGCGGGTCTCGTCTTCAAAAACGCCATCAACAACTTCCCTCCCATCGAGCTGCGCACCGGCGACTGGATGATGTCCCGCCGCATGTTTGACTACTCGAAGAGCGGCGTGCATTTCCTCGTCGGCGGGGTGAAGTCGCTCGACGATTGGCAGTCCTTCCCGGTGCTCGGCAGCGCCTCCGAGCTGAAAGCCGAGGAGCCGGACTGGTGGATTCTGCCCGATCACCGCCTCGCCGCCGTCTTCCGCGACAATCGCCGCAGCGGCTTTCTCTACCGCTCTCTCTCCACCGACGACGGACGCACCTGGACGACCCCGGTGAAGACCAACTTCCCCGATGCCACCTCGAAGATCAGCGGCCTCCGTCTCCGTGATGGCCGCTACGTCCTCGTCTCCAACCCGAACCCGAAGAAGCGTGACCCGCTCACGCTCTCGATCAGCGAAGACGGCCTCGTCTTCCAAAAGATGATCTACCTCGTCGGTGAACGTCACATCGACTACCCGCACGTCATTGAGAACGATGGCAGCCTCTTCATCGCCTTCGCCGGAGGCAAACAAACCGTCGAAGTGCTGAAAGTGAAGCTCACCGATGTGGATGCGGTGCAGATGCCGGAGAAACCCTTGATCGCCGCTCCCAAGCCATGACCGTTCCCATGCGATTCCTTGCCATCACGGCGCTCCTTTGCGGCCAAGCAGTCGCTCAGGACGTGGTCATCTACGGCGGCACGCCGGGTGGGATCGCGGCGGCCATTTCCTCAGCACGGCTGGGGCAGGAAGTCACGCTGATCGAATATCACGACCACCTCGGCGGCATGACCACGAGCGGCCTCGGCAAGAGCGACATCGAAAACCGCGCGATGATCGGCGGTCTGTTCAAAGAGTTCGTCGCAGGCGTGCATCAACACTACCTCACGAAATACGGCCCGGAGCACGAGAGCACGAAACTCTGCCAGAATGGCTACTACGCGGAGCCGCATGTGGCGGAGAAGGTCTTCGAGGCAATGATCGCCAAGGAGCCGAAAATCACCGTTTTGAGGGGCTGGCGGCTGAAAGCGGCGCAAGTCGCCGAACACAAACTGCGCGGCATCACGCTCGTGAATCGCCGGAACAACGAAGAAAGGCATCTGAAGGCCAAAGTGTTCGTCGATGCCACTTACGAGGGCGATTTGTATGCAGCGGCCGGGGCAAAGTTTCGGCTAGGGCGTGAGTCGCGGCAGGAGTTCGACGAGGAACACGCCGGTGTCGTCTATTTCGACTATCAGACCCACGAGTTCCTCCCCGGCACCACCGGCGCGGGCGATGACGCCTTGCCCGCCTACACCTACCGGCTGTGTTTGACCAAAGACCCCGCGAATGCCGTGCGCATGACCTCGCCGCCGTCGGGGTATGAGCGCAAGGATTACCTCGGCTACTTCGATGACCTCCAAGCAGGCCGCCTCGCCGGACCGAAGACTTTCAAACCCGGTCGCGGTTACAACCCGAAGCATTTCGACACGCTCGTGCGGGCCTTGTCCGTGGCCGACATCCCCAACGGCAAGTGCGACGTGAACATCAACCCGCGTCCGCTCGGCTTTCCCTTCCCCGAGGAAAATCGCGGCTACATCGAGGGCGACGAAGCCACCCGCGAGCGCATCCGCCAGCGTCATCGCAGCCTCGTGCTCGGCCTGCTCTGGTTCCTTCAAAACGACCCCGAAGTGCCGGAATCGCATCGCGCTTTGGCGAACGAGATGCACCTGCCGAAGGATGAGTTCACCGACAACAGCCACTTCCCCTGGCAGCTCTATGTGCGCGAAGGCCGCCGCCTCATCGGCGAATACACACTCACGCAGCACGACATCACCGGCAAAGGCCGGGAGCCCAAACATCACGCCGACAGCATCGCCGTGGGCGAGTTTCCCATCGACAGCTTCCCCTGCCGCAAACGCCAGCGCGGCGACACCCTCGTGCTCGAAGGCTACCTCGGCATGTTGGATTACATCACGCGGCCCTACGAGATCCCGTATCGCATCTTGATCCCCGAAGAGATCGACGGCCTCATCGTCCCCGTCGCCGCCAGCACCACCCACGTCGCCTTCTCCAGCATCCGCATGGAGCCCACCTGGATGGCGCTGGGCCAGGCCGCCGGCACCGCAGCGCATTTGGCGATGGACCACGACACCGAAGCGCGCGACGTATCCATCACCGACCTGCAAAATCTCCTTGTCAAACAAGGCCAAGTCATCCGCCACGCGAAACGCTGAAGCCATTCTACTGTCCCCATTCTTGTCGAATCCGGGCTGAACCCACCAAGAAATTTCCCGACAATGAAGGTTCCCCTCCATCTGATCACGACCATCGCCTTGCCACTGGCGGCTCAGGAAAGCGGCAAGCCGACCCCCGAGCGTTTCGAGATCGACGGTCATGTCGCCGTCGTTTACCACGCGCCCCGTCCGGCCGAGGGCAAGCCCTGGCTCTGGTATGCGCCGACCCTCAAGGGCGCTCTCTCCTTGGCGGGCCGGAAGGTGTATTTCGACGCCTTCATGAACGCGGGAATCAGCGTGGCTGGTTTTGATCTCGGCGAGGTGCGCGGCGCGCCGGGCAGCACCGCGAAGTTCACCCTCTTCCATGACGAAATGGTGAATCGCGGTTTCTCTCCCAAGCCGATCCTGCTCGGGCAAAGTCGCGGCGGCATGATGACGCTGGCATGGGCGGTCTGGAATCCGGACAAAGTCAAAGCCTGGGTGGGAATCTATCCCGTCTGCAATCTCGCCAGTTGGCCCTTGAAGAACTCAAAGAAAGAGACCCTGGCGGACTTCGGATTGACGGAGGATGAGATCCGGAGCCGGCTCGACGAGTTCAATCCCATTGCCAATCTGGAAGGGCTGGCGCGGAACCGGGTGCCGATGTTCGCCGTGCATGGCGACAGCGATGTCGTGGTAACCTACGAGGACAACACCCGGCTGCTGAAGGAGCACTATGAAGCTTTGGGCGGATCATTCAACGTGAAGGTCATCCCCGGCGAGGGTCACAAGGAGACGGCGTCGTTCTTTGAAAATTCCGCCTTGATCAATTTTGTCATCAAGCATGCTCCCTGAACCCGGGCGCGCGTTCTCAAAATCATTCCATTCCCCTGTCCAAGCCCTCATCGCATTCCATCCCATGAAAACCCGCCGCCATTTCCTCCGCAGCACCGGCACGATCATCGCCCTGCCGGCCCTCGAGTCGATCGGCTTCCGGCGCTTCTCCCGTGCCGCCGCCGCCGCGCCGCCGAAACGGATGGTCTTTCTCGGCTTCGGCTGGGGCGTGACGAACGAGACCTGGTTTCCTGACCAAACCAAAACCGGCGCGGAATGGGAATTGCCCGAAGGGCTCAAACCGCTCGAGCGCCACCGGCAGGAGATCACCGTGGTGCAGGGCTGCTCCAACAAATACAGCAACGAGGCCCACTGGGGCAGCACCTTCTGGCTC
>JALRFY010000090.1 GCA_023253625.1 Akkermansiaceae bacterium | reverse complement strand
ACTTCCCAGAGTTTCCTGCCGGTGACGGCGTCCAGACAAAGCAGCACCTCGCGCACATCCTCGCCTTGTTCTCCGTAAAACCCGAAAGCGTAGAGCTTGCCATCGGCGATCACCGGGGTGCCGGCACCGTGGATTTCGTAGGACCAAAGCTCGCCGCCAGGCTCGCATTTTTCCGGCAGGCCGGTTTCCAGCGAGACACCGGTGTGAAGCGGACCGCGCCAATTGAGCCAGCCGGTCGTTTCAGCGGCGCCGGCCGCAAGCAGCGGAAGAGTGGCCAGAAGCAAGGTGAGTTTCATGGTCAGGCAGGAGCGTTGTGGGGAATATCAGTGTGAAACCCCGCCCTGAATTACGGCGGTGATCGGAAATTTCGATCAAAACATCGTGCGGAGGCGCACGCCGAAGAACTGCGGATCTCCGGGCGAGCCTGCGGCGATCTGGGGATTGATGAACGAATAGTATTCCTCATCGAGCAAATTGCGGCCATATAGACCGATGCTGAAGCGTTCCGTGGCGTAGCCGATTTCGGCATCCCAGAGCACGTAGCTGTCCTGGGTGTGGATGCCGGAGTTTGCGGCATCGTAGTGGGTCGAGCCGGCAACGCGCACCGCGCTCTGGGCGTAAAAACCGCTCTCGAAATCATACCGCACGCCGGCACTGGCGGTGTATTCGGGCACGAAGGGAACTTCCTTGCCGTTGAAATCCGCCCCGGGGGTGAAAGGATCGACATAGGAGTCGAACTCAGCGTGCACGTAGCCCATGCTGCCGCGGAAGGTCAGGCGCTCGGCGGGGGTCCAGGCAAGGTCCAGCTCGATCCCGCGGGAAGTGACCTCGTCGGCATTGACGATGGCAAAATCGGTGCCTCCCGGCACGGACTGGTTGAACTGGTAGTCCTCGATCTGATCCCAGAAGCCGCGCAGGCCGATGCGCAGATCCCGATCCGGGTTGTGGTATTGGAAGCCAATCTCGTTGGACCAGTTCGTCTCGCGATCAAAGGAAGGCCCGTTTGCGGAATCCACGAAGGCCGAGAAGCCGCCGGGCTTGTTGCCGATGCTGCTGCGCACGAAGCCATCCAGCGTCGGCGTGATGGCATAAGTCAGACCGAGGACGGGGGAAACGAACAGCTCGTCATCCGAGGCACTGACGGTGTCGGTTGCGGCCGTGATGTCGGTTTTCGACCTGTCGATTTCGGATTCGTGGTAGTCGAGCCGCAGTCCCGCATCGATGGCGATCGAGTCGTTCGCCTGCCATGTGACATTGCCGAAGGTGGCCAGATCGAGTTGCTCAATGTCGAAGCGGGTGGTGTCGTTCACCGTCGGAAAGAGGCCGGGCACCACGGTCGTCCGGATGGCGGTGCCTTCGTTGTCGGTCCACATCTGGAAAACGCCTGCCTGCCAGCGGAACGCGCCAGCCTCATCGGATGAAAAACGGATTTCGTTCGAAACGAGATCCTGGGACTGGGTAATGGCCGATCGTGCGTCCGCCGGGAATCCGGCGAGCGGCGTGCCGCCGAAGACGACCCAGGGGGTGGTTCCGTCGGTTAGATCCAGATCCACAGTCGAGGGGTCGAGATCCCATGTTTGATAGCTCGTGATGGTTTCCAGTTTCCCCCAGTGGAGATCCTTTCTTGAGTGGATCGACCACTGGTAGCGCTCCAAGTCTGTGAACCCGCGGAAATCCGAGGCATCGTTGAACGGATCCGGACTGGACAGCGAACTGAGCCGCTGGGAGCCGTCGTTCACGTGCTCGGTGAAAAAGCGCAGCCGGAGCTCGAAGTCATCGCTGGGATTCCAGAACAGGTTGAACAAGCCGCCGGTGGCCTCGCGGTCGTCGGCCTCGTCGCCTAGGAAGGTGTTGCGGATGAACCCGTCGCGCTGGTCATGGAACAGCTGGAAGGTGTGGGAAAAATCCCCGCCGAGCGGACCAGAGCTCTGCAAGCCGAGGCCGATGTGATTGTAGGAACCGCAATCGGCCGTGAAAGCGCCCTCGAACTTTTCGCCCGGACGCGGGGTGAACATTTCCACCATCCCGGCAGCGCCGTTAAGGCCGAAGTTGGGACCCTGCGGGCCGCGATAAACCCGCACCTCCGAGAGGCCCAGCAACTCGGACGGATAACTGAATGCGGGGCCTTGAGGCACCCCGTCGATGGTGAGCCCGAGCGCAGGAGGACTGAAGAAAAGCGTGTTGGTGGATCCCCGCATCGTCACCACCTGGCCATAACCGCGCGAATCGGGCGAAACCACATTGAAGCCGGGCACGATCCCGGTGAGGTCGGAAAACGAGCGCGCCTGGAACAACTCCAGCGATGGGCTGGAAATCACGCTGACGGCCGCTGGCTCGTCATCGATCCGCTCGGCTTCCACGATGGTCGGGGCGAGTCTCAAGACGTCTTGCGCATGAAGGGTGGCGCTCAGGGCGATGGTGATGGACGCGGTCTGGATGGGTCGGATCATTGTCAATCGGGTCGGGCTGGATTCTTTTGGTCTTGGGAAAGTATGCGGAATTACTTCGCGGGAGGTGTTTGTTGTCGATGAAAATTCCGGGCCAGTCTTCGCGCGTCCTGAAAACCCGCCCCGCTGGGCGAAACGCGTTTGTTTGGCATTTCTTACAAAGGACTTCATGGGACCGGCGATTTTTCACGATTTCTGTCCTCTTGGTTTTTGCAGGCATCCACTCCGGAGGCCGCGCCAAATGAGACCCGAAATGTGACTTGCCCGGTGCCAGAGTCGAATTATGCTCAGCGATCGTGAAAACCCCTGCCCTGCTTCTTTCACTCGCCATGCTCCCGGTCTTCGCCAACGCTCAGGACTGGCCGCGTTACCTCGGTCCCGATGGCTCCGGCAAGCTGGACGGGAAAATCAGGACGAATTGGCAGCAGGAAAAACCCAGGGAACTTTGGCGCAAGGACCTCGGCAAGGGCTGCACCAGCTTCGCCATCGCCGGTGACAAGGTGGTGGTGATGGGAAACAAAAACGACACCGACATCGTCTGGTGCCTCGATGCGGCGACCGGCAAAGAACTCTGGACCCACCAGTATCCCGAAAAACTCGACCCGAAACTCTACGACGGCGGCCCGAACGCCACGCCGTCCATCGACGGCGATGTCGTTTACACACTCAGCCGTTCCGGAAACCTCTTCTGTCTCTCCATGGCGGACGGCAAACCGAAATGGCACAGGCATTTTCAGAAGGACTTCAAGGGAACCGCACCGAGCTGGGGATATTCCGCCTCGCCGGTGGTCAAGGGCGACCTGCTCTACTGCCTGCCCTGCGCGAAGGACGGCGGCTTGTTCACGCTGGAAAAGGCCACCGGCAAAGTGCGTTGGAAATCAGGGGACAGCACGAAACCCGGATACGCGGCACCGGTGTTTTTCAACCACAAGGGCCGCGAGCTCGCCGCTGCGTTTCACGGCCGCCAATTGGTGACCTACGATCTGGAAAACAAGGGCAAACCGGTCTTCGAATTCGGCTGGCGGACGTCCTATGACATCAACGCCAGCAATCCCCAATACCACGACGGCATGATGTTCCTCGCTTCCGGCTACGGCATGGGCTACGTGGTCATCGACATCTCAGACGGCAAACCGAACGTGCTCCACAAGGATGAGGACACCCGCATGATTTTCCAAAACAGCATCCTCCAGGACGGCGACATCCTCGGCGTGTTCGGCGATAAAAATATCGACGCCGAACTCATCCGCATGGACATGAAAACCGGCAAAGCCCGCTGGCGCGCGAAAATGCCGGGAACCCGCGGAAGTTCGCTGATGGTCGGCGACCAAATGGTCATCCTCGCGGAAACCGGCGACATCATTTGCGGCGAGCCCGCCAAGTCCGGATGGACCGAACATGGCCGTGTGAAAGCACTGCCATCCATCAGTTGGGCACCCGTCGCATTCGCCCATGGCAGGATTTTCGCCCGATCCAACAAAGGCGAGGCGGTTTGCCTCAGTGTCGAATAATATACCACATTTTCCGACAGCCAGGGCATGTTGGTTTCGTATGGCTCGCGATGAAAACCAAAATTTTCGCAGCGTGTTTGACAATATTGACGGCTGGTCTTGCCGCCGGCAACTGGCCCGCATGGCGCGGTGACGGCAGCAATGGCGTGGCGACCGGCAAAAACCCGCCACTCGATCTGGCCGGGAAATTGCTTTGGAAAGCCGAACTCCCGGGCCGCGGCTGCTCGACCCCCATCATCTGGGACAAGCGGCTTTTCGTGACCTCTCCCATCGAGGATCAGGACGGTTTGCTGGCGTTTGATCACTCTGGCAAGGAGCTGTGGCGGCGGACCTTCGGCGCGTTGACTCCGGGACGTGGACAACGCGTCGGCAGTTCCTCCAATTCCTCGCCCGTGACCGATGGCGGGGTGCTCGTCGCCTATTTCAAATCCGGAACCGTGGCCTGCCTCGATCTCGACGGGAAACCGCTGTGGCAGATCAACCTTCAGGAGCGCTACGGCAAGGATACGCTCTGGTGGGATCAAGGAACATCCCCGGTCTTCGCCGCTGGAAATGTCGTGATCGCCGTGATGCAGACCGATGGCGAATCCTACCTGGTCTCGCTGGATCGAAAGACCGGCAAGGAAGTTTGGAAAACCCCAAGGAAATACCAAACCGGCAAGGAATCCGGCGATGCCTACACCACGCCGCACGTGGTCAAGGTGAATGGCGTGGAGCAAATCATCAGTTGGGGCGCGGATCATCTCACCGGCCATGATGCCATTAGCGGCAAACTCATTTGGGAATGCGGCGGATTCAATCCGCAGCGGACCGGCATGCAACGGGTGATCGCCTCCGCCGTCGTCGCCGACGGGCTCGCCGTGGTGCCTTTCAATCGCGGCGACGCCCTCGCCGCGATCCGTCTCGATGGCAGTGGCGATGTCTCGGAAACCCACTGGGTCTGGCGCAACGACAAGCTCGGGTCCGATGCATCCTCCCCTGTCCTTCACGAGGGCAGGGTTTACGTGCTCAAGGATGGCGGTCCGCAACGTGGACGATTGACTTGCCTGGATGCCAAAACCGGCAAGCCGCTTTGGGAATCAACCCTGCCAAAAGGTCCCCAGGTCTATTACTCATCCCCGCTTCTCGCCGGAGACCATATCTATTGCGTGAGGGAAGACGGAATGGTGATCAGTGGGAAAATCACGAAAGACGGGCTGGCTGAAGTCAAAACCCATCCTCTCGAGGAAGGAGTGATCGCTTCTCCGATTTCCGTTGGCGGTCGTTTGATCCTTCGCACCGACAAGTCCCTTCTCTGCTATGGCGAGGATTGATCCGGAAATCAAAGCCCGTAGCACATCAGCTTGTCCTGCTCGCGAAGATAGAGACGGCCTCCGGAGACCACCGGATATGCCCAGGATTCCTTTTCCTGGAACTCAGGCATGAAGGTGCCTTTCAGGACGAACTTTCCGGGATTCGCCTCTATCAGCGCCATCAGTCCGTCCTGGTAGCGGAAGATCACGTGTCCGTCCACATACTTCACGGCGGCGGATCCCTTGCCGGGAGCATCTACCGGCCCCCACTTGGCTTTGCCCGTCATGAGTTCGATACACACCGGTTCGCCGCGGTTATGCCCATGGCCGCAGAAGATGTGGCCATCCACCAGCACCATGCCGCCATGATGGTTCTGAAGGTCGTCGGCGCTGAGGAAATAAACTTCTTCGGCTTTCACGCCATCGCCATCCTTGGCAAGTTTCAACAGTGCCGACCCGGTTCCGTAAGAGGTGGAGCAGAAAACATGATCGCCGCTCACGACCGGCATGGGGATGTTCGCCGTTTTGTTGGCCACCTCATTGTAAGCCCAGAGGAATTTGCCGTCCGATGCGCGCACGCCGATCACCCCGCGGCCCGTCATTTGCACGTATTGTTTCACACCGGCACCCATCGAGATCACGGCGGATCCATAACCCGCGCCGTCTTTGCCTTTTGTACCGAGTTCCGGCACCTTGCACTTCCAGATCACTTCACCGCTGTCCTTGTCCAGCGCGACCATCATCGCATCCGGACCGCCGGGTGTGCAGATCGCGGCCTGACCGTCCACCAGCACAGACTCTGAGAAGCCCCATCCGGACATCATCCTGCCACCCCAGTCCGTCGTGAAATCCTTCTTCCAGACGACTTTGCCATCCGTGGAAAGACAGGCGACCAAGCCGTTGGAAGTCGTTACCCACATTTTCTCACCCACCACGGTGGGAGTGCAGCGCGTGCCCGCGAAACCGTGCTTCGGCGGGCCTTCCGTGAGAACCGTGCTCCAGACAACTTTCCCGTCCTTCGCGCTCACCGCCACGACACCCTGACCGTCCTGCAGATTGCCCGTGGTATAGATCATGTCTCCCACGACCGCCACGCCGGCATAGCCGCTGCCCACCCCCTCGCCCATCCAAAGCAATTTCGGAGCCTGCTGTTCCCAGCTCTTGACGATCTCCATTTCGTAGGATTTCCCATCGCGATCCGGACCGCGGAACTGCGGCCAGTCTTTCGCGATCGCCGGCAACCCGCCCAGTGTCAGTGCCGCCAATGAAATCGTGGGTCCACGCTTGGAAAATAGTTTCATTTTCATGGTGATCAGAGTGCATTGATCTACCATCCCGTCACGCAAATTCTTGCAACTGCTTCAGCGGGGCCGACTTCGTTCCGATTGACGATGCTCCCGAACCAATGGACCGGAATGTGTCGGTCGCCGCTGGTGAGATCGGAGTCGATCACACGGCCTTCGCCTTGGAGTTACGGAAGGCGCCGCTAAGCGGCGCGGGTCGTTTCACTTCCGGGTTCGGAATGGGACCGGGTCGTCCGCTCCGGCCCCCTCGCCTTCGGCTCGTGGCCCTGCGCTGCCGACCTGCGCGCCCCGTCTCCATTTGTAGAGCAGTGCGCTGCTGATGCAGAGTTCCTCGGCAACCTCAGGGACGGGTTTTCCGGTGTCGAGCAGCTCAACGGCCTGGGCCTTGAACTCGGGAGTGTATCGCTTGCGTGGTTTCTGGTTCATCTGGTGCTTATTCTAGCGGTTGATGGTCCAGAAATCTAGCTCACCTCACAGGTAAGCTGTGGGGAGAAGGCTTGGGGCAATTCGGCACCCAGTGGGTGCTGAATTGTCGGCAAGGCCAATTCTCTTCCCGGCGGGGAGAGAATTTCCTCATCGCCAGATTTCCTCCCCACTGGGGAGGGAATTGTAATTCGCTCATGATAAGCGAGATAGAACTTCCTGAAATTCTGCAAACTCTGCTCAGAAAATCCTTTCCCATACCGCTTGGTTAATCGGGAAGATAAATCTCCAAGCAATCTTTTGCCGTATTCGGCGCGCTGTTCTCCTTCCTGAAATCCCATGACAATCTCCCGTCCGATCAGCCAATAAGCGTGCACCATGCTCGTGTTCACCGCCCGCACGACGTTGCCCCGCGCCTGATCGAGAATCGAAACGACACGCCCGAAGAGGGCTTCGGTCGGGACGGCGGGAAGTTCGTCTTTTGGATTACTCATGGTCGCTTGTAATTTGGATTTTCAATTGCTTCGCCACGCGCTTCTTCCTTATCTCAGCCCCAACGGGGCGATCCATGCCAGCCCAGGGCAACGCCCCGGGTGTGGGGGTGTAGAAGCATCCGAGCCCCAAAAGGGCGGCCCAATCGCGGGGACTGTTAGATCGCCCTTTCAGGGCTTGGATTTGTGAGGGACGGGAAAACCCAGGCCGTTGCCCTGGGCTCGCGTAGGGTGCGCCGTTGGCGCGGATTCCCGCGTGCGCCCGGTCCGCGATGGCGTAGGCGTAGATGCGCGGGCGAAGTGCCGGCCTCGGCGCGAGGATTTGGTCGATGGTGGGCTTAGGCATTCGGGGAGTTTTCAATATTCAGCATACAGCGAGGAGTGATCCATGATCCCCGTTGAAATTTGATGATTCAGATCATATTCATTTCTTTTGTTCATCTTCGTCTTCGATTCTCTGAAAAATGGATCATTCCGTGTTGAATATTGAATATTCCACCGATCAGGCTTCGCCCTCCTCCATTGCCAAAAACGTGTCGAAATCACTCGTGAATCGCCGATCCTGGATCACGCGGTATTTCTCGAACTCGCCCTCGGCGTGCTCCTTGGCGATCTCGGCGCTGATCCGTCCCGCATCCTTGAGCACTTCCCGCTCATCCGCGGAAAGGAAGACGTCTAGCCGCCTCGCCCAATCCTCCATGGTCATCGGCACGCGGCGCTTGGCACGGCTCTCGGCGAGGTCGAGGTAGGCGCTCACAATCCGTCCCAAATCTTCCATCTCCGCCTCCGTCAGGTGGTTTTTCGCGATGACCACATCGCTCTTGAGAATTTTGCCGGCCGGTGCCTTGGCCCATGTCGTGAGGCCCATGCGCTCCTTGGTATGGTCCGCCCGCTCGACGATCATCTCCGCCGCCGTCCGGCCATGCACCGCAAAGTGCATCTTGTTCTGCACCCTCGCGAAGAACTCCTGGGTGATCGGCGCGTCCTTGTCGTAGTCCATGGCGGTGGCATAGATGTCGGTGATTTTCTGGTAAAATCGCCGCTCCGAAAGGCGGATCTCGCGGATTTCCTCCAGCAAGCGCTCGAAGTAATCCTCGCCAAGGAATGCGCCGTTCTCCATGCGCTGGCGGTCCATCACGTAGCCGCGCAGCGTGTAGTCCCGCAGCACACCGGTGGCCCACTGGCGGAATGCGGTGGCGCGCTTCGAGTTCACCCGGTAGCCGACCGCGATGATGGCATCGAGGTGGTAGTGCTTGATCTTGTAGTTTTTACCGTCGGCGGCAGTTGCTAAGAAAACCTTAGCAACTGATTCCTCTGCCAATTCCTCTGCGGCGAAAATGTTTTTGAGGTGCATCAGCACGTTTTCTGGCGTCGTCTCAAAGAGCTGCCCCATCCCTTTCTGCGACAACCAAATGGTTTGATCCTCCACCCGAACCTCCACGCCATCACCACCGGTCTGGTAGGCGAAGGTCAGAAACTCCGCCGTGCTGTTGCGCAGACGAAGGCTGTCGGGGGATTTTTTCGGCATGGCGGTCCTAATTGAAGGGATTGGGCGTGAGAATCTGATCGATGGTGGGTTTAGTCATCGGCTTGTTCCTTCCAGGCGGATTCGATAATCAACAGTCCCAATGGTGCGACGATTATGCCGCCCCTTCAGGGCTGGACGATGGTGGTGGCGGGTCATCCCAGGGCGTTGCCCTGGGCTTTCGTAGTTTGCGCCTTTGGCGCGGAATTGGCCAGTCCCTGCGCGGTAACTCATGCCAGCCCCAACGGGGCGATCCATGCCAGCCCAGGGCAACGCCCTGGGTTTGATCGAGTTCCCCCATTTGAGCCCTGAAAGGGCGATCCAATCGTGTACAACTTGCAGATCAATCCCATACATATCTCTCGTCATAGGCGACGGAATGCCGTTCGAGGAACTGTCGATACTCTTCCTGAAACGTCTTGATGCGGTGATGCTCTCGCTGCCGGGCAATGTAATCCCGGACGGACTCGACGTTCGACTCGGAAACAGCGAAAGCTCCGTAACCTGATTGCCACGAGAAATCTCCCAAATCTGCTCCTTGCGTTTTGATCCACTTGGAAGAGGACTTTTTGACATCTTCGACCGCTTTGCTAACTGCCACCGTGCGGGATAGATCGAAGAGCAAATGAATATGGTCTTCGACTGAATTGATGAGCACGGGAGCACAACCGAGGTTTTGAAGCACTGTGGCAATATAGGCATGAAGCGCGCTACGAACGGTATCGGAAATAAGCGGTTCTCGGTTTTTTGTGCTGAAAACGAGGTGAATGTGGATTCTGGCGAGGGATTGGGGCATCGGTTAGGTCGCCCTTTCAGGGCTTGGATTCGTTGTTGGATTGGGAACCTAGGGCGTTGCCCTAGGCTAGCGTAGGATGCGCCGTTGGCGCGGAATTGGCCAGCCCCAACGAGGCGATCCATGTTAGCCCCAACGAGGTGATCCATGTTAGCCCCATCGGGGCGATCTACGACAGCCCAGGGCAACGCCCTGGGTGTGGAGGTGTAGAAGCATCCAAGCCCTGAAAGGGCGGCCCAATGGCGGTATCGGTTAGATCGCCCTTTCAGGGCTTGGATTGTTTTTCGGGGCAGATACCTAGGGCGTTGCCCTAGGCTAGCGTAGGATGCGCCGTTGGCGCGGTTTCCCTCATGCGCCTTGTCCGCGATGGAGTAGGCGTAAATGCGCGGGCGCAATTCCGGCTTCGGTTCAAGGATTTGTTCGATGGTCTTACTCATCGGCAGCTTCTTCAAGATTCATCATCCTAACTTGTGACTCGATGTATTCTTGTTCCCTCTTGGTCAGGCCATACTTTTCGTATAGCGCTTTATCAGTCCAAGTGCGGTTCCAAGTCTGCTGAGGAACCCATGAGTAGGTCGAACGAAGTGCGTGCTGCGTGATTTTCCGAAGCGAGACGAAAAAGCGAAAAAACTGTGTTGTGATGTAACTCTGCGCACTAGCTGCGGCCTTTTTGCTCGCGAAAGGCCCCGCAACCAAATACGTCTGTGTGCATACTGAATCAGGCGGAGCAACAATAGAAGGGCCAAGAACAACTGCCGGGACCACTCCTCGGTCTCCGTAAGCCTCAGGAATCAAAACTTTCCATGTATCTATTAGATGAAGGTTCTTACAAATGTGCGATCGACTGGTGTGACATATTTTCCGGCGCCCACGTACAGTCAGGTAGAGTGCCACTGATCCACGATGCGGCTTCTCTTTGTATTCGGAAAAATTAGTTGCCAGACCGAACGGTGTATCACCACTTACCAAGTCGCTCATCGGTAGTTCTCCCAGGCGTTGAACCTTTTTCAGAATTGCGACCGCACGAGTATCCCGAACAAAAACATCGAACTCATCAAGTTTGCGAACAACTGACGGTTGTTCCTCATCCCCAAGTATAAGCTTGTATTCGCAGTCTCCACGATGAGTCGCAGACCAAAGAAAGTAACCAATAACTCCCTCAAAATCGACTCCTGGGAACGCTGTTGACATCCTTGTGTAGTCAACAAGATGGCTGAGGTGTCCACTTGTAAGCATCGTCTTACGAAAGTCATCCATGCCTCGACCGCCTGCCAGCCATCGCGACGGAACTACCATGCTTAAGAACCGAGGATCCACCTTTATAGCCTGTTCTACGAACAAATGATAAATTGAAGAGTCGCTGGTGCCGCCTGCGCCTCCCTTCATTTGATAGGGAGGGTTTCCAATGATAACATCAAATTGCATTGCTTTTCCAAAAATGGTTTTGAGATGGTTTTTTATGTTGTCCGTGTGCAGGAAACCATAGGCGTAATTTTCAAGGCTTTCGTCTCGATCAAGAATTATCTTTGGGGCACCGCAGTGGACGCATTTGGTGTCTCCCCATGTATGCTCCATCCTTTCGAACCAGATATTCCCGTCGTCGGATTTGAAGCGTTTGGCGATGGAGTGCTCCCCCGTGGCGTGTTTCGAGCAATAGACACTGCGGCGGGCGAGCAGGCTGGTGAGTTTGGTGATGGCGATGCCGAAGACCTGTTTGGTGAGGATGTGGTCGACGCGTTTTTGCAGGTTGGGGATCTCTTTTTCCAGTCCCTTGGTGAGGCGGCGGGTGATTTCGCGGAGGAAGACGCCGGATTTCGTGCAGGGATCGAGGAAGGTGACGGATGGATCGGCCCAGAGGTTTGCGCCGTTGTGGTTTTTCGCCCATGCTTCCGTGAGGGTGTCGAGCATGCGGTTGGCCAACTCCGGCGGAGTGAAGACCTCGTCGTTGGAGAGGTTGGCGATGCAGGTGAGCACGTCCGGATTCCGCCCGCGCAGGGTGAAGGAGGCTTGTTCGCTCATGGCTGGCCCTCCTTCGCTTCCGCGGCCAAATCCCCCACGGTCATGGGCGGGTAGGTTTGGGTGGGCGTGAAGAGTTCGTGTTTTCCGAGTTGGGAAAAAAGCGAGTCCTCGGCACTGTAGGCCGACGAGCCGGTGAGGCAGTCCAGGCGGAAGTCGCGTCTCTGGAACTTGCCCTTGCCCAGATAGCCCCACCCGGCAAACAGGATCGAAGTCCCGTCGTGCCCGAGCATTTTCATGGCATCGCCGTGGACGAGGTTTTGCGAAAGCACGTAGGACGCGGCGCGATACAGCTCATCGGACGGCTGGAGGTTCAAGTAAGCGGCAAAGATTTCCAGCAGGTTGGCGCGGCACTCGGTGATGTTGTCCGGCAGCAGTTCGATGCCATAGATGCACATCAGGGCGAGCAGGGCGAAATGCCGCAGCTCGAAATCGGACTTGCCGTATTTGCATTCCACTGCCGCCAGCTTGCGCTGGAGGATTTTCACGAGGAAATTGCCGCTGCCGCAGGCGGGTTCGAGGAAGCGGGAGTCGATGCGCTCGGTCTCCTCCTTCACCAGATCGAGCATCGCCTCGACCAACCATTCGGGGGTGAATACTTCCCCGTGGTCGGCGACGCGTTGTTTGGATTTTACCAGGCTCATGGTCGGGTGTTTCGGATCGCAGACAGTAATTTTCTTCCACGGTCGGTCAATGTCACGAGTCCCCGCCCTGCCGATTCCAGCAATCGCGCGGCGCGCAAGTGGCTCGCTGCCCAGGCGACCCTGTTGGCAAACCTTGTCTGGCGGCCACTGGGGAGGAGTTCGCTCTGTTCGTCTTCCGACAATCCGAGCTGCTCGGCCAGATTGGCGACAGCCTCCTTGGTGGCGACAGGTTGGCCGCCCGCTTTCTCGACCAACCTGAGAAACGGCAACATCACCTCCTGAAATCCCGGAACCATGGGCTTTGCCTAGCAGAACTTACAAGGTGTGAACAGCCTAATTCATCCGCATCCGCTCAATCGCCGCCGCCACATCCGCCACCCGGAAGCGGACGGCCTTGCCCATCTTGAAATACGTAATTGGGGTCAGGTATTGCCATTCAACAAATGGTCATCCACCCAGACCACTTCGCGGTCCTGATTGTCCAGAATCTCGAATTCGATCAAGCCATCGCCGCCGAGCTGGCTTACTGTGAGCTGGATGAAATCGCTCGCCGTTCCACCCATCGCCGCCCATTGGACCGTGATGGCTGCGGAGGCGTCAGCGGACTGGAGGGCGTCGAAATTCGTGACATGGGGCACGGGTGGGTCGTTGCCGCCGACGAGCGACAGCGGGAATTCCAAGGTGCCTTGGTTCTGGGTGACGAGCTGGACGGTGTAGGTGCCGTCGGGCCTTGCACTGTCCAGATCCAGCGGGCTGTCATAGCCGTTTTCGATGCCGATTTCCGGAGCGTCCTCGTCGCCGCGGAAATCCATAGCCAGGTTCAACATCTCGCCGCCGGGCACGGTGACGGTTCCGGACACGATCGCATCGATGGCCGTGCCGGTGGCGAAACTTGATTGTTTTACGCATCGATTTCGAGCCGGTATCGCGGCAGGCCGGTATCGATTTCCCGGCTCCATGCATCGATGCCGCCGTGGAGGCCGAAAGTCTGGTGCAGTCCGTGGCCGCGGAACCATGCCACCCGGTCGAGCACATCGCGGCCGGTGTGGTCGTAGAGCAGGAGGCGCGATTGCGGATCCCCGGCGAAGAGCTGCTGCTGGAGGTCCTGGGTGAGGAATTCCGAGTCCGGGATGGCCACCGCTTCATGCTCCTCGCGCGTCCGGATATCGAGGAGGCGCAGAGAGTCGAGTTGGGAGCGGGCCTCGGCCGGCTCCATGAGCATGTCCAAATCGTGTTGGTGGCTGGCCAGCAGATGGGCCAGCGCCTCGCCGGCATCGAATCCGGATCGTTCGCTGAGCCGGGCGAGTGATTCCCGGTTGGAAAACGCGCAGCTCTGGCAGCCACCGAGATGATAGCGTGCGAAAAGCGCGCGGCGTGCGCCCGGCAACGACGCGAGAATCGCTTCCATCGTGGATTCCGTGGTCAGGTGGGAGGTTTCCATGGCGGGACGGTGAGTGTTTTTATCGGATGTCCGGGCATTCCTCGCCGGAGCGGAACGGTCTGAGATACCAGTTCTTCACCTTGCGTAGGACGGCGCGCAGGTCCTCGGCGGCGAGGTATGCGGAGGGGATCAGGTAGAGGGTGATGGCGGTGGCGAAGAGGATGCCGAAGGCGAGTGAGGCGGCCATCGGAATCAGGAATTGGGCCTGCAGCGAGCGGTCGAAGAGAATGGGCAGCAACCCCGCGAAGGTGGTGATGGAGGTGAGAAAGATGGGCCGGAAGCGCAGTGTGCCGGAGTGGACGACGGACTCGAACAGGTCCTCGCCCTCGCGGATCTTGCGGTTGATGAAATCCACCATCACCAGCGAGTCGTTTACCACCACGCCGGCCAGCGCGAGGATGCCAAAGACGGAGAGATAGGACGGCGTGATATCGAGCAGGATGTGGCCGAGCAGCGCGCCAATCGCTCCGAACGGGACGGCGAGCATCACGAAGAACGGCTGATAGAGCGAACGGAAGGGAATGGCCAGCAAGGCGTAGAGCGCCGTGAACAGGGCGATGCCGCCGTAAATGACGCGTTTCTTGGTTTGTTCATGCTCGGCCACATAGCCGGTGTAGCGCCACGAGAGGTCCGGGTGCTCGTTGAGCAGGGCATCGAGCCGTGGCGCGAGGTTGCGGCCGATGGCCACCACATCCACTGTCTCGTCCACCGGCATGGCGGAAATGCTGATGACTTGTGCGCCATCGACGCGCGCAATGCTGGAGCGCGCGCGGCCGAAGGTGGCTGTGGCCACGCTATGGAACGGTGCCTCGCCGCCGGCTGGCGTGCGGATGCGCAGGTCGTCGAGCGTGCTGAGCGACTGGCGGCGCGCCAGCGGCAGGCGCACCATCACGCGGATGTCATCACGCTCGCGCTGCACGCGCTGGGCTTCCTCGCCGAAGAACGCGGCGCGCACCTGGCGGGCGAGTTCGCGCTGGGTGAGCCCGAGTGCCTCGCCCTCGGGGCGGATGGTCACCAGAAGTTCGTCGCGGGTGCCGCTGGCGTCGTTCCATGAGTCGGCGATGCCTTCGTAGGATTCGAGGACGGTCTCGATTTCCTCGACCAAGAGGTCCTTTTCCTCGCTTTGCGGGCCGCGCACCTCGATGGCGATGGATTTCATATCATCGTCTGAGCCGTGAAAGCCGCCGCCGCGTTCGCCGGAGATCCAGAACGACTGGACGTCGGGCATGGGCCCCACCAGTTCGTTCCAGCGGGCGGCGATCTCGCTGTTTTTCGGTCCCGGCTCGCTGCGCAGGCCGGGGTCGGTGACGGCGATGGTGACATAGCCCTGGTGCGGGTCCACCCCGGGCCGGGCGGCCCAGCCACCGCTGGAGGTGAGCACATCGCCGATGAGTGATTGTCCGGTGCCGGGATCGACGAATTCCTTGCGGAGCTGTGCGACGGCGGCGGCCACCTGCCTGACGCGGGTGTCGGTGGCGTCCACGGCGGTGTCACGCGGCATGCGAACTTCGGCGTTGATGCGGTTGCGATCGATGGAAGGCATGTTGACGAATCCGAGCGCGCCGCTGCTGAAATAGCCGATGGCGGCCATGCCAAGTGCAAGGAAGACGGCGATCGAGGTGTAGCGGCGGCGGGTGCAGAAGCGCAGGCTTGGTTCGTAAACGCGCCGGACGAAAGCTTCGAGACCGTCGGCGATTTTCTTTTGGAAGCGCTCGAAGGGGTTGAGGCGTGCGCGGTTCACGCGCACGTGCTTGAGGTGGCTCGGCAGGACCAGTTTCGACTCGATGAGCGAGAACAGAAGCACCGCCGCCACCACCGGCGGAATCTGGCGGGTGTAGGTGCCGTAGAAGCCCTCGAAGAACATCAGCGGGATAAAGGCGACGATGGTGGTGATGGCCCCGAAGGTGACCGGCACGGCCACCTCGTGGGTGCCGGAAACCGAGGCCTCCAGCGGGTCCATGCCGGTGCGCAGCTTGTTGTAGACGTTTTCTGCGGTGACGATGGCGTCATCGACAATGATTCCGACCACGATGATGAAACCGAAGAGGCTCATCACATTGGAGGTGATGCCGAACCATGGCATGAGGATGAAGCCGCCGGCGAAGGCGACCGGGATGCCGAGGGTTACCCAGAAGGCGATGCTTGGCCGGAGGAACAGGCCGAGGAGGATGAGCACGAGCAGGCTGCCTTGAACGAGGCTGCCGAGGAGGGTGCCGAGCCGGCCCTCAAGCTCTTCAGAGGAATCGTCCCAGATATGGAGCTTGATGCCTTCGGGAAACCGTTCGTGACCGGTGGCGACGTATTGTTTCACCGCAGCGGCGATATCGAGTGCGTTTTCGTCGTTGAGCCGCAGGGCCTCCACCAACAGGCAGGGCGTTCCATTGAAGCGGAGGAACTTCTGTTGCTCCTCGAAGCCGTCCATTACCTTGGCGACCTTGCCGAGGTTCACCATGGCACCCTGGCTGTTGCTGATGGTGATCTTCTCGAAGTCCTCCCGCACGTAGGCCTGCCCCTTCGAGCGGATCATCAGGCGGCCTTCATCGGTCTGGATCGTGCCCGCCGGAAGGTCGAGCGACGAGCGCCGGATGGCATCGGCAAGATCCGAGAACGTGAGTCCGAAATCGCGCAGCCGCTGCGGGTCCGCCTCAATGGAAATTTCCAACGGGCTGGCACCCTGCAGAAGTGCCTGGGAAATGCCGGGCATCGTGATCAGGTCATCGCGCACGCGCCGCGCGGCACTGAGCAGATCGACTTCATCCATGTCGCCGGCCACCGCCACCTTGATCACGTCGAACCACATACTGCTGTCTGGCACGCGCACGTCGGGAGGTTCGATCTCCGGCGGGAATGAGTTGATGCGGTCGATCCGCGTCTTGACGTCTTCCAGCAAGGTCTTGATGGGGTGGCCCTGCTTGGCGAAAACCCTCACCCTGGCTTGGCCGGAGTAGGCGTCCGCAAAAATCGAATCGACTCCCTGCACGCCTTCAAGCGCGCTTTCGATGGGCAGGATCACCACTTTCTCGACATCCTCCGGGCTGCCGCCGCGATATGGTACGTTGATGTTGACGAAATGGAATTGCATCGCCGGCTGCACCTCCATTGGCACCCGCTCCTTCAGTGAATAGCCGCCCCACAACAAGATCGCGACGATCAGGAAGTTGGCGGCGATGTCGTTGCGGGCGAACCAGCGGATCATGTGGCAGGAATACGCGGTTAAAGCCGGAATCTTGTGCGTTTTTCCGGGCGATCAAATGTAAAACATCCCCTCGCCGGGCTGGGCGATGAGGTTTTCCAGTGTGGTGCGATCGAGGCCCTCACGCAGGCTGCCGGAAATTTTTTCCCATGTCCGGCGCAACGCGGGGCCGGATTCGCCGTCCTCGGACAAGCTGCCATGCAGCACGGCGGGATCGATGGCGTCGATGGCCTGGCTGAGCGTGATGGACTCGGGGGCGCGTGCGAGAAGGTATCCGCCGGCCTGGCCGCGGCGGCTTTCCACGATGCCGGCGCGGCGCAGGTCGCTGAGGATCTGGATCAGGAAACTGGGCGAGACGGCTTCGCGTTGCGCTAGATCCTCAAGCCGTGTAAGAGTCCGGCCGTCGTGACGCTTGGCGAGCTGGGCCAGCACACGCAACGCGTATTCCAATTTCTGCGAAATCCTCATGAGCGAATCCCACCAGAGCACCGCCCCGCCCGCCAGCACGAATCCATCGAGAATCTGCGCCGGCAAGTCCGTCGATGTGGCCGCGGTGTGGGACATCCTGCGAGCCGAGGCCGCACGCGTGGTGGACGAGGAGCCGCTGCTGCGCCATCTCGTTGATGACGTTATCCTCAGCCGCGAAACACCCGCAGCCTCGCTCGGCGCGCGCTTGGCGCGGAGGCTGGCGCGCGAGGACATGCCGCGCGAGGCCATCGAGCCGCTGCTCAGCGGGGTGTTTGCCGGCCACCCGCTCATTGTGCAAAGCGCGGTGCGCGACATGCAGGCGATGTTCGACCGCGATCCCGCGTGTTTCTCGCTTTTGGAGCCGCTGTTGTTTTTCAAGGGCTTTCTGGCGCTCACCACCTACCGTGTTTCCCACCAATTGTGGCAGGACCGCCGCCGTTGGCTGGCACTCTACCTTCAAAGCATCGGCAGCGAGGCCTTCGCGGTGGATATCCATCCCGCCGCGCGCATCGGCTGCGGGCTGCTGCTTGATCACGCCACCTCGTTCGTCGTCGGCGAAACCGCCATCATCGAGGATGATGTATCAATTCTCCATGAAGTCACGCTCGGCGGCACCGGCAAGCAGACCGGCGACCGTCACCCGATCGTCCGCTCCGGCGTGCTGCTCGGCGCGGGTGCGAAAATCCTCGGCCGGGTGGAAATCGGTACCGGTGCCAAGGTGGGCGCCGGCAGCGTGGTGCTCACCAACGTCCCGCCGCACACCACCGTGGCGGGGGTGCCCGCCGTGGTCGTCGGCCAGTCCGGCGAGGAAAACCCGGCCATCGAGATGAACCAGCGCCTCGATTGCCGGAACCGTCCTTGATCCCGTGCAATCTCCGCTTGCCGGACCACCTCCGCTCCAGCCATGATGCGGCCCATGGATGATGAAACCGTGCTTTGGGAAGGCCGCTCCTCGCAGTGGCTCAATTTCGCTCATTTCACTGTGGCCTTGGTTGCCGCGGTTCTGTCCGTCATTGCGGGCTCGCAATTTCACCCCTTCGCCTTCGCGGCGTTGATTTTGCCCGCCGGCTACGCGCTGTGGCGCTATCTCGTCATCCAGACCCACGTTTACCGGTTGTCCTGCCAGCGCCTGCGCGTCACCTCGGGCGTTGTCAACCAGCACATTGATGAAATCGAACTTTATCGTGTAAAGGACTCCATCATCCTGCGCCCGTGGTGGATGCGCCTCACCGGCCTGTCCTCCATCTCGCTGGAAACGTCGGACCGCAGCCTGCCCAAGCTGCTCATCCCCGCATTGCCCAAGGGCGTGGAAACCCGCGAGATCCTCCGCAGGCAGGTCGAAATCCAGCGCGACAAAAAACGCGTGCGTGAAATGGACTTCGACGACGTCGAGGGAGAAATGTAATTCTGAGGCGCAGCGAGGAAAATGCGGTTCCGCGTGCAAGAAAATCCCCGGCAAATGCGTTGCATGCAGGCTCACAAACATTAGGTTTTCTCCATGCACCACACTCCACTCGCCTTCATTGGTTCCCTCGGCGGCCAGGAAATCATTGTCATCTTCCTCATCGTGCTGCTCCTCTTCGGAGCCAAGAAGCTCCCGGAGCTCGCCCGCGGCATCGGCAAAAGCATGGGTGAATTCAAAAAGGCGCGCGACGACTTCGAGCGTGAAATCACCCGCGGCGAAACCGACGCGCATTCCGACAAGGAGGTTCGCATCAAGGATGCCCCGGGCAAGGAGTCCAAGGAATCCTGAGTCACAGTGGCCCGGGCATCCTGCCCGCGCCTATCCCGTCAATTCTGACATTACGATCGAGACTCATGTGGCAACATAGCGTGGGATTTGAAGCCTTTGCCCGCTGGTTTGGACATGGTGGTGGCCAGATGGGCCGCGCCACCGGGCCGGTCATCTCGCGCCGCTTGGCGGCCGTAGCTGGCTTGGTCCTGTCCTTGTTGGTCGCCGCCTGTGATTCCCGCGAGAATACTCCGGATTGGGACACGCCCGGCAGCGAAGCGCCCGCAGCGGACAGCCCGCCGCAAACCACTGCGGAGACCTCCACTGCGGAGACCTCCACTGCGGAGACCTCCACTGCGGAGACCTCCACTGCGCCCACCCCTCCGCGTCAAACGGAACCGCTCGCCGCACTTTCACCCGCGCCATCTGGCGAGGGCATGCGCTTCGCCGCATATAATGTGCTCAACTGGCTGGTGATGGACCGCTACATTGACCGCAAGCTGGAGCGCTCCACGCCGAAGCCGGAGGAGGAAAAGGCGGCCGTTATCCGCCTGCTCGCTGCCCACTCGCCGGACGTGATCGGCCTGTGTGAGATCGGCACTGCGGCCGATCTCGAGGAAATCCGCGAGCGGCTGAAAAATGCAGGTCTCGATCTGCCGCACAGCCATTACACCGCCGGCACCGATTCGGTGCGCCGCCTCGGCTTGCTTTCCAAGTTTCCCGTCATCGCCACTTCAAAGCCGGCCGATCGCGAATTTCGCCTCAACGGCCAGACCTACGGCATTGGCCGCGGCATCCTCGACGCCACCATCGAGGCACGCGGCAAGAGCTACCGGTTTCTCGGTGTTCATCTCAAATCCAAGCGCCCCATCCCAGAGGCGGATCAGGAGGAAATCCGGGTGAACGAGGCCCGGTTGTTACGCCGCCATGTCGATGCCATTCTGGCCAAGGACCCGGACGCGCGGCTCATTGTTTACGGCGATTTCAACGACACCCGGCCCACCCGCACCATCAAGACCATCACCGGCACCTACAACAGCCCGGGATACCTCACCGCGCTGCCCGCCAAGGATTCCCGCGGCAATGCCTGGACCCACCACTGGGTCCCCCACGACATTTACTCGCGCATCGACTTTGTCACCGTCACCAAGCCGCTGCGCAGCGAACTCGATTTCCAGAATTCCTACATCATCGATGACCCCGGCTGGGAAAACGCCTCGGACCACCGCGCGATCCTCGCGATTTTCCGCTGAATGGCCGCCAAGCCGGTCAACCGGATTTCTTCGCCCACGAATCCTTGAGCGCCACGGTGCGGTTGAAAACGGGCTTTTCCCCGGGGCGGTGATCCTTGGAGTCCGCCACGAAATAACCGACCCGCTCGAACTGGCAGCAAAAACCCGGTGCGGCATCCGCGAGCGAGGGTTCCACTTTCGCGGTGACGGTTTTCAGGGAATCGGGATTGAGCACGCTGACAAATCCGCCCTCGGCAGCGTCCGGGTCTTCCACGGTGAACAAGCGGTCGTAGAGCCGCACCTCGGCGTCCACGGCGGTGGCGGCGTCCACCCAATGGATCGCCGCCTTGCAGGCCACGCCCTCGGGCGCGTCCATGCCGACGGTGCCGGGCAGGATCTCGGCGCGGATGAGTGATACATTTCCATCCGCGTCCTTGTCATAACCGCTGCAGCGGATGATGTGTCCGCCGCGCAGGCGCACGCAGCGGTCCGGGCCGAGGCGGAAGAATTTCTTCGGCGGGTCCTCCATGAAGTCCTCGCGCTCGATGAAAACCACGCCGCCCATCGGCACCTCGCGTTCACCCATGTCGGGATTCTGCGGGTGGTTGGAAACCACCGCATGCGGGAGCGGTTCCGCGGACCAGTTTTCCAGCACCACCCTCACAGGATCGAGCACCGCCATCCGGCGCGGTGCCCCGCGGTTGAGGAAATCGCGCACTTCGTATTCGAGCAGGGCGACATCGGTGGTGCCGCTGAACTTGGTGATGCCGATGCGTTTGCAAAACTCGCGGATCGCGGCGGCGGGATAGCCGCGGCGGCGCATGCCGGAAATCGTGGGCAGTCGCGGATCGTCCCAGCCGGAAACCTTGCCCTCCTGCACGAGTTGCAGCAGCTTGCGCTTGCTCATCACGGTGTAGGTGAGGTTGAGCCGCGCGAATTCGATCTGGCGCGGCTTGGAAGGCACCGGGCAGTGGTCGATGAACCAATCGTAAAGCGGCCGGTGGTTCTCGAACTCCAGCGTGCAAAGCGAGTGCGTGATGTGCTCCAGCGCGTCCTCCAGCGGGTGCGCGAAGTCATACATTGGATAGATGCACCATGCGTCTCCGGTGTTGTGGTGGTGCGCGTGCATGATGCGGTAGAGCACCGGGTCGCGCAGGTTCATGTTCGGCGAGGCCATGTCGATGCGCGCGCGCAGCACGCGTGCGCCGTCCCTGAATTCGCCGGCCTTCATGCGGGCGAACAGGTCGAGGTTTTCCTCCACCGGTCGCCCGGCGAACTCCGAGCGGGTGCCGGGCGTGTTCACGTTGCCGCGCTTGGCGCGCATTTCCTCCACGCCATCGTCGTCCACATAGGCGAGGCCCTGCTTGATGAGATGCACGGCGCAGTCGTAAAAGAATTGGAAGTAGTCGCTGGCGAAATACAGGTGCCCGCCCCAATTGAAGCCCAGCCACTTCACGTCCTCCTTGATGCTCTCGACGTATTCGGTTTCCTCCTTTTCCGGGTTGGTGTCATCGAAGCGCAGGTGGCATCGCGCGCCGGTGGCGGCGTTCTCCCGCGCGATGCCGAAGCTCAGGCAGATCGCCTTGGCATGGCCGATGTGCAAATAGCCGTTCGGCTCCGGCGGAAAGCGCGTGATGGTGGTGGCGTGCTTGCCGGAGGCAAGGTCGCCGGCGATGATCTCACGGATGAAGTCGTTGGATGGTGGGGAGTCGGACATAAATTGGGAAGAGAAACCACGAAAGTCACGAAAGGGCACGAAAGTTACAAAACAACCCTTCGGGTTTCGATGCGTGGATGTTTGAAGTTGATGATGAAACCGACACGGAGTTTGGTGATGCGGAGATGGTTTATCATCTGGGCAACCTCCACATTGGTGATGCGGTCGATGGTCTTGGTGTCCACGATGATTTTCCCGAGGACCACCAGATCGGGGATGAATTCGCCGACACGGCATTCCTTGTAGTCGACCGGGTAGCGGGGTTGTTGAAGGCAGGAAATGCCACGCAGTTGGAATTCGCGAACCCATGCATTTTCATAAGGTTTTTCCAGTAGGCCGTGCCCCAGAATCCGATGCACTTCCACAGCGCAATCCAGAATCACTCCCACCTCTTCATGGTAGAGCATTTCAACCGGTCCCATTTCGTGATCTTTCGTGAATTTCGTGGTTAATCTTTACCCAATTCCTTGAGCAGCGCCTGGTTCAGGCGGATGCCGGCCTCGAAGTTCTCGACGGGGAAGTTTTCGTTGGGCGCGTGGATTTGTGCATCGGGCAGGGCAAGGCCCAGCAACAAGGTGTCCACACCGAGGATGTCGCGGAAGGTTTGCACGATCGGGATGCTGCCACCTTCGCGGATGAGCACCGGCTCGGCATTGAAGGCGGCGCGCAGGGCGGCTTGCGCGGCCTTGCCGAACCTGGAGTGTGGATCGGTGATGTAGGGTTTGCCGTCGTGGCCGTGGGTGATCTCGATGTTCACGCCCGGCGGGCAATGGGATTCGAGATGCTGTTTCACCTTGTGCATGATGTTGGCGGGGTCCTGATCCGGCACGAGGCGGAACGAGAGCTTCACAAAAGCTGCGGCGGGCAGCACGGTTTTCGAGCCCTCGCCTTGGTAACCGCCGCCGATGCCGTTGACCTCGGCGGTCGGCCGTGCCCACACGCGCTCGGCGGAAGTGTATGCTGGCTCGCCGAACAATCCCGGCGAGCCGGTGACCTTGAGAAAGTCTGAATCCGCAACGCCGGGCACGCGCGACCACATCTCGCGTTCCCAGTTTTCAAGCGTGCGGACGTCGTCATAAAAACCATCGATCGCGATCCGGCCGTCGGCATGGTGCAGGCTGGCGACGAGCCGCGCGATGGCGGCGGCGGGATTGGCCACGGCACCGCCGAACAGGCCGGAATGCAGGTCGCCCTTCGGCCCGCGCAAGATGGCTTCGCAGCATGTGATGCCGCGCAGGCCGTAGCCGAGGGTCGGCACGCCGGGCGCGACCATGCCGGTGTCTGAAATCGCGATCACGTCACAGCGCAGGGCGTCGCGGTTTTCCGTTAGAAACGCCGCGAGGTTCGGGCTGCCGATTTCCTCCTCGCCTTCGAAGAGGAAGATCAGGTTCACGGGAAGTTCGCCTTGCGTGCGCAGGATTTCCTCCACGCCGAGCACGTGGGCGAGCATCTGGCCCTTGTTGTCGGTGGCTCCGCGCGCCCAGATGCGGCCGTCGCGGATTTCGGGTTGGAACGGATCGCTGTGCCACAAGTCCAGCGGATCGACCGGCTGGACGTCGTAGTGGCCGTAGATCATGACCGTGCGGCGGCCGGCGACGTGTGCGTTGCGCGCCACGACCACGGGATGGCGCGGCGTTTCATGCAATTCCACATCCAGCTTCATCGCGCGGAGTTTGGCGCAAAGCCAGTCGGCGCAAGCGCGCACGTCCATGGCGCGGTTGGAATCGGTGGAAACGCTGGCGAAGCGGAGAAACGAAAACAGGTCCTCAAGTGCGGGGTTCACGCGGCGGATGATTCCGGCGGCGGCGTGTGCCCGCAAGGCGATTTCCTGGGTGAGAGCCGCCGCGCCAGCAAAATCACACCGGCCAACCCGACCGGAAGTCCCACGCCGAGCACTAAGGTCCATGGGATCGGGACGTCCATCTTAAAATGCATCACCAGCGGTGCTTTCACAGCATCCGCAAGCGGCGTATCCCAAACCAGGGTGCGGCCGCCATTTTCCATGCGCGTTGCATTGGATTTGTTGGCGGGGGAGGGGAGGTGGATGATGGTGACAAGCCGGCCATCGAGCCGTGAGGCTGGAAGCAGGGAAACGCCGGGAATCGCCCGGCCCGGCTCGCTGCGGCGGGTGCAGGCGAGTTCCCGGCCACGCAGTGCAACGTCCATCGTGCCAGTGAGATGCTTGACGGCCGCAGGCATTGCGCGCGCCGCCGGATTGTCCGCGAAATCGGCCAGATCCAGCGCCGAGTCGAAACGGAATGCGAGCGCCACATCGGCCCGGTCGCCATTCACCGTGACCTCGTGGCGGGTCGGTGCGATGCCATCGATTTTGTTCAGTAATGAATCGATCATGCGCTCGACACCCGCCTCGCCGCCATGCAGGCGCAAGGCTGCGGCGGGCAAGGTGAAGGCAATTTCCCCACGGCCGCCGCCGCGTGCGTCGATCCAGTATTCCTCGCGGCTGTCGACGCAGGACGACGATAGGATCGCCGCCGCCATCACGCTGAGGTAAAGCGCCGCGCGAAACACATTCATGGCGTCGTGGCGGCGATCGGGTCCGCGAACAACGCGGGAATGTCTGGTAGGTCGGCGGCGGTTTTCGCGCGCTGGGACGCGATAATCCGGCCGTGGCGGAACAGGAAGGCCCCCGGCATCTGCAAACCATCGCCCGCCAGATGGCCGACGCCACAGCCCTTGAAGATCGACAACGCTCCCAGCCACCAGACACGCGGGCCGAAGAGTTCCATCAACCCGCCGCGCCCGAGGCCGAACGCGCGGTAGAGTTCGCATTTCGGATCAGCGATGCGGGTGACTTCGTCGTGACCGCCGAGGTAGCGTAGTTCCTCGCCGCTTTTGAGCATGTGGACGAGCACCAGCTCGCCGCCGCGCGTCTGCGCTTCCTGTTGCAGTTGCTCGAGGCAACGGAGGATTTGACGGGTGAAGGTGCAGCCGAAGTGCCGCAGGAAAACCATCACCAGCAGCCTGGAATCGGAAGCCTCGTTGAGGGTTTCACCAGTGGACAGGCGGAATGGGGCGATGGCGTTTCCGGGCGGCGCGTCGTTTTCCCTTGCGCCGCCGCCGCTGCCGATCTTGCGCCGCAAGGCGCACCGTTGACTCTTGCAAACGAACATTCCCCGCACGTTATGCGGGAATCGCCACCGCGCAAGTGGACGCTTGCCGCGAATCCACTCGATTTTGCCATCCGACGGATTTTCTGCTTGGATGCCGTGAAAACGCGGCGAAAAGCTCGCTCACAGCGTCACTTCACGATTTTGCCATGACTTTTGCCACCATCGCATTCCTGATTCTCGGTCTCGTTTTCCTCATCGGCGGTGCCGAACTGCTGGTGCGTGGAGCCGCCCGCCTTGCCGTGGCCGCCGGGATTTCCTCGCTGGTGGTCGGTCTCACCGTGGTCGCCTTCGGCACCAGTTCGCCGGAACTCGCCGTCAGTGTCATGTCCGCCTACAAAGGCCAGGCGGATCTCGCCGTCGGCAACGTCGTCGGCAGCAACATCTTCAACGTGCTCGTCATCCTCGGCCTCGCCGCGGTGGTGGTGCCGCTGGTGGTCGCTCAGCAGCTGGTGCGTTTCGACGTGCCATTCATGATCTTCGTCTCACTTCTGGTCGTGCCGCTTGGCCTCGATGGACAAATCGGACGCCTCGATGGCTTGCTGCTTTTCGCAGGGGTGGTGGCCTATACTCTTTTCCTGATCCGCCAGAGCCGGCGCGAGAGCAGCGCGGAGGTGAAGGCCGAATATGAAAGCGAGTTTGGCTCCAAGGATTCGGGTAATTGGATCAAAAACGCCGCCCTGGTCGTGGTGGGTGTCGCTGCTCTGGTGCTAGGCTCGAAGTGGCTGGTGGACGGTGCCGTGGCCATCGCACGCGCCTATCAGGTTTCCGAACTCGTCATCGGCCTTACCATCATCGCCGCCGGCACCTCGATGCCGGAAGTCGCCACTTCAGTGGTGGCCGCCATCCGCGGCGAGCGCGACATCGCCGTCGGCAACGCGGTCGGCAGCAATATCTTCAACATCCTCTGCGTGCTTGGCCTCAGCTCGATCGTCTCGCCCTCCGGCATCGCCGTTTCCAAGGCCGCCATGCGTTTCGATATTCCGATCATGATCGCCGTCGCCATTGCCTGCCTGCCGGTGTTTTTCTCCGGATACCGGATCAGCCGCGGCAATGGCTTGCTGTTTCTCGCAATGTATCTCCTCTATCTGGGCTATCTGCTTCTGCACTCCACCGGTCACGAGTTGCTGGAGACCTACCGCGATGCGATGGTCTGGTTCGTGCTGCCGATCATCGTGCTGACTCTCGTGGGCATCGGCTTGCAGGCCCTGCGCACCCAAGGGCTTGGCGGGTCACCAGCTGGCAGGCAATGAATTGACCACCGGGGCAGGGCCTTGCATGGCCAGTGCTCATTTTTTCCCTTTCGCATCGCCGCCATACCGACGACTTTCCGCCATGCGCTACACTGAACGACTTGGCCTGCGCCTCGCCAGAACCGGCTCCCGCCTCTGTGTCGGGCTCGACCCCCGGCCCGGCGGTGGCGGGGCATCCGACGCCCGCGATTTCCTCGCCCGTGTGATCGGGGAAACCGCCGCCTGGGCCGCCGCCTTCAAGCCGAACATGGCCTACTTCGAAGCCATGGGCATCGAGGGCATCCGCGTGCTCGAGGAATTGCTCGCCCTCATCCCGGAGGATGTGCCAGTCATCCTCGACGCCAAACGCAGCGACATTGGCGAGACTCAGAAATACTACGCCCAGGGATACTTCGCCGGCTGGAATGTCGATGCCGTGACGCTCAATCCCTTCCTTGGCTACGATTCCATCGAGCCTTTCCTCGATTGGGAGGGCAAGGCGGTCTATCTGCTCGCCGTCACCTCCAATGCCGGCTCCGCTGATTTCCAACGGCAAAAACTCGCCGATGGCCGTGAGGTGTTCCAGCTTGTCACCGACCTCGGCGAGCGGGCTGCCAACGAAAAACGCAAGACCGACATCGGCTACGTCGTCGGCCTGACCAACGCCGGCGAGGTGCTCGGGAAAATTCCCGACGCGCCCCTGCTGGTGCCAGGTCTTGGTGCGCAGGGTGGTGACCTTGCCGCGCTCGCCGATGCCGCCCGCAGCGCGCCCGATGTCATCAACGTCTCCCGCGGCATCCTCTACGCCGGTGACGACCTCGGCTTTGGTGCCCGCGCCCGCAAGTGGATGGAAAAAATCGCCGCTGTCTACCCGGTCTGAAAGCCCTCTCGGTGAAGGCTGGAAAGTAGCGGAGCGATCAAACAGGTTCGTCTTGCGCTTGTGATGGCGGCAAGCTGGCCGGATTGGCTGAAAACCGGCCACTCCATACTTGGCGGGTTCATCCCCGGCCTTGACAGGGATTCGCGCCGGTTTCATTTGTTTTCCCACACGCTGCTTGAATCATGGCGTGAGTGGAAAAAAGCCCCTGTCAAAAACCGCCTCTCAAAAACCGCCTCTCATGAGTATTCACGCTCAACTCAGCCCCGAAGCCCAGGCCCGCCTGCACCGCCAGCGCCGGAACTCCACCATTTCCTCCATCGCCATCGCCATGCTCACTGTGGCACTCATCGCGTTGGTGCTGGGGATTTTCCTGCTGCCCT
>JALRFY010000215.1 GCA_023253625.1 Akkermansiaceae bacterium | reverse complement strand
GGCTGCGGAGTTCGAGCGCGTTGTTGTCGGCGGCGAACATGGTGGCTTCATAGAGCGCCTCCCAATCGGCGGGCAACGGGGTGTTTGTTAGGTCGGCCAGCTTGCGGTGCCACGGTTGTTTGAGCGGGAGCGGTTCGAGTTTTTGAATGACCGGCTGCTTGCCTTTGACATTCTTCAGCACGCGGCAGGGGCCATGCGGCAATGACGGTTCGTCGCAGCCCTCGGTGGTGACGAGCAGCAGCGCGGCGCGGAAAGGATGCACGGTGACTTTGACCGAGCCGCCGGGCTGGAGTCCTTTGCCGAGGATTTCCTCGTAGGGATGGAACAGGCGCGCCTCGCGATCCGAGTTGTTTTTCAAGCCGATGCGTTCATCGAGCGGGACATCATAAGTCACCGGCTGCCATGACAGGTTGCGCAGGGTGATGAGCCGGGTCTTGTCATTGCCGCGCGAAACGGCGTGCGGGCCGTGGGTTTCCTCCGGCAGGACGATGCCCGTGACGAGGATGTCGCGGTATTTCCGGTGCAGGTTGAAAATGCGGGCGAGCTGCGGGTATTCGTCGTCGCGCAGGAACCACGGGCTGCCGTAGAGCTGCGGGGCGAGGATCATCGAGCGGTTGAAGGCTTGGAGGATGAGTTCGTCCTGCCAGTAATCGAGGCAGGAGGAAAGGCACACGCCGCAGTCCTCGGCGAGGCGCTTGAGTTCCGGCGGCAGGCCGCGATCGAGCGCCCTGGCGCGGTGGTGGGGCGCGGTGATTTGGTTTGACATGTGGACGTCGATGTAAGTCTCCGCGCCTTCCCACAGGAATGTGGTCACGTGGGGTTCCGCCCCGCCGAGGTTTAGGCGGTGGTTGAGCACGATGAGGTCGGGCGTGTGCTTGCGGCATTCCTGCATGAGCCGGATGAAAGCCGGTTGTTTCTCGTCGCGGAGCTGGCCGCAGACGGCGTCCATTTTGAAGAGCTGGAAATTGTGATCGCGGCACAAGCCGGCGAGCAGATCGATGCGTGCCCGCTCGTCCTCCGGCGTATTTCCGAAGCCATCCGGGCCGAGCCAGATGCCGAGGCGGCCGCCGAAGCCCCGCGCCTGCGCGGCGAAGGGCGCGAATCCTTGCGGGAACTGCTGCTTGAATTTC
Organism: Akkermansiaceae bacterium; assembly: GCA_023253625.1. Classification (GTDB taxonomy): domain Bacteria; phylum Verrucomicrobiota; class Verrucomicrobiia; order Verrucomicrobiales; family Akkermansiaceae; genus Luteolibacter. Next base: position 25,557 of record JALRFY010000215.1, on the reverse strand, counting down.
CGCGTCGAGGTGGAGCCATAGTAATCCGGCGCATCGATCGCCCCGGCGTCGAAGGCGTAGATGTCGAGCACCATTCCGTATGCGTCGTGCAGCCATTGGAAGAACTCCAGGTTGGCGGCCGTCTGCGGGGCCATCGGGCCCTCGTTGGTGTTGTTGATCCAGGTGAAGTAGTGTGCCTGCGAGGGCGTGCTTTCGTCGGCACCGGGGAAAACCTGCGCCGCGATCGGCAGTGAGAGAACAAGGGTCAGGATGGTCGGCTTGATCATGGCGTGCTGGCGCTGACGCACAATTGATCGAAAGGCAATTCTACGGCAACGCCATTCCACATTTCCGACGCATGGAGCCACGTGGGGACAGGAGCCGATCGACACGTTCGACTTCAAGTGACACTTCGGTCACTGCGTCGAGGCGGGATTCGTCCGTCCTTTGGCATCGATTGGCGGACAGGCGGCTTTTTGTGGGGCCATTATTTTTTTTGAAACACATCTGTTGTTCCCGACCTTGAATCGGAAAAATAGACAAGATCCGCTGCTTGGTTCCGTATTCAGTGGATGGGCAGGCACCCTGCAAACCCGCATCCACCATGAATCCCACATCCCATCGCCGCGCATTTCTCAAAACCACTGCCGCCGCCGGCCTTTTCCAGATCGTCCCGCGCCACGTGCTCGGCGGTCCGGGCCACACGCCGCCCAGCGAGAGGGTCAACATCGCCGGCATCGGCATTGGCGGCATGGGCCACTCCAATCTGACCGCCTGCGGGGCCGCAAACATCGTCGCCTTGTGCGATGTGGACCACCGCTATGCCGCGAAAACCTTCAAGCAGTTTCCCGACGCTGCGGCCTACAAGGACTTCCGCGTGATGTTGGAGAAGCAGAAGGATATCGATGCCGTAATCGTCGCCACTCCCGACCACACCCATGCGGTGATCAGCATGGCGGCGATGCAACTGGGCAAACACGTCTTTTGCCAGAAACCGCTCACCCATGACATATACGAGGCCCGCATGCTGGCCAAGGCGGCGAAGGAAACCGGCGTGGTCACCCAGATGGGCATCCAGGGACATTCGCAGGAAGGCCTGCGGCTGATTTGCGAGTGGATCTGGGACGGCGCGATCGGGCCGGTGCGCGAAGTCGATGCCTGGTGCAGCCTGTCCTATGCTCCGCACGGTCATGCGTCTTGGAGTTCGCCGCTGAACGACCGGCCGAAGCAGGGCATGGCAGTGCCGGAGGGGCTCGATTGGGACTTGTGGATCGGCCCCGCGCCGATGCGGCCTTACCACACCTGTTATCACCCGATGGTCTGGCGCTGCTGGTGGGACTTCGGCTGTGGCATGATGGGCGACCGCGGGGCGCACACGCTTGATTGTGTTTTTTCCGCATTGAAACTCGGCGCACCGCTATCCATCGAGGGCTCCGGCATCGTCGGTGGAAACAACGAGGTGCATCCGGACAAGGCCGTGGTGGCCTACCATTTCGCGGAGCGCGAGGGTTTCCCGCCGCTCAAACTCACTTGGTATGAGGGGCAGGAGCCGCCGCGGCCGCCCGAACTTGAGGAAGGGCGTGGCCTTTACGAGCAGGGTGGCGTCATTTTCAAGGGCGAGAAGGGATCCATCATGTGTGGCGTTTATGGCAACAGTCCACGGCTCTTTCCCGAGTCAGCGATGAAGGCCTACCAACGCCCGGAGAAAACCCTGCCCCGCATCAAAGGCAGCCACGAACAGAACTGGATCGATGCCATCAAGGCCGGCGGCAAGGCCAGCGCGGATTTCGATTACTCCGGCCCCTTGACCGAGTTCGCCCTGCTCGGCAACCTCGCCAAGCGCTTCCCCGGCAAAAAGCTGCTGTGGGACAACGACCTGATGAAAGTCACCAACCACGACGAAGCGAACGAGTGGGTCCGCAGGCCCAGCCGCAAGGGCTGGTCGCTTTGAAACCCCTCTGATGAATCTCCAAGCCATGAAAACCATGCCCCGCCTCATCGCACTCGCATCTGCCATCATGCTGTCCTCCATCCACGCCGCGGAGGACGGTTTTGTCGAAATGTTCAACGGCAAGGATCTCTCCGGCTGGAAGACCGAGGGCAACTGGATGATCGAGGACGGCAACATTCTCACTCTCAAGCCCCGCAAGGGCGAGTGGGGATGGCAACGTTACCACCATTACATCGCCACCGAAAAACCATATGGCGACTTCATCCTCGACCTGGAGTTCAAGTTCGATCCCAAAGGCAACTCCGGGGTGTTCCTGCGCGTCGGCGACCTCAAGGACCACGTCAACAGCGGCTTCGAGATCCAGATTCTCGACACCCATGGCGTGGAAAACCCCGGCCACCATGATTGCGGTGGCGTCATCAAGACGCAGGGACCGTCCAAGAACATGGTCAAGCCCGCCGGCGAGTGGAATCGATATGTCATTACCCTGAAAGGCAGCCACCTCACCGTCGCCCTCAACGACGAGGAAATCCAGAACCTGGATTTGTCCAAGACCGGTATGAAGGACCGCCCGATGAAGGGCCACATCAGCTTTCAGGACGAGGGCAAGCGCGTCTGGTACCGCAAGGTCCGCATCAAGGAACTCTGAAACACCCCGATGAGCGCCTTTTGTCCTCACGACCCATTTGCCGCCGCGCGTGAAAAAGACGGCGTGCTGGTGAATGATTTCAACGGCGAGAGCATTCCGATGATCCTGCGCCATGCGGACGTCCGCGAAGCAGCCAAAGACTGGGAAACATTCAGTTCCGACGCGCCGTTCCGCGTGCCGATTCCTTCCGAGGAAAACGTCCGCAGCGTCCGGCAGTTGCCGATCGAGACCGACCCGCCCGAACACACCGACTATCGCGCCATCGTCGAGCCCTTTTTCAAGCGCGCGCTCAAACCGGACTTTATCGCGCGGGTCGAGGCGATCGTCGATCAAGCCATGGCGGATGCGATATCACGCGAGTCCATCGAGATCGTGCATGATTTCGCCCTGCCCATCCAATCGCGCTCGCTCGCCTGCCTGCTCAACCTGCCCGACAGCGAGGCGGACGTGTGGACAGGCTGGGGCACGCACGTATTTCGCGAGGGCGATGGCGGCAAAAAAGGCACCGAACTCGAGAACTACATCCACCGCCAGCTCGACCGCGCCAGCGCAGTTCCCGGCGAGGATTTTTTCAGCGCGCTGGCCACTGCCAGCTATCGCGGCCGCCCGCTCACCCGTGAGGAAATGGCCGGCTTTGCCAACCTCACCTTCGCCGGTGGCCGCGACACCATCATCCAGTCCATCGCCGGTATCGTCGCGTATTTCGCCGATCATCCCGAAGGCCTCGATTTTCTCCGTGAAGATCCGAAGCGCATCCCGCTTGCCGCCGAGGAATTCGCCCGCGTGATCACGCCGCTCACCCACATCGGCCGCAAGTGCCCGGCGGCAACCGACGTCCACGGCGTGAATGTATCCGCCGGCGAGCGCATCTCGCTCTGCTGGGCGGCGGCGAATTTCGATCCCGCCGCCTTCGACGCACCTGGCGAAGTCCGTCTCGACCGCAAGCCGAATCCGCACCTCGCCTACGGGGCCGGCGCGCATTTCTGCCTCGGCGCGCCCCACGCCAGGCTGGTCATCCGCTCGCTGCTCAAGGCGTTGGGTGCACAGGTCGCCTCAATCCGGCTGATCGAAGCCCGCGAGCAGACGGAAAACGAACCCGCTTACCAGCGCAGCAATGGCTACCTCACGCTCAACGTCAGAATCGTCGGCCACGGATTTTCACCCATTTAGAGCGATCGCTGGCTTGCGCTGCAAACCGGCCGGGCCCGCTGCGCTTGCTTTGCCATCAATGATCTGCCCGTAGATGAAATCGTTTGAAAAAGAGGCCGCCATGATCTGGCTTGAATGATGAATTTACATGGTATATTCTTATTCAAATGCAAGCCAATGGCTCCATAAAATCCCATCCCTCATCCCGGGGCTTCGCGCTGGTCGTGAGCCTCACGCTCATGGTGCTGCTGGCCGTGCTTGCCGTCGGGTTGTTGGGCCTTTCCGGCGTATCGCTGCGCAGCAGCAGCCAGGCGCAAGCACAAGCCGAGGCGCAAGCCAACGCCCGGCTGGCGCTCATGCTCGCCATCGGTGAACTGCAAAAACACGCAGGCCCCGACACCCGGGTCACCGCACCCGCCGAGATCGTCAATCCGGAGGCGCCGCCGCTCACCGGGGTCTGGAAAAGCTGGGAAGGCACGAATCACCAAGCCAGCGGGCCATTGGCTGGCAGGCCGATCGCGCCGGATTACGCTTCCAAGACGAAGCCTGCGGCGCAGGACGGGCGCTTCGTTTCATGGTTGGTTTCAGGGCCGCAAGAAAGCGCGTCCAGTCCCATGGCGGCAGCCAGCCTGGCAAGCAAGTCACCATCAGCGGCGACCGTGCCGCTCGTTTCCACCGGCAGCCTGGGGAAGGATGACGATCGCCAGGTCCATCTTCCTCCGGTCATGATGGATAGCGAATCGGGCGCCCTCGCCTGGTGGGTGAGCGGGGAGAACCAAAAGGCGCGCCTGCCCGAGCCATTCAAACCCAAAAGCGACAACGCCGCCGGCTGGGCGCAGCTGAGCGGCAGCCACGCCGTCACGGATCCCGCGGTGTTCGGATTGGATGCGCTGCTTGCCGACGCATCGCCCGCCGCCAGGACCTTTACGCGGAACACCACCGACATCTTCGCGAAGCAGGATGCCGCCAGCCGGCCGTCACAATCCTTCCACGACCTCTCCGCGACCTCCGTCGGACTCCTCACCAACGTCGCCACCGGCGGCTGGAGAAAGGACTTTTCCCTGCTCACCGAGAATTGGGACAGCCAGCCAAGCTCCGGGCTGGAGTTTTTCAAAATCAGCCCGACCGAGCACCTCAAATACACCCGGCCTGCAAACGCGGCGGATTACCAGCCGGCCAAAAGCATGCTCTACCATTGGGCTGACTATCGTGACTCGGGCCTCAGGGAGTTCTGGGCCAGACGAGGCCCCATCGCAAGCTGGGCGAAAATCAGGAGCTATGCGACACTCTACAAAAAAATGACGGCCACATCCTCGCCTTCGCGCGTGCCGAACATCAACCACCAGAGCTGGGTGGATGACGGGACGCCGGCGAATGCCGCGCTGACATTTCATGATATCCGGCTTCTGCCCCAGATGGCCAGAATTCAAATCATCGCTTCCCATTACTCCACCACCCAGGGTGCGGGACGTGGCAGGTATCGCCCGGCGGTCCTTTACACCCCGCTTGTCACTGTTTGGAATCCTTACAATACCAGGATCACCCTCAACGGCACCCTGTTCATCAATCCGGCCTATGCCTTGCCCCTCGCTCTCAGGCACAAGTTTACAGGGGCCGGAGCGCCGGCTCTGCCGGAGGAATACTACGCAGTCCAAGGAGGCAGCAGTCTGGCTTTCTACCAAAACAATTCCATCGGCACGGACAACCATTTTCACCAGGATCTCAGAATCCAGATCGGCCAGAGCCCGATGATCCTGGAACCCGGGGAAACACGCATCTTTAGCCCACCTACGGGATCCTTGCAGGATGTGACAGCAACCCGCAGAGTGACGCTCAATCTGTCACCGGGTGTCCGGACCGGCGTGGGCATTTTCTTCACCCTCGACAAGAAACTGCAGAGGCAAACCGGTGGATCCGGTGATCTGGTTTCATTGCCCGGATCGGTGACCATGGGCGTTGATGCCAAATTCGACGTCCCCTCCCGCGTATATCTGGGACGCCCCGTATGTGGGTCCGCCTATCAGTGGTTCATCGACGGCATCGGCTCGGGCCGGTCACACAGTTGGTTCCAGATATTTTATGAGATGCAGGACGCGGACAAGTTGTATCCTCCGAAACTTGGTCTGGCATCAGCCACATTGGCCCAGTGCGCTGACAACCCGGTGCCTTTCCTATCGATGATGCTGGGTTCCCGCATCGCCAATTTCAGGGCCACCGCCACAAAGGGAGTGGTGCAGGCGGAGCCCGTCGTGGACTTCTTTTCCTCCAATGGCGAACCGCGGTTCACGGATCTTTACCCCGGCAATGACAACCTCCTCAATTGCCCATGGGACTTCAGCGTGGTGGAGCATTCCTCCGGAGGGGACGACATGCTCCCGAATGTCGATAATTCGAGCAACAGCAGCTACATCGTCACCGGAGTGCGGAAAGCCGAAGGCGTCTCCCGGATCGTCACCGCGGAGCTGCCCACCCGTCCGCTGGTTTCACTGGCCGACCTCACCCACATGCAGATCCGTGGCTTGAACCCGACCCCTCCCTACACTGGCAACGTGGTGGCCAATTCCGACGCGTCTCCACTCATTCCAAAGGACTCCGTCGTGAACTCCGCCGACAATCCCCGCGCGAATACCCGGAGCAATGAACAGCAGGATGATTCCTACTGCGCCAACCACGTCCTCTTCGATGACTGGTTCTTTTCCTCCATCGCCCCGGAACCGGCCGCGTTCGGCCCCGGCGGCCAGAGCCTGAGGGACAATTTCATCGATTTCCTGACAGGCAAGGACCCCCTGGCCAACCGTTCCTACCGCCCCATGCTCGAGGATGCGACCACAGATACCCGTGCCGCCAACCAGATCCATACCAGTCACGTCGCTCCTGCGGACTCCTGGAAAACGATCGCCTCCCGCCTGGAGGTCGAGGGCATGTTCAACGTCAACTCCACCTCCGTGAAGGCGTGGCGGGCTCTGTTAGGCCATGCCCGCAACCACAAGATTCCCTATTCCCGGCGCGACGGTTCCATCGAACTCTCCGCCCAGACCGATTACGCCTTCAGCCGCACCAGTGTCTCCGGCGACCGAAAGGCTGGCGAAGCACCGCAAGTTGCCGGGGAGTATGCCGATACTACGGAATTCACCGGCTACCGCGTCTTTACCGACGGGATGTTGGATTTTCTTGCCGAAAAAATAGTCGAACAGGTCCGTCTGCGCGGTCCGTTCCTGTCGCTTTCCGAGTTTGTGAACCGGCAGCTCTCGAATGATACGAATCTCGCTCTGGGCGGCGCGATCCAGACGGCGCTCAATGCACTGACCGCCAATTCCAGCCTCAATCCCTTCAAGATTATCCAGAATGAATCCGTGGTATCGTTGGCCTCACCATTCAGGGGAGCTGCGCTACGTGACACGGGATACGTCTTCCCGGAAGCGGCTGTCGGGCACAATACCTACGGGCTCCCCGGCTGGACTCGCCAGGCGGATGTTCTCCGCCCGCTTGCCCCCATCCTCTCGGCGCGCGACGACACTTTCACGATCCGGGCATACGGTGATTCCCGTGACGCCGGTGGCCAGGTGAGGGCCCGTGCCTGGTGTGAGGCCACCGTGCAGCGAGGCCGCGATTACGTGGATTCCGCCGAGCCTGCCGATCTTACCGCTGCGCCGGCGCGGCAGGCGAACAAAACCTACGGCCGCCAATTCAAGATCCTCTCCTTCCGCTGGTTGAACCTCAATGAGGTGTAGAAGGCTTGGAAATCCGCAACCTGCCGAATACCCTGAAATGACCAATGAAACCCATATTGCTGATCCTTCTTCTTTGCCTCACGTCCTTCCTCCACGCGCAGGAACGGAAGCGAACCTGCCGCACGTTGTTTCTGAACGGGCCCCAGCAGGCCGAGCATGCCTATTTTTTGTTCGATGGCAAACAATCCCAGGAAGTGGAGTTTCCCCGGCTGAGCCTCTCGCCGGTATATGAGTTCCGCCCAGGGGATCTCAAGCTCCGGCTTCTTACCTCGCCAGCCGTCGAAGCCGATGATGTTCCGGAAGGCATGCCTTCCGTGGTGATCCCGGCCGGTGTTCTGGATTTCTATCTTCTCATCTCCCATGACCCTGCCAACCAGGCACTGCCTCTGCGCATGCAATACGTGAATGCGGGACATGACCATGTGGGACGCGGCGATATGCTCTGGTTCAACCTGACTCCCAAGCAACTCGCTGGAAAAATCGGCAGATCCACCCTCAACCTGCCGCCCATGAAATCCACCCTTGTCAAGGAACCCGCGCTTGAGCAGGGCGATTACCCGGTGGAAATCTACTTCCGTGTGCCGAATGACGATCGGACGCATCCACTCATCGAGAGTCAATGGCGCCACGATCCCAGCTCACGCAGCCTTGTTTTCGTCTTCGACGAGGGAAACCGGCGCGCCCCGAGAATCAGGTCGTTCTCCGATTTCCGAATGGCGGAGAAAAAGAAGGACGATTGACAACAGCATTTCCTGCAAGACTCCCGGCAGCGGCGCGGTTTGGCGTGTTGCGATTTGGTGTTGCCAACGCGGGCGGGCCTGAGAGCCCTGCAGTTTGATCCAGTCGTTTGTCCTCTTCCTGATGCCAGGTCCGCCACCATAGCCTGAACCGCCGGCTCCCGGGTTCCAGCGTTGCGATCCGCATCTCAATTCGGATTACACGCTCGTCAATTCAGTTCTCCATCTCGCGCAAGGTGCCGGAAATTCCGCCTTGCAGGGGAATCAATCGGCAAATACTTTGTGAAGACAATGTCGAATTTGGAAAAATGAAATCGTTCCCAATTTCCAATAAATGCGCCCGCGGCTTCGCGTTGGTCGTGACTGTTTCGTTGATGGTCCTCCTCGCTGTCATGTGTGTCGGTTTGCTCGGTCTTTCCGCCGTCTCATTGCGCAGCAGCACTCAAACGCAGGCCCAGGCCGAGGCTCAGGCCAACGCCCGCCTTGCGCTCATGATCGCGATCGGCGAGCTTCAAAAACAACTCGGCCCCGACCAGCGCGTCTCTGCAAATTCCGCGATTTTGGAGGGCCGCGGCAGCTCGGCCGATAAAATACCCAACCCCAACTGGACCGGCGTCTGGAATTCCTGGCAGGCAGGCCCCGCAGACCCCGACAATCCGACACCCAGCGCACCCAGCGCCCACCAGACCATTCCCGATTCCCGCTCTGTGCCGAATGGCATGAGCCCGACCTACACCGCGGGCCGCGCCGATCATTTCCGTTCCTGGCTGCTCTCTCTCAATCCCGGAGAGGCCTCCAACATTGCCAGTCCCCTTGCCGCTGCCCTGGATGGGGCCAATATGCCTGGCAACAATGCCACCGCTGTCCGGCTGGTGGGTGAAGGCACGCTGGGAACTTCCGGACAAGGAACCGATGCACGAGACTATGTCAGTGCCCGTCTGCTTCCCGTCGCATCGCGCGCAAGTTCCGCCTTTCGCGGCCGCTACGGGTGGTGGGTCGGCGACGAAAGCCAGAAGGCCCGCCTGATGGGCGACAGCTACGAGACCGATCCGGCAAATTCCCTGGCAGGCCGGCTTGCCCGCCAGCAGGCACCCGGCTCGACCGGTACCCGCAGCATCAAGGGTCTTGAAAAAATCACCAAGGAACAACAACTCGCCGGCCTGCCATCGCTGATGACCGTGAGCCTGATCGAGGGTGCCACGGAAGAAGCGCAGCGCAATTTCCACCACGTCACGGCATTCTCCCGTCAAGTGCTCGCGGATGTCCGCGAGGGCGGCCTCAAGCGCGATCTGACCACCCTGCTGGAGCGGCCGGTGCTGGACGACCGCAGTGGCAAACCGATGGAGACTTCCGACGAGTTCATGCTCTATCGTTTTGACACCGATGGCCAGGAGCGCGTGCCGATCCAGGATCTGGCCGCCTACTATCAACTCTACGATGGTGCCCGATTCGGCTGGAAGGACGGCGTGCGCTACTCATCGAATCTCATATCGAACGGCATCCAGATCAGGGCTCCCGATTTCGGCAACAATCAAAGCACCGAGAAATTCCTCCGCGGCTACACCACGCTCTACCGCCGCCCGGTGCCGGTCAAAGTCCAGTTCCTGCTGAACATGGGCGCGGAAACGATCGAGCCGCCACCCGTGCCGAGCCGCAACAACCCGGACCCCGACACCCACCGCCTCGTGCTCGGCATCACTCCCTCGGTGACGCTTTGGAACCCCACCAACCTGCCGCTGGTCATGAACTTCGGCGATCCCTACTACAACGCCATGATGCTGCGGCTGAGCAACGTGCCGTTCTTCATCCAGTGGAACAAAAACAACGGCAGGTTCATCTCCGGGCCGGTCAACATGACCTGGGCGGCGCAGAGCGGTTCCGCATCCGGCGGCGCCGGCGGCAAATCCAATATCTTCAGCCTGTATTTTTCTGGGCTGAATCAGATCCGCTTCGAGCCCGGCGAGGTGAAGGTCTTCTCGCTGCCTCACCGCCCTGGAGTTTTTAACTTCGGCAAAACCGACAATTTCAACCCGAACCACGAAGTGGCGTCTGGCTGGGATCCCGCAGCGTTTCTGTTGCTGCGCAATTCGGCTCCGAGCATCAATGCCACTGATGCCAATCACGTCAGCAACAACCGCCTCACCTTCAAGGCCTCTGACTCGATTTCCTTCACGGTGAGCCCCGAAACGGCCAATGGCATCGAAGCGCTCAGCAGTGGCAATGAACTGCCCGGTTCCGGCTTGCAGTTCTTCATGATCCAGACCAGCCATCAGAACCGGAGTGGAACGGGCGGGCTGTGGCATTTCCGCGATTATCAATTTCTCAGCCGCTATGGCAGCGGCACCAGCACCGTGAATTTCAACGCCAGCCTGATCACCAAGGGCTTCCCGAATGGCGCCCGGCTGCTCACCTCCGCAGCTCGCAGCGGCTCCAGCATCATTCAGGCAAGCCGGAACCAGGAGGCCTGGCCTTTCCTGCAATTCGCCCTGATGGCCGGCACGGAAACGGGCGAATCAACCAACGGCGGCAGCTTTGGCGGGCGCAAGTTCGCCAGCCGGCCGTTCCTGCACTCCACAGCCATTGTCCCGGCGTTCATCGACCGCGACGATGGAAACTCGCTCTACAACTACGGCTGGAACTGGTGGGTCCAGGACGTCAATTCCGTGTTCGAGGCCAATATCCAGGTCAGCGCGAAGAATAATGGCTACTATGGCGGCGGCTACACCCCGGAATCCGGCACCACCCACGTCGTCCAGCAGGAGGTGCCGGTCGTTCCGCCGATGTCCATCGCCGCGCTGAGTCATGCCCACCTCGGCGGCTTCAGCCTCTCCGCCGACGCCCCCTGCGGCATTGGCAGCGGAATCGACAATGAGAGTTCGGGATACTTCGGGCTGGTCCAGGTTTCCAACGACCGCTGGAAAAGCTTCCAGAAAGTCACCGCCACCGGCCACGGCGGGTTGTTTCCACTCACCCTGCAGGCCATCGGCAATTCCTATGCCCACCCAAACATTCCGGCGGACAAGGCCTACACCACCATCAGCCGTCAATATAACATGGATATCCCGGCCAAGAACAGGACCTTCGCGGACCACTCCTATCTTGCCAACAAGGCACTCTGGGACGAGTTCTTCTTCTCCTCGATCTCGCCGGTGCCATTTGCGGTGAAGGCCTACGACGGTGCCAAAAAAACCACCAAAGAGGTGGCTTTTGATTTCTTCTTCAAGGATGATCCCGTGCCATTGCCCAACCGCCGCATCAGACCTTACACCCGCAATCTTGACAGGGCGGGCCTCGATGAATTGCTCACCAAGTCCTCGGTCTTCAGCGACGGACTTGCGGACAGGATTGCCGCCCACTTGATGGTCGAGGGGCCATTCAACATCAACTCGACCTCGGTGGAGGCTTGGAAAACGTTGCTGTCCAGCCTCAAGGGCAAACCCGTGGCATATCTTGACAAAGGCAAGGCTCTCCAGGGTGTGATCAACACCGATCAAACCACACCCGAGGGCACGCCGGTCGCCTCGTTTTCACTGCCGAATGGGGCACCCGCCAAGGGCAGCAATGACCCGCAGGATCCCGGTCAATGGCTCGGTTGGCGCGAGCTCAATGACAACGAGATCGACGAGCTCGCCAAAGCCATCGTCCAGCAGGTCAAGCAGCGCGGCCCGTTCCTCTCCCTGTCCGAATTTGTGAACCGCCGCCTGGATTCCGCCAAACCGGATCTCTCTGTCAAAGGTGCTTTGCAGGCGGCACTCGATGATCCGACTGTCTCGATCAATGCCGGTTTCCGCAACAAAACCCGGCAGTTCGGCTCCGATGCCAATGCCATGAATCCGGCATTTCGTGAAGCGCTCGGAGGCCCGGTCGCCTACGGCAGCGCCGCTTATGTGGACCAGGCCGATGTGCTGCGCAACTTCGCCGCCCAGCTCACTCCGCGTGGCGACACCTTCCTGATCCGCACCTACGGCGATGCGCTCGACTCCTCCGGCAACGTGGTTGCCCGTGCCTGGTGCGAAGCGGTGGTGCAACGCGTGCCGGATTATTTCGATCCGGCGGATCAGGCGCATGTCAGGCAGGCCGGCCTCAAGTCCAAGGCGAACAAGGCGTTCGGCCGCAAGCTCGAGATCGTCAACTTCCGCTGGATGAATCCGGACGAAGTCTGATTGCTGCTTGCGGCATCCGGCCGGAATCCTCACTGCTAGTTCCCATGAGAAAGCAACCGCACTATCTTCCGGCCATCGTCACCGGCCTGGCACTGGTCTTGGGCCTGTTGCCCTGCCGCGCGCAGAATGCAGGTGAGGTCAAGCTGCGTTTCCTCTCCTTCCCCAAGTCGATCGAACCGCTGAAAGTCGAACTCAGGCTGGCCGAAGGGAAGACCGTCGGGGTCGAGGCCCCCAGCAACGAGTTCTCCCAGCCACTGAGCGTGGTGTCCACCGGCGTGTGGTCGGTGGGGGAAACGGTCGAGGGGCCGGATGGCGGGCCGGTGTTCAAGGAATACGGCCGCACCGAGGCCCCGGCCTCGCCGCAGCAGATGCTGCTGCTGGTCCGCAAGGGTGCCTCGAATGCCGATGGCTTCGAGCTGATCGCCCTCGATGGCCGGGTCGGTGCCTTCGGTGGCGGCAAGTTTCTCTTCATGAACGCCGCCAAGGTGGACATCGCAGGTGTCGTCGGTGAGGAGAAATTTGCCGTCAAGCCGGGCAGCCACACAATTCTCAAACCCAAAGCGGTGGAGGCTGGTGGCCTGGCCCATGCGATGTTCTACTTCCGCAAGGACAACGAGCCGCGTGCTTTCTTCAGCTCACGCTGGCCAGTCGGCGATCACGCCCGCAGCATGATCTTTTTCTATCACGATCCCGAGAGCAAACTCATCCGCATGCACACCATCCGGGATTTCCTTTGAGGCCTGCCTGATTTTCCGCAATATCGGCTCCTGCGGCCAGGCAAATCGCGCACAACCGGCATCTGACTGCTTGCTTCGGTGCAATTGCCATCGTCGTCAACCGCAGCGATTGGGATCTGAAATTGGGATCTTGCATGCGCCCGCCCAGGTGCTATGTATGCATAATGTATTTCACGAGGTGCCCACTATAACCCACCTGCTTTTCCCATGAAACCGCTTCCCAGTGCCCTGGTTCATCCACGGGGCTTCGCCTTGGTGACCACCGTTTCCCTCATGGTCCTGCTTGCCGTGCTGTGCGTGGGCCTGCTCGGGCTTTCGGCTGTCTCGCTGCGCAGCAGCAGCCAGGCGCAGGCACAAGCCGAGGCGCAGGCCAACGCCCGGCTTGCCTTGATGACGGCCATCGGGGAGTTGCAGAAGGAAATGGGCCCGGACCAGCGCATTTCCATCACCGCCGATCAGCTTGCCAAGCCGGATAGCGATGGTGAATCGACTGCCGCGGCACCGCGGAATCGTCATTGGACCGGGGTGTTCGAGTCTTGGCCGGCGGACGTCGAGGCGCGTCCCGCTCCGGTGTTCCGGTCCTGGCTGGTGTCCGGCGCATCGGATGCCATGACTGCCTTGGATGCGCCGAAAACTGGGCTCTCGGGCCCGGATACAATCGAGTTGGTGGGCACAGGCACCGTCGGCGCGGCTGCGGCGGGGGCGGGGGCGGTGGATGTCCGGCTGGTCCCGGTGAAGCGCGGCGCAGGTTTGTCCGGGAACATGGCGTGGTGGGTGGGCGACCAAGGGGTGAAGGCCGCGTTGGCCACGCCGCCGCCATCGAACAAGGCAACGCATGCCGCGCTGCGCAACGGCATGCAATCCGCTCCCCGCAATGCCGCGGAGCTGGTGAAAACCGCCGCAGGAGACCAGCCATTCGGCGGTCTGGACACCGGCGATCCCCGGCTGCCGCTTGTCACCAGTTGGCAGCAATCCGCGTTTTTCGCATCCGATGCAGCCAGCCCCCGCCCCTTGTTTCACGATCTGGCGGCTTTTTCCAGCGGCCTGCTCACCAACGTCCGCGCCGGTGGTTTCCGCAAGGATCTCTCGATGAAACTTGAGACCTTCACCTCGCCTCCTGATTTGGGTGATCCAGCCAACATGCTCTATACGGCCCGGAGCAATATGACGGGAAACAACGAGGCCGGGATCAACCTCATGGAGCTGTGGGGGTATTATCATCTATACAAGGATCTGAAGTATCGCGGGGGGCCGGCTTACACCACCGGCGGCAACATTTCCTCCGGCACACCCTACCTCCAGACAAAGAATACACAGGATGAGATCAACACCGACCCTTGGGATAGATTCAAACACCCGGTCACGGTCAACTACCAGACCATCTATTCGTTCGAGGCGGACCCACACCCGGATGAGGGGGGGAAATACATCCTGTGGCTGAACTTCGATCCGGTGGTGACACTCTGGAATCCGTTGGATGTGGCCGTGGACATTCCCAGACACATCGTGAACGGAGCCCTCCACTGGAACTATCTCTATGAGTTCTGGATGATTCCATATGACATCAATGTCTCGATCAACGGCGGCCCGCAGATACGTTGTTCGATACTCAAGTCATCGAACTGGAAGAATGACGGGAATTTCCTGAAACTGAACGCCGGAGTGGAGGAAACCCTCACGCTCAAGCCCGGCGAGGTGGTGAAAATCTCGCAGGATGGCGATTTGTCCAGCAACCAACGAGGGCAAAGCGTCGGCGGCTGGGAGGGCTTCAACGGGAAAAAAGGGTTCAACTACGGAGGGGGTGCCCGGGTGCCTTTGGTGACTGAGGCCAGCTCGCTCACCAACGCGTCCGGCGTCCAGCGCGTCGTGGTGTCAGCCTCTGACACCGTCACCTATACGGTCACCCCGAGAGCGGGGAGTGAGGCGGGCAATTCAAGATCATTTGCCATGACACACATCTGGTTGAACCTGGGTGGCAGGGGGCAGACCCTTCACGGATTCATGTCCGTCGACAGCCGCTATGGCTATGCCCGTGTCCAGATTGGACAAAAGCGAACCAGGGGAGACGCGTGTCCGAATCCTCTCGATGTGCGTGCGGACGAACACCCCGAGGTGTTTCCCGGGCTGGTGGGGGCGTCCGAGACGCGCGCGCTTCCTGTCTCCGCACTGATCAATGAAAAGGCGCCGTTCATGGTGCATTCCTACTATGCAAAGACTGAGGAGGAGAACATGTCCGGATCCAGGATGCTGGCCCGGTTCAATCCACGGGCCTATAGTCACAATTTCTATGATTTGTCGAAATGGGAGCGCGACATGCTGCCGTTTGAGACCACTGTGAAAGGCCTCACCAGTTGGTTGGACGCTCCATTGGACGAGTCGTTGACCGGTCAAGGGTATTTCGGGTCCAGCCTCGGTTCCGAATTCGGGGCGAACTTCGTCACCACCCATTCGGTGCCGCGTCAGCCGATCGTGTCGCTGGCAGCGTTCCAGCATTCGTTTGCCAACGGATTCAACATGCCCACTAGAAACACGTCCACCAAGGTGGAGCAGAACAAGAAGCCGGATTTTGCCAACCAACTCTACCCGCTGGACCCGCAGGTTTCGCATGCGATCGGCAATTCGTTGGCACCTTCAGTCATTCCGCCGGACAAGACGGTTCACAATGTGCCGAATTACCCGCTCCCGCTTGCGGATCATTCCTTCCTGGCGAACCGCGGGCTTTTCGACGACTGGTTTTTTTCCGGAATCGCGCCGCAACCGGTGCCGGCCTTCCCACAGGAAAAAAGCCAGCAGACCGTGGCGCGGGAATTTTTCGAGGAAAATGTCCCTCTGCCAGTGGCCAGATACCTCGCGGTGAATACCGGAGAGCGGACCGAGCGGCTCCTTGAACGGCTATTTTCCCGAGGGATTCCGACGGAGGATGCGGTCAATGAGATTGCGAGCCTTCTGCGCGTGGACGGCCTGTTCAACGTGAATTCAACCTCGGTCGAGGCATGGAAGGCGGTTCTCGGAGCGCTTCGTGGCCGCGGGATCGTGACGCGGAACGAAAACGGCCGCGAGTCGATGGGGGCTGCCGACGAAAGCACACCGGTGGCGAACATCGGCGCGCCGGTCGAACGTGTCATCCGTGACGAGGCGTCGATGGACCCCGGTCAGTGGAACGGGCGCCGGACCTTGAGCGATGAGGAGATTGCAGAGCTTGCCGAGGCTCTGGTTAAGGAGATCCGGAAGCGCGGGCCGTTCCTGAGCCTCGCGGACTTCGTGAACCGGAGGGTGGGAACCAACAAGGATCTTGCCAAATCGGGAGCGGTCCAGAGCGCGTTGGACTCGGAGGATGTGTCAATCAACGAGCGGCAGAATTCCGCTCGTGCGGTCACCGAGACGGTGGCGAATCGTTTCGAGTTTCCCGAAGCGGAAGCGGGGGCGATGCATTACGGAGCGCCTTCGCTGGTGAAACAGGCGGATATCCTGACACCGATCGCGCCGGTTCTTTCCGCGCGCTCGGACAGCTTCATCATCCGCGCCTATGGCGAGGCCGTGGACACTGGCGGCAATGTGATCGCCCGTGCCTGGTGCGAGGCCATGCTTGAGCGCGGCCGCGAGTATGTCGATTCTTCCGAAAAAGCGGGGACTCTTCCAGCCAAGCTCATGAAGAATGCCAACAAGACATTCGGCCGTCGCTTCATTTTGTCATCTTTCCGCTGGCTCAACCCGGCTGAAATTTAAAAATTCCCGGCATGTTGAAGATCATTTTTCGGGGCTTTCCGGCATTCATTTTGGCGGGCCTTTGCGCTGCGGCCCCGGATCAAGGAGCGGAAGGGGTGAAGGTGAGGTTTCTCGCCCAGGCCGTTCCGAATGATTTGGGCAAGGTTGCCTTGGCTGCCGCAGAGAACCGTTCCGCCCCGTTTGACCTGCCGATGAACAATCTGTCTGCGGAGCAGGAGCCGCCTTCGCTCGTGTTCAGCGTCTGGTCGCTCGACAAAAACCTGTCATTGGCAACCGTGAAGCTGCCGGAGGAAGGCAAGGATTTCATCTGCCTGCTGCTGCTCAATCCGGGGAAACCGGGTTATTCGCCCGTGGTGCTGCCTGCGAACAAGCCGGGCTTCGGATCGGGCGACGTGTATGTTTTCAACAATGCGAACAAGCCGGTTCTGGGTTTTCTGGGTTCGTCGAAATTCGAGTTGAATCCGGGCATGAGCACGGTGGTGACCCCCCGGGGAGGTGAGGAACGGTTTTACCGGATCGGTCTGGGTGTGAAGGAGCCGGAAGGCAACCGGCTGATCAAGTCGATGAAGTGGCCAAAGAGCGCCCAGACGCGATATTACGTGTTTTTCTATGTGGATCCTGTGAAGGACCGAATCACCTACCGGGCGGTGGACGAGTTCCTGCCGCCCAAGCCAGACGGAAGATGAGCCTGACCGGACGGTGGTCAAGCAGGGGTATCGCCTGCGCCAAGTCCATGAATGCACGGACACTGCAACCGTCCAAGCCGGTCATTCGTTTCGAATCCGCATGGCGCTGCAAAGCCGCGCCCACCTCCGGGCGCAGCAAAAAAATACGTCTGCCCGCACTGGGATCTTGCATCCATCCGTATCGAGCTTAAAAAAGCGGTCTAATACTTTGTGCTTACAAAAACACACATCGCCATGAAAATCATTCCACACATTCCGAAACATCCGCGTGGCTTCGCTCTGGTCACGACTGTATCGCTGATGGTGCTGCTTGCCGTCATGTGCGTCGGTCTTCTGGGCCTGTCCGCCGTTTCGCTGCGCTCCAGCACCCAGGCCCAGGCCCAGGCCGAGGCGCAGGCCAACGCCCGTGTCGCCCTGATGGTCGCTCTTGGCGAGCTGCAGAAGGAAATGGGCCCTGACATGCGGGTCAGCGCCGAGGCCGCCATTTTCGACCAGAACAAGGAAACCGAAGCGATCGAGGGCGTGAAGCAGTCCCGCTGGGTCGCCAGCTACGATTCGTGGGGAAATTGGCTCAACGCCGAATACACCACCCCGGAAAAGGGTGACACCCTCAAAATCCAGGACACCTACACCGCGCGCCGCCAAAACATGTTCCGCCGCTGGCTGCTCTCCCTGCCGCCCGGCCGGGAAACCGACATCACCGCTCCGGACAACATTTCCGGTGCCTCGGATCCGAATTGGGTGAAGCTGGTGGGCAAGGGCAGCCTTGGCTTCGATGACGAAGACCCGGGCCTCACCGCCGAACAGCAGAAAAACTTGCATTCCGTCACCCGGGCCTACCTGACACCCGTGGGCAAGAGCGGCCGCCACGCCTGGTGGATCAGCCCGGAAAATCACAAGGCCCGCATCGACAAGGCGATGAAGCCCCGCACCCTGGATACCTACGAGTGGCAGACGGCCCAAGGAGATGTTGCGGAAGTGGGAGTGGGGCGCTTGTCCGGATTGGAGATGCTGGATACCAGCCCCGCGCTCGCGGACAAACTCATCACCACCCAGACCCTGCGGCCTGCCCAGGTGGACAAGACTGCCGTGCAGCAGTATTTCTTCGATCTCACTGCACAGAGCCAAGGCGTGCTTTCAAGCACACGCACCGGCCACCTCAAGAAGGACCTCAGCCTGTTGTTCGAGCAGGATGCCAAGCTGCTGCCCGCACCCTACCGCTTCAACCCGACCCAGGACATGCGCGAGCCGTCGATCCGCCCGATGAGCAAGGAACTGGCGGACAAGAACGCCAAAATCCCCAACCGCCAGTTCGCCTCATGGACCAACATGCGGCATTATTACCGCATGTACCGCTCTACCAGCGACGCCACACGCACCGAACAAGGTGTCACCGGATCGCTCACATGGAACAGGGGCAAGCCATCCACCGGATTCGCGTCTTCGACCTCGCTGCAAGCGAATAGCTCGGCATGGGAAGGGGCCAACCATTACTGGCGGGCCCCCGTCCTTGCCAAGCTGACCCTGATCTACAGCCTGGTGGCCAAGCCGGCTGCCGGGGGGAAATTCTTCTGCCAGCAATACTACAGCCCGGTCTTCACTTTCTGGAATCCATACAACACCCAGTTGGTCGTTCCTTCCGGCCAGATGTCCATTGCCTGCAAGGCATACAAGCTGTGGCCCACCAACATGGGTTTCTATCTGAATGGTGAGTTCAAAACCCAAAACGGCTATGGCGAAGCCAAGAACTTCAATGGTCAAGTCAGGGCAAGCCGTGGCAGTGAAATCATTTTCGAGCCCGGGGAGCTGAAGGTGTTTTCCATGAAAACGACCACCGACAGCACCAATGCGGCCCAGACCATTACGACCGAGCTCGTCCCCGGGTTTGATCCGAATGTGGTCGCGGGAGACGAGCGGAACTGGAAAATCGGCAACGTTGTTTCCTTTTCTCCGGCTGAAAAGCCAGGTGTGGCCTATGAGTTCTCCTGCGCCCAGTGGGGAGGCGGGGTGAACGTTGGGAACACCCCGGGTGCGATGTTCATGGAAGCTTCGTTAGCGGGTGGATCGGGCATGTTGCCGATGACATATTCGAATGACTGGCTCCAGAGGGCTCCTCACAGGCGGGACCAGACCAATACCCGGATCACTCCTCCAGGAGTCGGCAATCTCGCGTTGTGGGAATTCGATGGCAATCCCAAGATTGTGGCTTATGCGCAGATGGCCATCAAGGGACTTTATGAATATGACTATCCGAGCATCGATTGGGCAAAGGATTGGCGGAGCCGGAACTGGATCCAGGCCCCCCCATTCTACTTTGGCAGCGGAATGTACATGTCGCTCGACGACACGATCGCCCATACCCAGCGGCTGGACTGCCCCTACATCGTGAACTTCGGTCCCACCACGACCTTCGGCGTCAGCAAGATCGTCGGGCAAATCGGCGAGAAGGCCTTCCTCGGCCCCATCGAGCAGGTCACCTCGGCTCCCGTGCTGGAACTTCCCACCGCCCCGGTCGGCAGTCTGGCGGGCTTTGCCAACATGCGCATCAACCCGGGATGGGTCAAACCCAGCCAATACCTGAAGCGCGGCCTGAGCGCGACGGATCCGCTGCAACTCAAGCCGCAGCGCTTCACCGGCGACGGCAGCAGCGTGGCGAAATGTTCGCTGTATTCGTCCGACAGCAAACGAGTGGCCTATCAGAGCGGGGTGACGGGCCCGGGCGTCGGCAACTCGTTCATGCACCCGATGCTGCCCAGGACGGACGTTTACCGGTTCATCAACAACTCGGTGAGCCGGGACGTGATCAACCGGCAGGATCCGAGCATCACCGAGGAGGTGGACACCCAGGCCTATTGCGATTACTGGGATCATGTCTTGCTGCTCAATGATGCGTTGTGGGACGATTATTTCGTTTCCTCCCTGGCCGACCAGACGCGCCAGGGCGCGAGCTCGGCGGTCAACCTCCGTGACAATATCAAACGTCTCCTCGCCAACGAAAGCATCGCCAATTCCCGCTACCGCTACCGCGATGGCGGCAAGGCACCCTCGACTGTGCAGGACGATCTCCTGGCCGCGGAAGGGTATCTCAAGGCGGCCGCGCACCTGATGGTGGATGGCATGTTCAACGTCAACAGCACTTCCGTCTCCGCATGGTATTCCCTTTTCGCCGGCATCCGCGAGCGGCAACTCGTTTATCGCGACTCGTCTGGCCGCATCCAGAAAATCGACGTGCCGTCCGGCAAGCGGATCGCTCTGTCACGCTTTGACACCGAAGTTTCCAATCAGGAGATGGACGATGCGACTCGGGGCGTGACCCTGCCGGATGGCTCAAAAGGCTGGAGTGGTGTGCGTTTCCTGGATGACGCGCAACTTATGAAACTGGCTGAGCAATGCGTCAAACAGGTGAAGCTGCGCGGGCCGTTCCTCAATTTCTCCGAATTCATCAACCGCCGCCTGTCCGACGATGAACTCGGCCTGATGGGTGCGCTGCAGAGCGCCATCGATTACGACGACAAGTCCCCGGACGCCCTTTCCATCAATTACCGCTACAAGCAGTCCCCGGGCTTCATGCTGAAAAAAGAGGAACTCGGCCGGACCAGCTTCAGCACTCCCGAAGCGGCGGAGGGATCGCGGCTGGCCGGCATCCCCGGATATGTGATCCAGTCGGACCTGCTCAAGCCGATCGCCAACACGCTCTCAGTGCGCGACGACACGTTCCGGATCCGCGCTTATGGCGAGTCCCGGGAGCCCGGGGCCAACGGCAAGGTGCTCGCCCGCGCTTGGTGCGAAGCCATCGTCCAGCGCGTGCCGGAATACGTGGATTCCTCCAATGAGCCATCCGTTCCCGCCCGCCTGATGGCCGCTGACGGTGCCTTCAGTGACAACAGCGCGCTTTCCGCCGCCAACCGCCGTTTCGGGCGCAAATTCGTGATCCAAGGTTTCCGCTGGCTTGACGCCGATGAGGTCTGAGATAAACAAAAACGTTTCATACAATGAAGAACGCGCTGATCAACCTCGCCATTGCGATCTCGTCCCTGGCTACGCTGGGCGCGCAAGACACTCCGAATGACGGGGAAACCCGCGCCGCACGGGGGCGTGTGGCATCATTTGTCTGTACCAGCCTGCCGAAGGAACTCGAGAATCCCGTCACCGTGATGGCCGGTGAGGCCATCAGCCAGGTGGTCTTGTCCAAGCTTTCCCCCAGTGATCCGGTAAGGATTCCGCCCGATGGCGTCGTGCGCATCGTCCGCAAGCTCGCCAACCCGAAGGATCCCAATAAACCCGAATATCTCACGCTTGCCCAGGCCACGATCCCCGAGAGCATGGCCAAGGCGGTGATCATTCTCGCTCCCATCGAAAAACAGTCCAATGGGCTGCTCTTCCAAACCAAAGTCCTGGATCTCGCGGCGATCAAGGGTGGTGACAGCATGTTCCTGAACATGACCACCCTGAAAATCGGAGTCGAGCTGGGACAGGCGAATATCCTGATCGAACCAGGCCAGATCAAAACCCACAACCCGCTTGGCGGATCCAAAAATGTCAGCCTGCCGATTCGCCTCAGCTATTTCCACCCCCAGCGCAATGAATGGTCCATGATTACCGCCTCGACCGTCGCCCTCTACTCGACCCGCCGTGAATTGTGCATCTTCAACTGGGACAAGCGCTTCAACCGCGTGGATTTCGAAAGCATCACCTTGCCGGTGATGTGACCGCAATCCCGGCACTGGCGACCATGGATTCCAGGCCGATGCGGCATCATTGCAACCGTGTGATTCCTCGCCGCGTCACGGTCTTATTGGCCGATTTCGCGAACCAGCATTGATCGACACTGAGCCAGCCTGGAACTCAATTGGATCACCGGTTCGGTGACGTGGATCATGGCTGCAGGTGACGTGGATTCCCTCGCTCTTCAGATCCGCGCCGGCCGATATCGCAAGGCGATCTGGGGTGCTGCAACCTCCGCCTCCGGCAGCTCTCGTCGGCATTCACTTTTTCGCCGGGCCGATAGTTCCGCCTTCCACGAAATTCACCTTGGTCAAGGTTTGGCGAAGATCTTGCCTGCCGCAGGCCACGTTGTTCACCCAACGCACGATCCTTCTTATGACCGGGCGAGAATCCCAGTAAATGTGCGCCACTGCGGGCTTGCACCAGGCGAACGCGCGGTCGCCGTCGGTGCATACCATCGAGATGTCCTGCGGCACCCGCAGACACCGTTGACCGAGGAACTGCAACGTGGACAACCATAATGGCACCTCATCGATGATCAATGCGGTCGGCGGGGTTATCCGGAACAGCGCCTCGAGCCGCGCTTCGAAGCCGTTGATCGTCTCTTCCCAGTCCGGCAAGTGATAGGAGTGGGGCTCAATCCCGTGAGCCGCCAATTCGGCGAGGAACGCCTGTTCGCTTGCTCCAGGTTTGGGCAAGCGCCGGACGCGTTGCGCAAGCAACACAATGCGCCGGTGGCCCAGTTCGATCAGTCGGCGTGTGATGGCGGCATAGACCGGCGGCTTGTCCGGTCCCACCGCGGCGACCGGCAAACCGCGCCGCCGACCGAACAGAGCGAAGGCAGGGATTTCTTGATCGACGAACCATTCAAGCACTTCGCGTGAAGCCACTCCGACGATCCAGGCATCCGCCTCCGTCCGACCGACCAGGCGGGCAACCCGCCCCACGTTCATTCTCAGATCCAACAGGGATTTCTCCGTGAAGAACGCCGCATGTCCGGCCTGATTCAACAAGTGTTGCAGTTCGATCAGCCAGCTTTCGTTCAGGCGTAGCGGATCATGCATCAGGATCGCCACCCGCAGCCGGCGGCCCGCGAACCTGCTAGCTGCGTTCGTCACAATCTGACGGCGCCGGCCCACCCCACGCGCCGCCAACAGGCCGTCGCGCTCAAGCTCACGCAACGCCGCCTCCACAGTCGTGCGGTGCACCCCGAATTCCGCCGCCAGGCGATGGACGCCGGGCATCACGCCACGGATCTCCCCGCGCTGGGTCAGCGTGCGCAGGTATGCCGCCACCTGCTCGGCCGCCGATCGGAGGCGGAACGGTTCCATGGAATAAAAAGCTGCCTGTAAAGCGCCATGGTTGGCAAGCAGCATTTTCTTTGCCGCACTCGGGGTGGAATGGCGAAGTGACCTTGCAATTGATATGTGCGGCATACCCGCCGCCATGTCATTCCGCCTTCACCAAGCACAAAGGTTGAAACATCCCCCGAACCGCAATCACATGAGCCTTCCCGTATTTGCACGCCCGCTGGCTCGCACCAGCCTCACCGGTTTGGTCTTCATCGCCCTTGGTATGGGATGGTCCGCAAACGCAGAGGACGCCCCTGTGCGGGTATTCCTTCTTGCGGGGCAATCCAACATGGTGGGCCAGGCACAGAACAAGCTGTTGGAGCACCAGGCTCGCGCGCCCGGGACAAGGGCACTGTTCGCCCACCTCAGGGCTGGGGACGAATGGATCGTCCGGGATGATGTCTTCATCAAGTTCCGCGAGCGCCGCGGAGGACTGACCGTCGGTTACGGATCGCCAAACCGCACCGGCCCGGAGCTCGAGTTCGGCACGGTTGTTGGCAATCACTTCCGTGAGCCCGTCCTGCTGGTCAAGACCGCTTGGGGGGGGCGCTCGTTGTTTCGTGATTTCCGGCCACCATCGTCCGGCTTGCCCGACGCCGCGTTTCTGCAAAAGGAATGGGAAGCGGCGCGGAAACGGGCCGTTGACAAGAATGAGAGCGAGAAGCGCAACGATCCCTTGCCGACGCTTGACGAGATCAAAGCCCCATACGGCGAGTCTTACCGTGCGATGCTCAGCGAGACTCACGACGTCTTGAAGAACGGCCCGGCATTGTTCCCGGAGTTTGCGGGAATGCGGTTGGAACTCACAGGAATCGTCTGGTTTCAAGGCTGGAATGATATGTTCGGGGACCTTGCGCCCGGCGAATATGAGCGGAACCTGACGAATCTGATCGACGATCTGCGACGCGAATTCGGCAAGCCCGGCTTGCCGGTCGTGATTGCCGCGATGGGACAAAACGGATCGAAGCCGGCCGAGGCAAACATGGCCGTGATCAAGACAGCCCAGTTTGCCCTGAACGAGGTTCCGCGGTTCCGAGGCACGGTGCGCACGATTCCCACTGATATCCTAGTGGACCGTGCCGCCGAGGATCTGTTCCCGACCTGGCGGCAGAACCTCGAACAATGGAATACGACTGGCTCCGACTACGGCTACCATTACTTCGGCAGCGCGATCTGGTTCAACCGCATCGGCGGGGCGATGGCAGGGGCGATGCTCGATCTGCTCGCCCAGCCGCATCCGGCACCTTGAGAAACCCGCTCGCACTAACGAACCCGGGATCCGCAATACGCAAGCGACACCGCCAAAAAACCGACTTTCCGCACGCAACCGATCAGGAAACGCACACCCGAATCCCAACTCCTCGATGAACAGGCCCGATTTCCAGCATCGGCTCATTCCATGAGCCAAGAATATCCGCTGCGTTAGAAAAACAACCAACCAACCAACCAAGCAAACCCCATGAGCCCACAACATACAACCCGTCTCTCAGTCCGTTTGCGCGCCCCGCGCACATCGCTCAGCCGGGTAATGATCGCGGCGGCGTCACTCTGTGCCATAGCCGCTGCTCCGGCAGCCGAAATCCTTTGGATCGACTGCGTCAACACGACCAGCAATGCCGGCGAGGGCAGGCCTCCCAGCGCCGGGTGGCTCGAGCTGCTTGAGACCACCGGCGGTCACTCCGTGACCACTTTCGACTCCAGCACTTACCTATGGAGTCTCGCGGATCAAGCCTCCAAGGACTATGTAAACTCGTTCGATGTGGTGATCGTCACGCGGACCAACAACAGCTTCAACACCATCCGCGCCTTCGGCGCGAACTGGAAGACAGTGTCGGCCCCAATGATCGAGATGAATCCCTACATGGTCGGCGGGCAGTTCAGTTCGGGCTCCTGGAGTTGGTTGGCAAGCGGCGCGGGTAGCGCCAACACCGGGGGTTCAACGGCGGTGCCAACCGATGTCGCCAACCCCGCC
>JALRFY010000151.1 GCA_023253625.1 Akkermansiaceae bacterium | reverse complement strand
ATCGACGATCCATTGGCGGTCCGAGTCCTGGTTTCCGGCGAGGCCTTCCTCGCCGTATAGCGCATCGCCGGGACGTGCGCCTAACAGGATCTCCGTGATGAGTTCCTGCGATTGCTTGTCGAGCGCGAGCTTGATGTCGTGGTGGGTGGCTTCGTCCACTTCGGGGTCGCAGCCGAAGTTTTCGCGGAGGAGTTTGCCCGCTTCATGCGCGGCGTGGATGGCGAGTTCGAGGTCGGTCATGGAATAGATCGTGGATAGTGGATAATGGATCGTGGATTTTTTCAGCACGCGGTGCGCGAGAGATGGATTTCCAGGATGGCCTGCACAAGCTGGTGGGCGAGATCGTGCTTGCTGGCGCGGGGCAGGGGAGCGTCGTGGTCGGGATACACGAGGGTGACTTCGTTGTGGTTGGAATCGAAGCCGATGCCGGGTTGGGATATATCGTTGGCGATGATCAGGTCGCAGCCCTTGCGGACGAGCTTGCCGCGGGCGTGGGCGAGCAGGTTTTCCGTTTCCGCGGCGAAGCCGACGAGTGTGCCGGTGAATTTCATTTCCTCGCGGGCGGAGCCGAGGATGTCCGGGGTTTTCACCAATTCGAGCGTGAGTGTGCCGGCGGATTTCTTGATCTTTTCAGCGGCTACGGCGGCCGGAGTGTAATCCGCCACAGCCGCGGCGAAGGCGGCGATGTCCATGCGCGTGATATGGTGCGAGACGGCCTCATGCATTTCGGCGGCAGTTTCCACCGGCAGGAAATCCACGCCGTCGGGCACATCGAGTGCGGTGGGACCGGAAACCAACAACACCGTGTGTCCCGCATGCTGGAACGCCGCCGCAAGTTCGTAGCCCATTTTTCCCGATGAGCGATTGCTCAGGAAACGCACCGGATCGATCGGTTCGCGGGTGGGGCCGGCGGTGACGAGCACGTTCACGGCGCGAGTCTGGCGATGGTCCGCCGCGAGGCAAGCGGGAAGCCTCAGGCAGGCGCCTTGCGTGCGGCTTGGCAGCATCCTCCTCCGTGGCGGGCTTGCCAAAAGGTGAACCGGAATTTTCCGCACGGCCAAATCCACCACTGCAAATGCCTTGCAGGCACCCTGCATGCCTCACAGATTGCGCGCGCATCATGGAATACTGGCAAGCACTCGTCCTCGGCATCATTGAAGGCATCACCGAATATCTACCGGTCAGCTCCACCGGGCACCTGCTCGTCGCGCAGCGCCTGATGGGCTTGGATACCGGTGCCCTCGGTGCCAAGGCGGCGGCGGATACCTACGCGATCTGCATCCAGGGCGGGGCCATCCTCGCGGTGCTTGGAATCTATGCGAAGCGCGTGATGCAAATGATCCGCGGTGTCTTCGGCCGCGATGCCGAGGGCTTGAAGCTCGCCATCTGCATCCTGGTCGGTTTTCTGCCCGCCGCGGTGATCGGCGTGATCTTCAATGATCTCATCGAGGAAAAACTCTTCGGCCTCTGGCCCGTTGTGTTCGCATGGATCGTCGGTGGCGTGCTCATTCTGGCGGCCATCTGGTGGCGGAAACGTCATCCCGCCCCGCACGGCGGACTCGATCTGATCGAAATGACGTGGAAAATGGCGCTCGTCGTCGGGTTCCTGCAATGCGTGGCCATGTGGCCCGGCACCAGCCGCAGCCTGATGACCATTGTCGGTGGATTGCTCGTTGGCCTGTCGGTGCGCTCGGCGGTCGAGTATTCGTTTCTGCTGGGCGTGCTCACGCTCACCGCCGCCACCGCAAAGAAGGCGGTGTGGGGCGTGACCGGCATGGAGGCCTACGACTCCTGGTTCGGCGGTGCGCGGCTGATGTGGGACA
>JALRFY010000114.1 GCA_023253625.1 Akkermansiaceae bacterium | reverse complement strand
CAGCCACCGCCGTCGCGCGCCGGCTCGGGATCGATGCCGTTGAAGCCGACGTCCTGCCCGATCAGAAAGCCGATGTCGTCGCGCGGCTGAAGCAGGAAGGCCGCGTCGTCGCCATGGCCGGCGATGGAGTGAACGATGCGCCCGCGCTCAAGCAGGCGGACATCGGCGTGGCGATGGGTGTCGCCGGCACCGATGTGGCCAAGGGCGCGGCCGACATGGTGCTCACCGACGACAATTTCGCCTCGATCGAAGCCGCGGTGGAGGAGGGGAGGCACGTGTTCGACAACCTCACCAAGTTCATCGTCTGGACCTTGCCCACCAACCTCGGCGAGGGAGCCATCATCATGGTGGCGGTGGTACTGGGCGTCACCCTGCCGGTGCTGCCCGTGCAACTTCTGTGGGTGAACATGGCCACCTCGCTGCTGCTTGGGCTGATGCTGGTGTTCGAGCCGAAGGAGAGCGGCCTGATGGACCGGCCGCCACGTGATCCGGAGCGGCCCTTGCTGACCGGGCCGTTGATTCTCCGCACACTGCTCGTTTCGTTCTTCATTGTGGGCGGTGGCCTGTGGCTTTTTCACCATGTGATCACCCGCGCCGGCGATACGGTGGCCGAGGCGCGCACCGCGGTGATCAACACGATCGTCATGGTCGAGACGGTCTATCTGTTTTCCTGCCGCTCGCTGCACCACCCGCTGTTCCAGGTGGGCCTTTTCTCCAACAAGTTCGCGCTCGCCGGTGCGGCCACGATGATCCTGCTGCAAGGGTTCTTCACCTACTCGCCGCTGATGAACCGCCTGTTCCAGACCGTCCCTCTCGCCGCCGGCGTCTGGCTCGGCATCGCCGGGGTGGCCGTGTTTGCCTTCATCGCGGTGGAAATCGAGAAATATTTGCGCCGCGGCGGGAGTGGGATGTGAGAGAAGATCTCACTCGTGTATCGGTATCGTATGACCGGCCACAGGTGCCTGCTTCTCGGCAGGACTTTTTCAGAAGTCCCCGAACAAATCGAGTTGCGGGGAGGCGGGGCGGGGCATCTCGTCCTGCACGGTGTTCTTGGCCTTCGGCCCTTGTTTTTTGTGTTCGGGTTTCACCGAGTGGAGTTCGAGGTGGGAGAGGATCGACTTGGCGCGCTCGACGACAGCTTTCGGCAGGCCGGCCAAACGCGCGACCTGGATGCCATAACTCTTGTCCGCAGCGCCGGGCAGGATTTTGTGGAGAAAAATGATCTCCTCGTTCCACTCCCGCACGGCCACGTTGAAATTCGCGACGGCGGACTTGGTCCCGGCGAGATCGGTGAGTTCGTGGTAATGGGTGGCGAAGAGCGTGCGGCAGCCGATGGAGTCGTGCAGGTGCTCGGCCACGGCCCAGGCGATCGAGAGGCCGTCGAAGGTGGCGGTGCCGCGGCCGATCTCGTCGAGAACGACCAGCGAGCGGTCGGTGGCGTGGTTGAGGATGAGCGCGGTCTCGCTCATCTCGACCATGAAGGTGGACTGGCCGCGGGTGATGTCGTCGGAAGCGCCGACGCGGCAGAAGATGCGGTCCACGAGGCCGAGCGTGGCGGAATCGGCCGGGACGTAGGCACCGATCTGGGCCATCACGGCGATCAGCGCGATCTGGCGGATGTAGGTGGATTTTCCCGCCATGTTCGGGCCTGTTAGAATCTGCAGGCGCGCGGTTTCCGGATCGAGTTCGGTGTCGTTGGGGACGAATTTGGTATCGGTGAGCGTTTGTTCGAGCACCGGGTGGCGGCCGTTGGTGATGCTGAACACGCGTTGTTCGTTGAGTTGCGGCCGGCAGTGGCGGTGGAGTTGCGCCGTTTCGGCAAGCGCGCAGAGGACATCGGTTTCCGCCACTGCGGCGGCGGTTTCCTGCAGGCGGGGGAGATGGGTGACGACTTGGGTGCGGAGGTCGGCGAAGAGTTCGGCTTCGAGTTTTTTGGCGCGCTCTTCGGCACCGAGCACCTTGTTTTCCATCTCCTTGAGCGCCGGCGTGATGTAGCGCTCGCAGTTGGCCATGGTCTGCTTGCGCGTGTAGTCCTCCGGCACCTTGTCGAGGTTGGCCGCGGTGATTTCGATGAAGTAACCGAAGACGTTGTTGAACTTGATCTTGAGCGAGTCGATGCCGGTGCGCCTGCGTTCCTGTTCCTGGAGGCGGGAAATCCAGTCCTTGCCACCGCGCGAGGCTTCGCGGAGTTCGTCGAGCTCGGCCGACCAGCCGTCGCGGATGATGCCGCCGTCGCGAAGGTGGGCGGGCGGTTCATCGACGAGGGCGGTGCTGAGGAGTTGTGTGAGGTCTGGAAAGACGTGGAGCTGAGTGAGAAGTGACGAGTGGGAAGTGAGAAGTGAGGAGAGGTCTTCCTTGAGCGCGGGGATGTGGGAGAGGGAGACGGCGAGGGACTGGAGGTCGCGGGCGTTGCCGGAGCCTTGGGAGAGGCGGGAGGTGGTGCGCTCGATGTCACGGATGCCCTTGAGCGAATTGCGGCATTTGGAAAGCAGGAAGGGTTCGGCGAGAAACGCGGCGATAATTTCCTGGCGCGCTGTCAGGATGGCGAGATCGCTCAGCGGGTGGAGGATCCAGTCGCGCAAGAGGCGCGCGCCCATCGGGGTGGCGGTGCGGTCGAGCACGCCGAGCAATGTGTGGTTTTTTCCCGAGCGGGACTCGACGAGGTCGAGGTTGCGCTGGGACGCGGCGTCGATGAGGACGAAGTCGGTGTTTACGCGCACTCGCGGCGGCCGCAGGTGTTCGCAGGGGCGGCGCAGTGAGTGGATGAGATAATGCAGCACGGCCCCGGCGGCTCCGGCGGCGGCGGTGAGGTCGGCGCAGCCGAAGCCATCGAGCGAGTGGACGTTGAAGTGGTCCCTGAGCAGGCCGGTGGCGTGCTCGGGTAGGAAAGAATAGCCGTCGTAGGCCATGCAGTTTCTCAGGGCACCGAAGTCGGCGGTCTGGTGGTCCGGGATGAGCAGTTCGGAGGGCGCGAGGCGCGAGATTTCGTCGAGCAAGTGGCCGCGGTCGGAGAACTCGGCGATGGTGAACTCGCCGGTGGTGTGGTCCACGCACGCGAGCCCTTCTTTTTTCCCGTGACGGAAGACGGCGGCGAGGTAGTTCGGCCGCTGGTCGTCGAGCAGGGTGAGGTCGTCGATGGAGCCGGGCGAGAGGATGCGGGCGATCTCGCGCTCGACGAGCTTGCCGGGTTTGGGCTCGGAGGTCTGCTCGGCGATGGCGACGCGTTTGCCGGTCTTGAGCAGGCGGGCGATGTATCCCTGCGCGGCATGGTAGGGGACGCCGCACATGGGGGTGCCGCCGCGTTTGGTAAGGGCGACATTCAGGATCGGCGCGGCGGTTTTGGCGTCCTCGAAGAACATTTCGTAGAAATCGCCGAGCCGGAACAGCAGCAACACATCGGCGGGGAGGGATTTCCGCATCGCCAGATACTGGCTCATCATCGGCGTGGCGTCGGCGGACATGCGGCGGAGCTTGGGCGCGGGGCAGGTGGGAATCAAGAGTGCATGAAAAAGCCGGATCCCGGCGAACGGGATCCGGCTTTGTGAATTGCAGCCGACGGTCACAGACCGCCGCTACAGGATGGCTTACATCATTCCACCCATGCCGTGGTCGTGGCCGTGGCCACCGGCAGCGGCTTTTTCCGGCTCGGGGATGTCGGTGATCAGGGCCTCGGTGGTGAGCAGGAGCCCGGAGATCGAAGCGGCATTCTGCAGTGCGGTGCGGGTCACCTTGGTGGGGTCCACCACACCGGACTTGATGAGGTCCTCGAATTCGCCGGTGGCGACGTTGTAGCCTTCGTTGCCTTTGGCTTTCTTCACGTGCT
>JALRFY010000103.1 GCA_023253625.1 Akkermansiaceae bacterium | reverse complement strand
GGGAAGGATTTGATGACGAGAGTGGCCATGGTGTTGAAAAGGTAGCGGAATGCTTCCCTTTTGGCAAATGTCGCGGCCAGATTATTGTATACAATTTCCTTGCCTCACCGCAAAGACGGGTTTTCAGTGGTCGGAATTCTACCGTATTCTCCAAACATGACCCGTCCCTCCGCCGAATCTCTCTCCGCCGCCGGACGCACCTTGCTTGACCGGCGTCGTTTTCTCAGCCAGTCGGCGACCGGTCTTGGATCGATCGCGCTGGCGCAGTTGCTCGGGCGCGATTCCTTGCTCGCCTCGACTTCGAAGCTGGGTCCTTTCCGTCCGCAGATCGATCCGGCGCAGCCCTATGCGTCGAGGAACGGCAATTTCCCGGCGAAGGCGCAGAATGTCCTCGTGATCTTCTGCTCGGGGGCGGTCAGCCACGTCGACACCTGGGACTACAAACCCGAGTTGATCAAGCGTCACGACACCCCGATGCCGTCGGACCAGAAGATCGTCACTTTCCAGGGCGAGCAGGGGAATCTGATCAAGCCGAAGTATGACTTCAAGCCGCGCGGACAGAGCGGCAAGA
Organism: Akkermansiaceae bacterium; assembly: GCA_023253625.1. Taxonomy (GTDB): domain Bacteria; phylum Verrucomicrobiota; class Verrucomicrobiia; order Verrucomicrobiales; family Akkermansiaceae; genus Luteolibacter. The sequence goes on along the minus strand of JALRFY010000103.1, from coordinate 15,181 downwards.
TGATCAGCGACCTGATCCCGAATCTCGCGGAGCTGGCCGACGATCTCTGTTTCATCCATTCACTGACGAGCAAGACGAACACCCACGGACCCGGGGAGACCTACATGTCCACCGGGCAAACGCTCGAGGGATATCCCTCGATGGGCGCGTGGACGAGCTACGCGCTCGGCTCGGACAACGACAGCCTGCCCGCCTTCGTTTCCATTCCCGATCCGCGCGGCCTGCCGCAGGCGGCGGGGAACAACTGGGGCTCGGCCTTCCTCCCGGCGCAGTTCCAGGGCACCTCGTTCAATGCGGCCAAGCCGATCCGCTATCTCGACACTCCCGCCGGAATCTCGCCGGCGGCGAACCGCGATACCTCCGATTTCCTCAAGCGGCTGAATGCCCGGCATCTCGAGCAATTCCCCGGCGACTCCGAACTCGCCGCGCGCATCGCGAGCTATGAACTGGCCGCACGCATGCAGCTCTCGGTGCCGGAGTTGACCGATCTCGCGAACGAACCGGCCCATGTGTTGAAGGCGTACGGGGCCGACGACACACAGAACGCGGTGCGGGCCGGCTACGCGAAAAACTGCATCCTCGCGCGTCGTCTCCTCGAGCGCGGGGTGCGCTTCGTGCAGATTTTCAACGGGGCCTACGCGATGGGCGAGGGCGTCGGCAACTGGGACGGCCACAAGTCGATCTACGAGCAGTATCCCGGTCACGCCCACATCCTCGACCAACCGACCGCCGCCTTGATCAAGGATTTGAAACAGCGTGGCCTTCTCGAAAACACGCTCGTCGTCTGGTGCACCGAGTTCGGCCGGATGCCCACCTTCCAGAAGGGCGCGAGCGGTCGCGACCACAATCCCGCCGGCTTCACCGGCTGGCTTGCGGGAGCGGGGGTGAAGGCGCCCTTCAGCTACGGGGCGACGGATGAATTCGGCTGGAAGGCGGTCGAGAACATCTCCACCGTCTACGATTTCCATGCGACGATTCTGCACTTGTTAGGAATCGATCACGAGCGTCTCACGTGGTACCACAACGGGATGGAGCGCCGGCTCACGGACGTGCACGGGCATGTCATCCGCGAGGCGTTGGCGTGAGGGGGGACGGGAGCGGCAGCAGGAGTAGTGGAGTAGTGGAGTAGTGCTCGCATCACTCCATCACTCCATCGGCGCAGCGCAGCGCTCACACCCGGAACCGATACCCATACTCGCGGATCGTCTCGATTCTTGGATGCCCGGGATCTGTCTCAATCTTCTTCCGCAGGTTCGTCACGAAACGGTCGATGCTGCGGCTCGTGACTCGGGAATCATAACCCCAGACTTCGTCCATGATTTCGTCGCGACTGAGGGCGCGGCCGGCGCGCTGGCAGAAGAAATCGAGCAGGCCGTATTCCTTGGGGGAAAGCTCGATCTCCTCGCCGCTGATCCGGCGGAGGGAGCGTGAGAATCGGTCGAGGACGAAGTCGCCGAAACGGAATTCGACTTCACCGGGGTCGCCGCTCTTCGGGTCGCGTGCCTCGGCACGCCGCAGGACGGCTTCGACGCGGGCGAGGAGTTCGCGGATGCCGAAGGGTTTGCGCACGTAGTCATCGGCTCCGAGGCCGAGTCCGAGGAGGACGTCGCTTTCCTCGCCCTTCGCGGTCATGAACACGACGGGCAGGGACGATCCCTCGTGCCTGAGGTTGCGGCAGATCTCGTAACCGTTGATACGTGGCAGCATCACGTCGAGAATCGCGAGATCGAGTTTCAGACGCCGTGCTTTCTCAAGTCCGCGTTCGCCGTCGCTCGCGGTCTCGACGTGGTAGCCGCGGGCGGCGAAGTTGTCGGCGACCCCGCGGAGGAGCGCGGGATCGTCCTCGACGATGAGGAGGTGATGGGTGGTCATGTCAGGGCGGGTTCCGGGGTTTCGGGTAGGTTCGTTCGCGAAGGTCGTGATTCAGCGGAGCGGAGTCTCACGACAAAACGGCTGCCGCCTCCGGGATTCGGTTCCCAGTCGATCCGGCCTTTCATCTTCTTCGCGAAGTGGCGGCAGATGGCGAGTCCGAGCCCCACGCCGGACCCCGAATTCGAAAGCCGGTCGTCGATGCGGAAGAAGCGGCGGAAAATGGCGCGCTGATGAGCCGGGGCGATGCCGGGACCGTGGTCGGCGACGACCAAGAGGGTATGGTCGGGCATTGAAGAGGGTTCGATCGAGAGGTGGATTTCGGAAACCCCGTCGGCACCGATGCCGTATTTCAACGCGTTCTCGACGAGGTTGCGGACGATCGAGGTGATGGCTTCGGGATCTCCCCAGACGCGGCGATCGGTTGGACCGTGGGAGACGTTGGCACCCGCTGCTTCAACGGTCGGCGCGAGTTCGGTGAGGACTTGGTCGATGATCCCGTCGAGATCGCAGACGACATGGCGCAGCTTGAGTTCTCCGCGCTCGAGACGGGCGAAGGTGAGGAAATCCTCGGCCAGGCGGGTGAGGCGGCGGTTTTCCCGCAAGGTGAGGTCGAGGTAGTCGCGCCGCTTCGCGTCGTCGAGGTGGATCATGCCGTCCTGATCGTCGGCGAGGGTTTCGAGGAGGATGCGCATCGAGGCGAGGGGCGTTTTCATCTCGTGCGAGACGGTGGTGAGGAGATCGCTGCGGAGATCGTCGACCTGCAGGCCGCGGTGCACCGCGAACCACACGAGCGCGGCGACGAGGGCGACCCCGCAGGCCCACGCGCTGGCGCGGGCCCAGGCGTTGACTTTCGCCTCGCGGATGTATTCGGGCAGATCGACGACGCGGTCGAGGAGGACGGTCCAGCCGGTGTAGACGCCCTCCTGGATGACCATGCTGATGGCGTCGTCCGATGGAGTGCGGCCATGCGCCCAGACATTCTCCGAGGAAGGGTCGAGCAGTTGCACGGTCGCCTCTTCCCCGAAGATGCGCTGAAGCTGGGAGAAGAGCAGGGCTCCGTCCGCCTCCGGTCTGGCATTGAGCGAGGTGCGGGTGACGAGGTAGATCAACTGATCTCGGTAGATCCGCGTCTCCTCCGCGATGGCCTCGTCGCGCTCGCGGAGAGCGTTGTCGATCGCGAGGCGCATCGCCACGATCGCCGGAAGGAGGGGCAGGAGGGCAAGCAGCACGATGAGCCAGCGGACCTGGCGTCGGCTCAGCCACATGCTGCTGCCCTTCATGACGCGGAGTCTAACAAAAAGGCCGTGTGGATGGGAAGGCGAATCGCGACCGAATGGAATTTTTCACTCGGCCGGATCGAGGAACTTCGGTCCGTCTCCCATGTAGGCTTCGAGGTCGAGGGCGTTGTCTTCGGGATAGCCGTAGCGGGGCAGGTAGCGGTCGCCGTCATCGCCCTCGAGCCGCACGGTCTCGGCGCTGCCGCCGACGCGGACGACGATGGCTTTGCCTCCTTCCCAGAGGCCGCCTTTTTCGGTCTTCACGGAGCCGTAGCCGCCTTCGCCGTTGCTGCCATCGACGAGGAGGGGCCAGTCGCTGCGCGAGGTGTCGGTGAGTCCGGCGACGTAGGCCCAGTGGTTTTCGCCGGGCTCGAGGATCTCGTTTTCGTCGTCGATGCGGCCGTCGGCACGTCCACCCCACGCGCTGCCGGTGACGGCGAAGACGCGCTCGGTGTCGATGTATTGCGGAAACAGATTCCGGAAGACCTCGTTCGAGTTCGAGTATTCCTCCTCGGTTTTCGGATCGAAGGCCGCGGGGAACATGCCTTCGAAGTCGGCGGCGTAATTCCGGAGCGAGACGGAGATCTGCCGCGCGTTCTGCATCGCCGCATTCATCTGGGCATTGCGCATCGAGGCTTTCACCCCGGGGAAGATCGCGGCCGAGAGCACCGCGATGATCGCGGTGACGGTGAGCAGTTCGATGAGGGTGAAGGCGCGGTTGTGGCGGATCGGAGCGGGCGGGAGCAGGCGGGTCTTCATGGATGGGGATGGATTCGGTTTTCTCGCCGAAGCTCCCCGTTGCCCGGACGATCGCGTCCGCAACGAAGGGTTTCGACGAGCCCATCCTCCCCGATCCGTGTTACCGATTGGTTACCGCGGGATGGCGGTTTGGTGAAAAGCGATCAAATCGTCTCAGTACTCCGGCCATGTGACGAAGTCCGATTTCAAACCGATGTCGGCGAAATTCTGTTCCCGTCCTGCATCGAGTTTCTCGCATTCGCACGCGAAGGATTCTTCATCAAGACGTTCGACCAATGCGGCGATGGCGCTTTGGAAAACCTCGGCACGATTGCGAAAAAGCTTTCGCGCGACGAGGGAATCCACTCTCTCAAGCAACGTTGAATCGATTTCGATGACGGAGTTGGACAGGTTCATCACATTCTCCCGATTCGAATCCTCCAAGTTCTAGTAGGGTTTTGTTCCTCACCCCACCGCCGGCCGCACCGGCACGCCGTGTTTTCCGAGATACTCCTTCACATCGGCGACGGTGTATTCGCCGAAGTGGAAAATGCTGGCGGCGAGGACGGCGTCGGCCTTGCCCCGGTCGAGCACCTCTACCATGTGATCGAGATTCCCCGCGCCTCCGCTGGCGATCACGGGAATGGGCACGGCGGCGCTGATGGCGGCGGTGAGGGCGATGTCGTAGCCGGCCTTGGTGCCGTCGGCGTCCATGCTCGTGAGAAGGATTTCGCCGGCTCCGCGTTCGTAGACCTCCTTCGCCCATGCGACGGCGTCGCGTCCGGTGGGAGTGCGTCCGCCGTGGGTGTAGACCTCCCAACCGGTGCCGTCGGCTTTCCGCTTCGCGTCGATCGCGACGACGATACACTGGGCACCGAAGGCCTTCGATCCGGCGGAGACGAGTTCGGGATCGTTCACGGCGGCGGTGTTGACGCCGACCTTGTCGGCTCCGGCGAGAAGCATCTCGCGCATGTCCTCGACCTTGCGGATGCCGCCGCCGACGGTGACGGGCATGAAGCAGCGCTCGGCGGTGCGTCGCACGACATCGACCATGGTCTGGCGTCCATCGGAGGAGGCGGTGATGTCGAGAAAGACCAGTTCATCCGCCTCCTGCGCGTTATAGGCCATCGCGCACTCCACCGGATCGCCGGCGTCGATGAGATCGACGAAATTCACGCCCTTGACCACGCGGCCGTCGGTCACGTCGAGGCAGGGTATGATGCGTTTGGCGAGCATGGGAGTCTTGTAGCGGCGGTCTATGACCGTCGGAGCGAATGAATGATCAACTTTCCGCCAGCAGCGGCCCGCGGGCGGCATGGCGGGTGAGGAATTCATCGGCGAGTGCGCCATAGGCTTGGGCACCGTGGCCGGCCGGGTCGTGCTCGAAGATGGTTTTGCCGTGGCTGGGGGCCTCACCGATGCGGATGGTGCGCGGGATGTGGGTGCGGTAGATTTGCTCGGGGAAATAGTTGGAAACCTCCTCGACGACCTGCCGCGAGAGCAGGGTGCGGCCGTCGAACATGGTCATGACGATACCTTCCAAGCACAAGTCGGGATTGGCTCCTGCATCGCGGATCTGGTCGATGACGTGGACGATTTTTGCCAGTCCTTCGAGGCCGAACCACTCGCATTGGAGCGGGATGAGGATTTCGTCGGCGGCGGCGAGCGCGGAGGTCATCAGGACGCCCAGCGATGGCGGGGTGTCGAGAATGCAGTATTCGAAAAGATCGTTCGGCTTGAGCCCTTGGAGGATGCCGCGCAGGCGGGTGAGGTGGTCGTCGCTGCGGGCGAGTTCGATTTCCACGCCGGCGAGGTCCATTTCCGAGGGCACCAGCGAGAGGTTCTCGCGGCCGGTCGGCAAGATGCGTTGGTGCACGGTCGATTCGCCCATCAATACCGGATACATGCTGCCGCCCTCAGGCGGCTCGATGGCGAGGCCGCTGGTACAATTTGCCTGGGGATCCAGATCGACGAGCAGCACACGCTGCCCGCGCATGGCCAGACCGGCGGACAGGTTCAGGGCGGTGGTGGTTTTTCCCACACCCCCTTTCTGGTTGGCGACGGCGATGACGATCATGGCGGTAGTGACTCCGGACGCGGCGACTGTTCCGGCAAGCCGTGCGCCATGCAATCAAAACCACGGTTGGGGATGAAATCGATCCGGCGATGCGGGATTTTCGTCATGACCTACCGGGCCGATTTGCCGGAGGAGGAAGTCCAGACGGAGAAAAATATGCAGGGCGAGACACGCCGCATCATTTCCAAGGCCCGCTCGAAGGGCACCGTGGTGAGCACCGTCGCGATGATGGAGGCGAAGGCGCGGGATTCGATGAAAGAGAGCGCCAGAAAGACCGGCAGCCAGTTTACCATCATCGAAAACGACGGCGAGGCCCGCGAAGTGAAGCCGGATTGATCTTCCGGCATCGGCCGCAGCGGTTCCTGCGGCTGAAGCTCACTCGCTGAGCGCCCGCACCGCTTCTTTTTCCGCTGCTTCGTCGAATTCCGGGTTGAGCCTGCCCGGGCGTTCCGCGCCGGTTTCGTCCTGCCATTGATGCAGGATGCGCAGCAGTTCGTCGCGTTTCTGCGGCATCTCCGTGGCGAGGTTGCGGCGTTCGCGGATGTCGTCCTTGAGGTTGTGGAGCGCGATGTGGCCGTCCTCGTAGTATTCCATCAACTTGTAGTCGCCGCTGCGGACCGCGGCCACGGGGCGTGAACGGAACAGCGGGTCGCGCTGCTCGTCGAAGACGCTGTAGCTTTCCAGATAGGCCGGGAAATGCCAGTAGATGGGCCGCACGCCGAATGTTTCGACCTCGCCCTTCAGCAGCGGCAGCAAGCTGCGACCATCGGCAGGCTGGTCCGGCGGCGGCGCACCGGCAATTTCGCAGAGGGTGGGATGGAGATCGACGCCGATGACCGGTTCGCTGGAGCGTTTTCCCGGCGCGACAACGCCCGGCCAATTGATGAAGAGCGGGACGCGGATCCCGCCCTCGAAATAGGTGCCCTTGTAGCCCCAGAGCGGATCCATGTCGGTGGCGGGGCCGTAGCCGCCGTTGTCCGAGGAGAAAACGATCACCGTGTTTTCGCGTTCGCCGAGCCGTTCGAGTTCCGCGAGAAGGCGGCCCACGCTGTCATCAACGGCCTGGATCATGGTGGCCATGACAACATCATGGTGGAGCTTGCCGGGTTTCTTGGCCTGGTATTTCGGCAGCAGTCCTTTTTTCGGCTGCAACGGCGTGTGCACGCCAAAGTGGGCGAGATATGCGCACCACGGGGCATCCTTGTTGCCCTTGATGAACTCGATGGTCTTGTCCGTGAGGGCATCGGCGAGATAACTGCCATCTGGCAGGTAGTGTCCAACTTTGCTCAGTTGCTGGTATTGGATGGCGACGTCGAATCCCTGGCTGGCCGGGTTTCCCCCCAAGTGCCATTTACCGAACATCCCGGTGCGGTATCCGGCGCTTTTGAGCACCTCGGCCCAAGTGACGATCTTTTCGTCGAGCACGCTGGTGCCGGGCTCGACCATGAGCCGCCGGTGGGCGGGCTTGCCGCGGGGCCTGGTGCCAACATTGAAAATCCGGTGGCGCGGCGTGTATTGACCACTCAACAGGCAGGCGCGTGCCGGGGCGCAGTTCGAGGCGTTCGAGTAGGCATCGGTGAATACCATGCCACTGGCGGCAAGCGCGTCGAGGTGCGGTGTCTCGTAGAAGTCCGAGCCCATGAATCCGGTATCCTTCCAACCCAAATCATCGAGGTAGATGAAGAGGATGTTGGGCTGCTCCTTCGCCGCAGCTGGCACAGCAGCCGCAAGCAGCAGGACGAATGGCAGAAGCAAGCGAGGCATGGCCGGAGAGGTGGTATATCGCTATTCCACCGTCCAGGTGGAAGATCCGTGGAGCAGCTCCTGCCATGTGCCGCCGCCGAGTTTTTCCTGTGCAGCGAGCACCTGGCCATGGATCTGCTGCTCGTAGGACGGCCGCTGGATGCTGCGGACTACGCCGACCGGCGTCGGGAAGTCCGGCAAGGTCATGTTGGCGAGCATCTGGGAATAGAGCGGACTGGCGTGGTCCGGCTGGTGAATGAGCACATCGGGCGCGGTGGCATCACAGATTTCCGGCGTGAGGCCGTTGAGGCGGATGCCCTTCTGCTTGTCCTTTCCGAACAAAAGTGGCTTGCCGGCTTCGAGGAAGAGCATCTGTTCGTTGCGGTTTTCCTTGGCATACACCGCATCCCACGCGCCGTCATTGAAGATCACACAGTTCTGGAAGATCTCGACGAACGACACCCCTTTGTGCTCATGCGCGGCCTTGAAAGTCTCGACCATGTGCTTCGGGTTGTTGTCGAGCGTGCGGGCGATGAAGGTGGCTTCGGCGCCGAGCGCGAAAAGCAGCGGATTGATCGGGTGATCCACCGAGCCGCCGGGCGTGGTCTTGGTCCGGGTGCCTTCGGGCGAGGTCGGGCTGTATTGGCCTTTGGTCAGGCCGTAGATGCGGTTGTTGAAAAGCAGGACGGTGACATCGAGATTGCGCCGCAGCAGGTGGAGCAGGTGGGTGCCACCGATGCTCAGGCCGTCGCCATCGCCGGTGACGAGCCAGACGGACAAGTCCGGATTGGCGACCTTCACGCCCGTCGCCACGGTCGGCGCGCGGCCGTGGATGGTGTGGAAACCATAGGTCTGCATGTAATAAGGAAACCGGCTGGAGCAGCCGATGCCCGAGATGATCACGAAGTTTTCGCGCGGCACCCCGAGTTCCGGCAAGGTGCGCTGGAGCGAGTTGAGGATGGCGTAATCGCCGCAGCCCGGGCACCAGCGGACGTCGTTGGGTGTGACGAAGTCCTTGCGGGAAAGCGCCGGGGCGGCAGGAGTCTGGGTTTCGGTGGCCATGGAGATCAGTCGTTGAGGAGTTGCAGGATGCGCTCGCGGAGTTCGTTCACACGGAACGGGCGGCCCATGATCTTGTTCATGGAAACGGCATCGACGAGATACCTGGCGCGGAGGATCAGCGCGAGCTGGCCGGAATTGAGTTCCGGCACCAGCACCTTGTCGAAGCCCGCAAGCAGCGCGCCGAGGTCCGGCGGCAGCGGGTTGAGGTAGCGGATATTGGTGCTGCTGACCTCGTAGCCCTCCGCCCGCAGCGAAGCGACGGCGGAGGTGATGGCGCCGTGCGTGCCGCCCCAGCCGACCACGAGCAGCTTGCCGGTCCTTTCACCGGTCACATTGAGGGGCGGGATCGATTTCGCGACGGCCGCCACTTTCGCCGCGCGCAGGCGGGTCATTTCCGCATGGTTTTCCGGCTCGTAGCTGATGCCGCCCTTCTCGTTCTTCTCAAGTCCGCCGATGCGGTGTTCGAGCCCCGGCTGGCCGGGAATGGCTTGGGTGCGGGCGAGCGTTTCCGGATCGCGGGCGAAGGTAACGTAGGGCTGTGAGGGATCGGCGAAGGGCTTGTGGATTTCCGGCAGCGAGCTTTCATCCGGGATTTTCCACGGCTCGGAGCCATTGGCCAGATAGCCGTCTGACAACAGGATCACCGGCGTCGAATACTCGAGCGCGATGCGCACCGCCTCGAAGGCCGCGCGGAAACAATCGGACGGCGAATTCGCCGCCACCACTGGCAGCGGGCTCTCGCCGTGGCGGCCGTAGAGCGCCTGCAGCAGGTCGGACTGCTCGGTCTTGGTCGGCAGACCGGTGCTGGGGCCGCCACGCTGGACGTTGACGATGACGAGCGGCAGCTCGGTGGAGGTGGCGAGGCCGATGAACTCGCTCTTCAGGCACATGCCCGGGCCGCTGGTGCCGGTGACACCGATCTGGCCGGCAAAACTTGCGCCAAGCGCCACACCGATGGCGGCGATCTCGTCCTCGGCCTGCACGGTTTTCACGCCGTAGTGCTTGAAACCAGCGAGTGCCTCAAGAATCGACGACGCCGGGGTGATGGGATAGCCCGAGAAAAGCAGCTCGCGGCCGGCTTTTTTCGCGCCGGCGATCAAACCGAGCGCGATCGCATCGTTGCCGGAAATCTTGCGGTAGGTGCCGGGCTCCACCTCGGCACGGGCGACCATGTAGCGATTGCGCGTGGTCTCCATGGTCTCGCCGAGGAAATAACCGGCCTTGAGCACGCGGATGTTTGCGTCGGCAACGTCCGGCAGCTTCTTCGCCCACTTGTCGTTGATGAATTGGATCGTCGGTTCGAGCGGCCGGCCATAGACCCAGTAGGTGAATCCGAGGGCGAAGAAATTCTTCGTCCGCAGTTTGTCGCGGTGGCTCAGAGAGCTGTCTTTCAACGCCTCCACAGCCAGCCCGGTGATGTCCAGCGACAATAGGTCATATTTTTTCTGCAATTCCGGATCTTCGAGCGGGTTGCTCCCGTAGCCGGCCATCTTGAGGTTTTCCTCGGTGAAGGCGGCGGAGTTCGCGATCAGCAGACCGCCCTCGGCCAGATCACCCAGATGCACGGCCAGCGCGGCCGGATTCATCGCCACCAGCGAATCCGGCTCGTCACCCGGCGTCAGCACCGTCTGGCTGCCGAAATGGACTTGGAACGCGGAAACCCCGGCGATGGTGCCCACCGGGGCGCGGATCTCCGCCGGGAAGTCCGGGAAGGTCGCGATCGCATTCGGAACAGTGACACTGGTGTCGGTAAAGCGCTCGCCGACGATCTGCATGCCGTCGCCGGAGTCACCGGCAAAGCGGACGACCACTGATTTCATCTCGCGGAATCCGCGCGTGGCTGGGGTCATGGAATTGGATTGTAAAACGTGAAAAACACTCAAGTTCACCGCGCCCCGCCAGTCAATCTCGGAGGGGAGGAATTTCTCAGGGTGCAGGAATAATTTCAATCTCCGTGGCGTTTTCGGCCGCCACACGGATTTTCCACCAGAAAACACGAGACCTCCGCGTATTTGTGGTGTTGGAAAAAAACTCAACTTGGTCTCCTGACATGAAATCCCACCAACCCATCGTCCTTCTGAATCAAATCATCCTGTGCACGGCGCTTTTTCTCGGCACGACCTTTCATGCTCTTGCGCTGAAGGATGAAGACAACCAAGGGCGCTGGACCAAGCCGTGCGAGAACGGCCCCGACGCCGAAGTGCCGGGATTCCTGGTGAACATGGGGCCCACCGGCGCACGGGGCATCCTCAAGGAGCGCTCGTATGTCGTGAAACACATTTTCCGCAAATCCCCGGCGGCCGGCGTCCTGGAACTGGATGACGAGGTGGTGGGCGCCAACGGCAAAAGGTTTTCCGCGCACACTTTCGGAGGCGGCAATCATGGATTGGAGGGACCCTTGCAGGATCTCGGACTGGCCATCGAGGACAGCGAAGGCACCGATGGCGTATTGAAACTCATGGTGAAACGCGGCGGGGAGAACCTGACAGTGGATGTCCAACTCGAAAAACTCGGCCGCTTTGCCGACACCTTCCCGGTCAATTGCGAAAAAACCGCCATCCTGCGGGACCGGGCCTACAAATACCTGATGGACCACCCCGGAGAACTCAGTTCCCAGGGACGCTGCGTGGCCACGCTGGCATTGCTCAGCTCGGACGAGCCACGTGTGCTCGCCGCCGGCAAGCGCATGGCCAAGGACTGGAACCATCCCTACGACAACAGCACGTGGTCATGGCATCTCGGATTCCAAGGCATCACCCTGGCGGAATACCATCTGCTGACAGGTGACAAGTCGGCTCTGAAAACACTGCGAACCACCACGGAACAGCTTCGCCGCGCCCAGTGGCAGGGGGACATCCGGCACTGGAAAGTCAGCGATATGAAAAGAGACGTCGACCAGCAGACGCTGGACCGGCACCAGGCGCTCTACGTGGGCGGATTCGGCCATGCCCCCTATCACGAAATCGTCGAGCGCGGCGGCGGCGGTTACGGCCCGATGCAGTGGCCCACCGCCCTGGCCATCATGACCTGGCAGCTTGGCAGACAGTGCGGGATCGAACCGGAGCACCCGGGCCTCGAGGAGGGTTTCAACTTCTTTGAAAACGGCACCACCCAGGCCGGCCGCATCGCCTATGGCGGCGAGTTCACTCTCAACAACGGTCCGGTGGACACCGCCGGATGGCAGGCGAACACCAACAACGGTTTCTCGCACAAGTCCGGCCTCGGATACCTCGTTTACAAATTGTCTCCGGACCGCAAGGACGCCGGGAAGCGGATGAAACTCCACCTCTCCAACATCGACGCCGCCTACAAGGACATGACCGACGGTCACGCGTGCGCGCTGATGGGCTTCACCTGGGGTTTGGCGGGCGTCTATGCCTCCGATGACGCAAGACTCAAGAAGAAGATCAGCAACTATTACAAGGCCTGGTTCAACCTGGCGCGCTGCCATGGCAGCGACTCCTATGTCATCCTCCCCGGCCGCGACTACGCGGACTATTCCTATTACCGCGACAACATCCGCAATCACACCACCGCGGCAGTCGCGTTCATCTACAGTTTCTCCACGCCCAAGCTCCGGGTTCACGGCCGTGCCGGCGAGAACGCAGGAAGCGCGCAAGGCAGCCGCCTGGCGCAACCCGCGTCCGCCCAGCTCCGCGCCTTCCACAACTCCGACCGCAGCAAGTCGATCGAAGCCAGTCTCGTGGCCTTCGATCCCGCATCCGGCCGGGTGAAGGTCCGCCTGCGCAATGGCGGCATCCGCGAGCTACCGATCGACTCCCTCTCCCAAGAGGACCAGGAATACGTGAGGAAGGAAAGCGCCAGCCCCGGAGCGTCACCGCTCCCGACGAAGGAACTTTGATTCTATTCTTTCGCCGTAGATCACAATCACTGACCCTGTTCACTTCATTCATATCCGTCATAGTGGGCAAATCTATGACGGATATGATCCGGACCGGGCATGGTGGACCACCCGGTCCCGAAATGGCGCGGCGGCCACCCTACGGAGCTTCGGCTCGTGGATGTCGAAGTAGGTGTAGGGTCCCGGCTGCCAAGTGCCGGTGGCGAGTTCCTCCGCCAGTGCTACGGCGTGGGTTTCCCAGTGGCCGTGGAAACGGGTGGCGCTTGAGCCGGACAGCTTGCCCTGCATGGCCGTGCGGGCGGCGGCCATCCCATTTTCCACCGCGCAGACTTGGGGGAAGAGGTGTTTGCGGGATTTCACCGGCCCAGCGCCTCGATGAATTTTTCCACGCTCACGCCTGCCTGTTTGAGAATTCCGGATAAGGTGCCTGTTTTGATCTCACCATGCATGGGGACGACGCAGCCAGACTCGTCCCGCTTCATCACCACATGACTACCGCGCTGGCGGGCTTCTTCGAATCCGAGTTTGCCAAGCGCCTTGCGGCATTCTTTCCCACTAACAACTGGCAGCTTGGGCATGACTGAGTTCAAAACAGGTAAGCACGGCTGGGGACTTGGATTTCATCGGAAATACTTCCAGGTAAAGTTCCGTGGCCTCGCGCAGGTTGGCCATGGCCTCGTCGAAGGACTCGCCTTGGGTGGTGGTTCCGGTTTCCGGGTTGAAGGCTACATAGCCGCCTTCTTCGGCTTCGGTGATGACGGCGCTGAAAATCATGAGGGGAACATGGATCAGGGAATGAAACTTGTCGAGGATGAGCTTGCACACGGCACGACGACCGGTGATCGCCGCCACGTTGCCGCAGCCAGCCGCCTACCATTCTTCCGCATTCATTGAGGGCCACCGCGCTGAACTCGAACTGCCTTGGAGCGAGCAGTTTCCGGATCGTGCGCCATGCGGACGATCCAGCGCGTCATCTCGATGCTTTCATTGGCCTGACGCAGCAGATCCGCCTTGTTCTCGCGGGCGTAGCTTGCCTTTACCAGCAATTCCAGCACATCCATGACGTGGTTGGACAGCCGCTGGCCGGAAATGAAACGCTGGCTCTTCGGAAAACCCTCCACCCGCTCCAGAATCCACTTGGCGTAGCCATCTCACTTTGTGACGACGATCGGCATGTCCGTTCCGGGAGGCTTCATTTTGAACGAAAAAATTTTCGACCGCCTGCGGCGGTGGGGAGCTGTAGCGGCGGTCTATGATCGTCGCTCGCTTTCCCTGCGACTGGTTCGTTCGTCGAGAAATAGCGACGGTCATAGACCGCCGCTACAGATTAAAGGACAGAGGGATAAAGGTTCAAAGGGAAGACTCACCTTCTCCGGTGGCAGACGAATCCCGCGCCGATCAACACCGTCAGGACCAGTCCGCTCGGTTCAGGGATGGCGGCGACGCGGAACCCGACAGAAAAGCTCTCGTCCGTCGGCAAGAAGTCGCCGCGGTACGAGGACTTCACTAGGTTCGCGCCGTATTCCCAGGAGCCCCCGCGTATCATGCGATCTAAGCCGCCGGGGGAGACCGCATCGGTCCATTCGAAGACGTTGCCTCCTTGGTCGAAGGTGCCGTAGAAGCTCGGGTCGCTGCTATAGGTCCCAACATTTGTCGATGCTGAAGAGCTAATGTTCCCATCAGCCGCGGTGAACGCGTCATCGACGTTCTCGCCGTTCGGATAGAGCGAATAGGTCGCGCCTCTGTAGTAGGCGGCCTTATACCACTCGTTCTCAGTTGGGATGTAAACCTGCGCCCCGGGATTGGCGGTAAAATTGGTCCCGCTGGTTTCTGAATTATTGAAAGTGTAGGAACCCGTTTCCCTATCACCACTGCCCTGACCATTCGCCAGCCAGTTGGAAAAGCGGGCGGCATCGAACCAAGAGACATACACCACTGGGCGGTTGGCCAGAGCCTCCGTCACCGAATACGTAAAGCTGCCACTGGAACCACTGCGCGTGATGCCGTAGAATGCCATCTCCGTGTTGTAGAGACCGTAGTTGTCCGTGGATGCCTTGGCATTGAGGAACACGCCATACTGCGCGTTGGTCACCTCGTATTTGCCGATCTGGTAGTTGTAGCCGACCGCGCCGTAACCGGTGGATGGATCGGCCGCGTTGCCGGCGTTGCCCACCGACACCCAATCGATGGTGACGGTGGCGCTGGCTGAAGTGATGACGGCGGCGCTGACCGCAAGGGGTAGAAACGTTGAGAATCTCATAGACGCTAAGACGCTTAACTGACCGCATCCTGGGTTGTCAAGGGCTTTTCCCGCTCAAATCGCCGCAGGAGCTGCAACTTTTGCAACATTTGCGCCTGCTCCCTGTCCGCCATTCGGTTTCCACAGCATTTCCACCGGCACGCCGTGTTTCTCGGCGGTTTCGAGAATGAGTTTCGCATCGCTGGCACGGCGTTCGATTTCCTCACCGAAGTCGGCACCTTGTTCGTTGAAATGATCCGAGAGGGTCTTCAGTCCCATTTCCACATCGGCGCGGTTTTGTTGTGCTTCGC
>JALRFY010000082.1 GCA_023253625.1 Akkermansiaceae bacterium | reverse complement strand
GTGCATGGCGGTGAGGATTTCCGCACGCAGGCGGGCGGGCGGCTGGATGCTTGCCAGTGCGCCGGTCATTGCGGCATCGTGCTCGCTCTCGGCCAGGGGAAAAGCGCTGCAGTGGTGTGCGGGGCAGTCGAGCAGCTCCCGGCGCAGGGACTCGGGCACGGTGATGGATGCAAGCGCCGCGGCAAAGGTGGCGTCGAGCGCGCGTTCATCGGCGAGCCATTCGCCGAGTTCGCGGTCTTCGAGTGCCAAGGCGAGCGCCGCAGCAAAATCGTGGTCATCCGCATCCGCGCCGTCGGGCCGGAAACTGCGGAGGATGAATTTTGCCTGATCCTTATCCATGGTTCTGTAGCGGGGAATCGCCTTGCAGGCGGAGGATGTTTTTCGGGGCGCTGGCGGGGCCGGCGGTCATCTTGGCGCGCAGCAGTTCCTTGCCGCGCGAGAGGCGGGACATGACGGTTCCAATGGGCACATCGAGAATGGCGGCGATGTCCTTGTAGCTGTGTTGTTGAAGATAAAACAAAGTGATGGGTGCGCGGTAGATTTCGTCGAGTTCGCCGAGTAATTCGAGGGCGCGCTGGCCGTCGAGCTGGCGGTCGGCGTCCTCTTCCGGGCTGGGGGTGGACTCGGTGGTTTTCTCGTCGAGCGGCTCGTCGGTGTAGCGCGAGGCGCGGCGGCGGTGGCTGAGGAATTCGCGGTGCAGGGTGGTGAAGAGCCAGGTTTTCGCCTTCGATTTGTCGCGGAGCTGGTCGCCTTTTTCGGCCCAGATGCAGAACGTTTCCTGCACCAGGTCGGACGCGGTGGCCTCTTCGCGGGACAATGACATCGCGAAGCGGAACAGCGCCTTGTAGTGGGCGTCGACGAGTTCCTCGAATTCACTCATAAATGCCGGCATAGGAGAATGGCGGAGGTGATTTTATTCCGCGATTTTCGTCTTCACGGGGCCGGGTAAAGCACCTGCTGGAGGTAGAGCCCGCCGGCCGGGGCGCAGTTCGGTGCCTTGCCGTGGGGCAGGCCGGGTGGCTGGTCGAGCAGGGCGGCGAGAGCTTCCATGCGCATGCGGCCTTGGGCGGCGTGGACCGCCGCGCCGGTGATGAGGCGCACCATTTTGTAGAGGAATCCGTCGCCGACGAAGGTGATGCGGTAGCCGTCCGCCAGCGTTTGGAGGTCGGCACGATGGATGTTGCGGTGCCAATCCATATCGGGTGCTTCGTTGCCGCGGTATGCGGCGAAGGCGTGGAAATCATGGCGGCCGGTGAACAGGGCGAGCGCTTCGTGCAGGGCGCTGGCGTCGAGCAGGCGCGGCAGATGCCAGGCGAGCCCGGCCTTGAGCGGCGGCAGCACCGGATCGGTGCAAATGTCGTAGTGGTAGATTTTCCCGCTGGCGGAAAAGCGGCTATGGAAATCCGCAGCCACCTCCTCGCAGGCCATGACACGGATAGTCTCGGGCAGCTTGCAATTCAGCGCAGGCACCCAGTTGAACGGGTTCAAGGAAAGATCGTCCGGTGCGTCGAAGTGCGCCGTTTGTCCGAGCGCGTGGACGCCGGTGTCGGTGCGGCCGGATCCATGCAGACGCAGCGGGCGCTTCGCCACCTCCTCCAGCGCGCGGTGGAGCAAATCCTGCACCGTGTTGCCGCAGGCTTGGGATTGCCAGCCGTTGTAGGGTCGGCCGTCGTAGGCGATGATTAATTTGAGACGCACGGCACGGAGCATGGTCCGGTTGCGCCTGCCCGGCAAGCCATGCCGAAATGCACAAGCATATTGCTTGTCTGCGGCATGGCGGGCCGATAGGCAAACCTCATGTTACCGGAGCTACGCGCCATGATGGTCCTCCAGGATCGCGACCGCCGCCTTCTCAGCCTCGCGAAAGATCTCGACCGGCTGCCGCAGGACGAAGCGCGCGCCAAGGCGAAGCTCGCCGCCGATGAAGCCGCGGTAAAGAAATGCCACGATGCGCTGACGGACTGCGGCCTGCGGCTCAAGCGGCTGGAGCTGGACGCAGGCACCCGCCGGACCACCATCCAGCGGCTCAAGACGCAGCAGTTCGAGACCCGCAAGAATGAGGAATACCAGGCGCTCGGCCACGAGATCACCCGCTACGAAAAGGAAGTGGACGTCCTCGAAACCAAGGAGCTTGAGCTGATGGAGGAGATGGATGGCCACCGCGCCGCGCAGAAAGCCGCCGAGGCGGCCCTGGCGAAATCGCGCACCATGGTGGACGAGGAACTCGCCGGCATCCGGACGCGCCGTGAGCGGCTGGAAGTGGAGCGCACCGAGGTTTCCGTCGAGCGCGGTCGTCTCGCCAAAGAGGTTTCCAGCGAGGTCCTGCCTCTTTACGAGCGACTGATGAAAACCAAGGCCGGGCTGGCCATCGCACCGCTGCATGATGGCAAATGCGGAGGCTGCCACATGAAACTCATAGCCTCGACAGTGGTGGCCGTGCAAAACGGCAAGGAACTCACGCGCTGCGAGGATTGTGGCCGCATCCTCTACGCCGGCGAGTGACACTTCCCGCGGCTCAGCACTGCGAGGAACTGAGCGGCGAGGGCACGGCGATGACCTGCATGCCGGCGTTTTGCGCGGACAGGATGCCGGCCGGCGCGTCCTCGAGCGCCAGGCAGCGCGCGGGCGTCACCGCCAGCAGGCGCGCGGCATGAAGATAGATATCGGGCGCGGGTTTTCCCTCCTTCACATCGTCGGCGGTCACGACTTCGTCGAACCAATCGGAAATGCCCACGGCGCACAGCGTTTTTTCCACCACCATGCGCGAGCCGCCGCTGGCCACGGCCATCGGCACCTTGCCACGCAGCGAGCGGGCGAAATCCGCCACTTCATCGATGAGCGTCACGCTCTTGATCCGCTTGAGGAACGACTCACGCTTGGCGAAGGCCACCGCTGCGGGATCAAGCTTGAGATCATATTCGTCATTGAGTTCCACCACGATGTCGCGGGTCGGCCGTCCGCCCATCGCGAAAAACACATCCTCCTTGAAAATCCCACCCGCGCCATGGATGGCGAGCGCCTCGCACCATGCCTCGAAATGCGCGGGCATGGAATCGACGAGCGTGCCGTCGCAATCGAAAATCACGGCGTCGTAGCCGTTTTGGGGGAGGGAAATCGAACCGATGCTGGCCATGAGGCAGCGCAAGTAATGGCTGGCCGTGGCGATGGCAAGCCTTCCTCGTGGCGATTGAGCAGGGGGACATGTTTTTTGCGTCGCCTCGAAAACTCGGACTCCACGAAGGGATCGTTGAACATCTCGAACAACTCGACTTTGAATGGAGGTGCGCCACGCGAAACCCCCACATGCCGCAGAGCCCAGGTGATGGTTTCGAACTGACGCTGCATGTCGAATTCCACGACATCCTCCAAACCCGTGATCCGGCGGCCGAGCCCGTTATACAAATCGATGGAAACCAGCAGATCGATATCCTTGGTCGCGCGCGGGATGCCACAAGTGCCCGCCGCGATGGCACCCACGGCCATGTGCGGCACGCCAGGCGATTCCACCCGTTGGAAAATGACCGCCGCCAGCTGCGCAAGATTCATGCGCTCAGCGGCGGGTTGGGGGTGCAGGAACGGAAATCACGCGCGCGGTCGAGGCAGTTCATCCATCGACGGACTTCCCGCCAACGCTCTGTGGCGTCGAGAGTGCCGAGACGGTCCATGGCACCCGCGTGCATCATCCCGATCTGGAAATCCGAGAGTTCGAACACGCTCTCGAACCGCTCCTCCGGCGTCATCGCGCGGGCGCGCAGAACCTGCTCCCGGCAAATCAAGTCCTGCAGGTCCTTGAGCGCGGCCGGGTGGTCGTGGGGATTGCCCATGGCGCGGTGGAAATGCCCCGGCGGGCGCTTTCCCGCAATGGCAAAACCGGCAGGAGACGCGCCGCGTCTTAGCTTCAGGATGCAGGACAAAATTGTTGTGGAGCGGCGAAACAGGTTCGCCGTGCGGATGAGCAGGCGATGGAAAGGCCAAATTGGCTGGAAATCGGCACCACATCCGCATGGGCGGACATGTTCCGCCCCTCCTTGGGCACTCCAGGCAAACTCCCCCATGTCCCGGCCAACTTTTTTGACCTGCACCCTTCCCCCTTGCCGGGCGGGGCGCTTCCTGCTTGTCTCCGCGCGCCATGAAAATCGTAGTCGCCTACTCGGGAGGTCTCGATACCTCCGTCCTGCTGCTTTGGCTCAAGGAAAAATACCATGCCGAGATCATCGCCTACTGCGCGGATGTCGGCCAGGGCGACGAACTCGACGGCCTGGAAGCGAAAGCGCTCTCCACCGGCGCGTCGAAATGCTACATCGGCGATCTCAAGGAGGATTTCGCGGCGAACTACATTTTCCCGATGATTCAGGCCAATGCGGTCTACGAGGGCCGCTACCTGCTTGGCACTTCGATCGCCCGCCCGTGCATCACCAAGGGCATGATGGACATCGCGCTCAAGGAGGGGGCCGACGCCATCGCCCACGGCGCCACCGGCAAGGGCAACGACCAGGTCCGATTCGAACTCTCCGCCGCCTCGCTCGCCCCGCACGTGAAATGCATCGCCCCGTGGCGCGACGCCGGGTTCCGCAAACAATTCCCCGGCCGCTCGGAAATGATTGCCTATGCGGAAACGCACCACATCCCCATCAAGGCCTCGATGAAGAAGCCCTACTCGATGGACCGCAATCTCCTGCACATTTCCTTCGAGGCCGGCGCGATGGAAGACCCGTGGTATGACGCCACCACTCCTGCGGACCGCGACATGTATGTGCTTTCCGTTTCTCCCGAGGAAGCTCCCGACAAACCGGAATACATCGAAATCCTGTTCGAAAAAGGCAACGCCATCGGTCTCAAACACGACGACCTCTGCGCCATCCTCGGCGCACTCGGCGACGTGCAATCCACCGGCGAGCAGGACGGCTACTCGCTCTTCACGCCCTATGGCATCATGCGCGTGCTCAACTTGCTCGGCGGCCGCAATGGCATCGGCCGCGTGGACATCGTGGAAAACCGCTTCGTCGGCATGAAATCGCGCGGCGTCCATGAAACCCCCGGCGGCACCATGCTGCTCGCCGCCCACCGCGACCTCGAAACGCTGGTGATGGACCGCGAGGCGATGCACATCCGCGACTCGCTCATCCCGAAATACGCGCAACTCGTTTACAACGGCTTCTGGTTCGCCCCCGAACGCGAGGCGATCCAGGCGCTCGTTTCGGAAACGCAGAAAACCGTCTCCGGCGAGGTGCGCCTGAAGCTCTACAAGGGCAACGTCATGCAGGCCGGCCGCCGCTCGCCGCACAGCATGTATTCCGAAGCCGTCGCCACCATGGAAGGCGGCCAGGAGGAAGCCTACAACCAGGACGACGCCACCGGCTTCATCGCCCTCAACGCCCTGCGCCTCAAGGCCAGCGCGCGGCAGGCGAAGTGAAGCGGACACGGAAAACCCCGCGCGCAGCCGCAAGCGGCCACACGCGGGGTGCCATGAAAAAACGACCCAATCAGTTCGCCTTGAGCATCCCGGCCATCGCCTCGCCCATGGCCAGCCCCACATTCATGTAGGTCTTGGCGTTGCCGCCGTAGTGTGCGTTGGACGAGCTGCCCATGCTGAGCGGATGCGTGTAAACGGTGGCCACGCTGCCCTTGAATTCCGGGTATTTCCCGCTGCCGCCGTCCACGGCCAGCATGGCGTCGAGGATCAGCTTCTCGTTTCCGCTGGCGTTCTCCTTGCTGGTCTGGCCGAGCGTGGCGCAGACGAACTTCGCCTTGGGTGCGTTGAAGTCCCTGCGCAGTGCGGCGATGAGATTGACGAGGTTCTTCTCATAGCGGCTGGCGTGCCCATCGTCGTAGCGGTCCTTGTCACCCTGCCACCAGAAGAAACCCGCCACCTCGTATTCGGATGCGCCGGGATAATAGGTTCCAAGATCGTCGAGCACCTTTTTGGCATTGGCCACGTCGTCGTCGTATTGCTTGCCGGCATACCAATCGATCGGTTCCGGCTCGCTGCCTTTCGGCCATTTCATCGGCGATTGCTTGTAGCTTGCGTAAACCCAGGTGGTTTCCTGCTTGGTCTTGGGATCCGTGCCGGTGAATTCGAAACTCGCGCTGTCCGGTGGCAACAGGTCCCAGCCGAGGCTACGGTTGCCGATACAGCTCTTGAGAATGAGCACTGGCTCGTCGAGAACATGGCCCACATGATGGCCGATGCCGATTTCCGGCCCGATGGTCCTGCCCTTGATGGTCATCCACTCATTGTTGAATACGCGCATGCCACCGCCGCGGTCGACCATGACGCGCACGTTCCGCACGTCCAGGCGCTCGGTCCAATTGCCGGCCTCGTCCACAAGAAACGGGTAAAGTTTTTCCTGCGTTACGGCATGCTGAAGCGAGCCATCCTTGTCCCCATCGACTTTGCCGAAGCCCACCATGTTGGACTGCCCCATCAGGATGAAGACCTTGACGGGCTTGGACATGTCTGAGGATTTGCCGTCCGGATCCGGCAGGTCGGTGGCGCCTGCAGACGCCGCGATGGCGAAGGCAAAGCCGCACAACAGGGCGGGGATTTTCGACGTCTGATTCATGGCTTGGATCATACGCGAATGCGGATGTTTTTTTTACAAATGTGCGGACTTGCCGCTTCCCGCCGCCACACGCCCCTGAAAATCCTTGCCTCTCGCGGCCGGCTCCGCGAGTTTTCGCCCGCTCCGCCGCTGCGGAGACCGGCCGTCGTCCACCACACTGCCTGCTCCCACCATGTCCAGCGCCAGTTCCCCATCCCTCGATTTCGCCAGCTCGCCCGTCAACCACGCGCTCACTCCAGAGCGGAAAATCGAGCTGTATTCCCAAATGGTCCGCATCCGCCGCTTCGAGCAGGTGTCGCTCAAATACTACCAAGCCGGAAAAATCGGCGGCTTCCTCCACCTTTACATCGGCCAGGAATCCGTCGCCGTCGGCACCATCTCGCTGGCCGGCCCGGACGACCATTTCATCACCGCTTACCGCGACCACGGCCACGCGCTCGCCGTCGGCATGGGCATGAACGAATGCATGGCGGAAATGTATGGCAAACAGACCGGTTGCTCGAAGGGCAAGGGCGGCTCGATGCACTTCTTCGCCCCGGACAAGAACTTCTGGGGCGGCCACGGCATCGTCGGCGGGCAGACGCCGCTCGGCCTCGGCCTCGCCTACGGCTTGAAATACCTCGGCAAGGAAGGCTGCTGCCTGTGTTTCCTGGGCGACGGCGCGGTGAACCAGGGCGCCTTCCACGAATCGCTCAACCTGGCCGCCTTGTTCGGAATTCCCGTCGTTTACGTCATCGAGAACAATGGCTACTCGATGGGCACCTCGCAAAAGCGCTCGTCCGCATACCGTGGCTGTCTCGCCCAGCGCGCCGAGGCCTATGACATGGAGTGGGACGTCATCGACGGCTCGGACATCTACGAGGTCCGGGCCAAAACCCACATCGCCATGGAGCGCGCCCGCAAGGAGCACCAGCCGACCGTGCTCGAAATCGACACCTACCGCTACTACGGCCACAGCATCGCCGACGCCAACCACAAGAAATACCGTACGCCCGAGGAGATCGAGCACTACAAGAAGAACCACGACCCGATCTCCGTCTTCCAGCGCAAGCTCATCGCCGAAGGCGTGCTCACCGAGGACAAGGCGGCCGAGATCAACAACGCCGCCCGCGACGAGGCCAATGCCGCGGTCAAATTCGCCGAGGAATCGCCCGCCCCCACCATCGCCGACATCAGCACCGACGTTTACTGGGAAACCGACCACCAGACCGAAGCCTCGAAGATCGGCCGCCATTTCTTCGACACCTGAGCCAATCACCCGTCATGTCACGCACACTCACCTACCGTGAAGCCCTCCGCGAAGGCCTCGATGAGGAACTCGCCCGCGATCCCAATGTCGTCATCATGGGCGAGGAGGTCGCCCAATACAACGGCGCCTACAAGGTGACCGAAGGACTGTGGAAAAAATGGGGCGACAAGCGCGTCGTCGATACCCCGATTTCCGAAGCCGGTTTCATCGGCATGGGCATCGGTGCCTCGATGCTTGGCGTGCGCCCGGTGATGGAGCTGATGTTCTGGTCATTCCATTCGGTAGCCTTCGACCAACTGGTCAACAACGCCGCCTGCGTCCGCTACATGTCCGGTGGCCTCTGTCATTGTCCGATCGTTGTCCGCGGTCCGGCCAACGGCGGCACCAACGTCGGTGCCACCCACTCGCACATCCCGGAAGGGCTCTTCGCCGCGTTTCCCGGTCTCAAGGTCTGCGCACCCGCCACCCCGGCCGATGTCAAAGGCCTGATCAAGGCCGCCATCCGCGACAACGATCCGGTCTATGTGATGGAAAACACCCTGCTCTACGGCAATTCCGGCGAGGTCCCCGATCCCGCCGATGGCGATCATGTGGTCCCGCTCGGTGTGGCCGACGTGAAACGCGAGGGCTCCGACATCTCGCTCATCGCCCACGGCCGCTCGGTGCTCCACGCCCTCAAGGCCGCCGAAACCTTGCAGGACGAACACGGGATCCACGCTGAAGTGCTCGACCTCCGCTCGATCCGCCCGCTCGATGTGGAGGCCATTGTCAAGACGGTGAAAAAAACCAACCGCGTCGTCCTCATCGACGAGTCGAAACCCTTCGGCGGCGTGGCCGCGATGGTCACCACCATCATCATGGAAAACGCCTTCGACCACCTCGACGCCCCGGTCCAGCGCGTCTGCTCGATCGACGCCCCGGCGATCTACTCGCCGCACATCGAGAACGAACAGCTTCCCAGCCCGCGCCGGATCATCGAGAAGGTGCTCAAAATGGCATGAGCGCAGCGCCACGGCAACTTGAATTCACATGCCTCAACCCTTGCCCGCCATAGGGTGCAGGCCAATACACTGCAAATCTGTGTTGCGCCGGTATCCAGGTTCGCTTATTCAAAAAATCAGAGACATCAATAACAGGTCCGCACCCACCATCAAACCCACAGCCACCATGAAACCGTCGTTTTCCCGTCAGCCGCGAGGCTTCACCTTGGTTGAACTGCTAGTCGTCATCTCCATCATTGCAGTTCTGGCATCGGCGGGATTCGCCGCAGCGAACGCCGCGATCCAGAAGGCGCGCAAGACCACCGCCCTGGCCACCGCCACCGCGCTCGAATCCGCCGTGAACAACTTCTACAACGATTACGGCACTATGCCCAAGGATGGCGGGGAGGACGTCACGGTCCAAACCGACACCGACACCGCTTTCCTCAATGCGCTGCTCGGTGATGACGACACAATCAACCCGCGCGGCATCCGCTTTCTCTCGGTCAAGGAAGGCAAGGGCAACAAAAATGGCCTGATCTATGGCTCCGGCGGCACCAGTGTCGAGGGGCTTTATGACCCCTGGGGCGGTCCCTTCTTTGTGGTGTTGGATATGAATCTGGACGAAAAAGTCACGATCCCCTCCGGAGTGCTGAACGGCGGAAGGACCTTGAACGCCCGCCGTATTGCCGTTTGGAGTCGTGGAGCCGATTACAAGGACAACAACAAAATCAACGACGACGTGATCACCTGGGGTAATTGAACCCGGTACCCGGGGCCTGCAACATGGATAGGCTGGGGATCCGGACGCCACGGCTGGCTGGCTGGCGGTGATTGCCGCCGAAAACTCCCGCAAAACGGGCAAACAGGCATTCAGGGAGCGACCGACCTCTGGAAACGAAACCCATCGAAGCGGCCCATCTCACGGCCGACCGCAATCCAGCTTCCGCCGCGCCGCCAACTCTCACACACACTGGGAAACATTCTCATGCCGTCGGCGCTTCTTCCAGCAGGCGACGCAGACGGTTTTTCACCGCAACCTTGGACACCGCGCTGATGCGATCCACGAACAACACTCCATTGAGGTGATCCGTCTCATGCTGGATGGCGCGCGCCAGCAGACCATCGGTCTCGATTTCCAATATCGATCCATCGAGCTGTGGCAGGCGCGCGGCCACCGCCGCCGGGCGCCGCACCTCCGCACGAATGTCGCGAATACTCAAACAACCTTCAATCTCGCTCTCCTTTTCACGGCTGTAGATGAGTTCCGGATTGATGAAGACCAGCGGCATGATTGAGGCCAGCTCGGCGTCCTCGCCATTCACCTTGAGCAGCGAGACGCAATCTGGATCGTGCGACACATCCACCACCGCGAGCCGGATATCCACGCCCACCTGCGGCGCGGCGAGCCCCACGCCGTTGGCATCCACCATGGTTTCGAGCATGTCGGCCACCAACTGGTGGAGCGACTCGTCCACCAGCGTAACGGGTCGGCATTTCTGGCGCAGGACGGGGTGGCCGTATTGGACGATTTCGCGGATCATGGGTGGCAATAATTACCAAAGGCGGCGGCCGTGGTCAAATCCGGCGCGTGAAACATCCTCATCCTCCGGACTTGCGGGGCCGCATTCAGAAGTGTAGGGCATGGCCGCGAATGAAATATAGTGGCATCCAACGCTCCGTGCGGGCCTCTAAGATCACCCGGTCCCCGGGCGATGCCCCGAACATCGGCCGGGTTGCGCGGGTTCCCGGAACCGGCATGCCCAAGGGCGAGCGCCGTATCCGCAAGCGCGGCGAGCGCCACAGCAAGACCATGAGCGTCCAGCGGCGCAAAGTCATCATGGCCTGGTCCATTCTGATTTTCACCACGGCCTTCCTGGTGCTCGCTTTCTCCGTGTGGAGTTGGATGAATGACCAAATGGGGCGCAGGGTAACGGCTGATGACACCGAGCCGGCGATCCAACGCCACAAGATTTCCGCGTTCGAGTCCCCCACCCAGGAAGAAGCGGTCGCCTTGGTGAAAACAGCGTTGAAAGCGCGCGATCCACTGCAAGTCATGGCTTATTTTCGTCCAGGCGAAACGGATACCGAGGCGATTATCCGTTTCCTCGCCGGCATGGAGGACCAGGATGGCCCGATCCGGGACTACCGG
The DNA here is from genome assembly GCA_023253625.1 of Akkermansiaceae bacterium. GTDB lineage: Bacteria > Verrucomicrobiota > Verrucomicrobiia > Verrucomicrobiales > Akkermansiaceae > Luteolibacter. The sequence goes on along the minus strand of JALRFY010000082.1, from coordinate 13,436 downwards.
TGGCTCAGCAGTATGGACGCCAACGGCATGCTCCTCGAAGGGGTGCTCGTCGTCAGCGAACTCGATGGCAAAGCGCTTAACCGCCTCGCACTCCTCACGCCGGATGAGACAGGCGTCTGGAAAATCGACTACGAGGCCTTTGCCCGCGTCGCCAGTCCGTCCTGGAAGGAAATCCTTGCCGGCGGCGGCGGCCAGGGCATGGTGCGTGTGATCCTGGCAAATGACGCCTATTTCAACGGCCCGTTCCGCGATGATAGCCGCTGGTCCTGCTACGGCATGGTCTCGCCGGACATCGAGCGGATGCTCATCGGCTACTGCCGCAAGGGATCGCTGCAGGACCAGGCGATGCAACGCTTGTTCCTCAGTGAGCCGGATGAGGCCGGGCCTGAAGCGGCCAGCCAAAGCAATATCATCCGTGCCACCTTGCAGCTCGTGCGGCCGCCATCCGCGGAAGATCGCCAGTTCGAAATCGTCCGCGTGCTCGCTGAGGACTGGGTGCTCTCCGGCCAGCCATTCGACGGCTCGTGAGGCTTGATGTCTCCGCGCTTGCCGCCACGCGGCGTGCCCGCCAATTTCCCGCCATGTCCGCGCCGCCATGGAAATCCATCCTGCTCGCGCCGCTTTGCGCGCTGATCTGCCACTGCGCCAGCATGTCCGGCGCGGGAAACCTCGGCGGCCCCACCGTGGAGGAGCGGAACGCAAAAATCTCCTCGGAACCCGCCGGGGATTTCTACTACGGACGTCGTTATTACATCGAGAAAACCCGCTTCTGGGGCTATCTCCGCGAGCCGCGCCAGCAGGCGGACCGCGCCAGGCTCGTGATGATGCGCGAGGACCGCAAGCGTGTGCCCGACCGCCTGCCGGAAGACGGCCCGCCGGGACAACGCTATGGATACGATAACAACCACGAATATCGTATTTACGGCCACTATACCGGCCGTGAGGCCTACGATCCCAACAGCAACCAGTTCCTTCCCGAGTTCATGCTCACCGGCTACGAGCTGCTCGACGGCCAGCCCGGCTGGCTGTTCAGCCCGCGCGACCGCTATGACCGCCTGCGCATCACGATGTTGCCGCGGTGATTTCCAAAGGGATATTTGCGACCTGAAATCGGGATATGGGGTTTCGCTAGCGAGTGCCGGGAAGCGGCTGTGCCACGCTCCCCAGCAGCGGATCATCCAACCGCCAATGTCATTTCCGGCTCATGGCCGCATGCGATTCCACTCGCGCCAGAACGCATCCGTTTGGCGCGCATCGGGCGCGAGTTCCAACAGGAGCGTGCCCCCGCGTTCCGCAGCCAGTGCGTCGAAATCGTCCGCCGTGCGCACCCGCAGGTGGGCGATTCCCCACAATTCCGCCAGCCCCGCCAGATTGGTGTCGTGGGGATTCGTCAGGCACTCGGTCGCGCGCGGGCTCATCCCGGCGAGCCGGGGCAGGTGCTCGAAAATGCGCCCGCCGTGGTTGTTCATCACCGCGAGCGTGCGTTTCGCCGCCGGAAGCTGGCCGAGCACGAAGGGCGCTGCGGTATCGTAGAGCGCGGTGAGGTCGCCAAGCAGCGCCCAGCTGTCCCGCATCGCGGCAGAGCAGCCGAGCCAGGTGGATACCTGGCCGTCGATACCGTTCGCCCCGCGGTTCGCGCGGACCGTGCCGGCCGGGCGGATCCATTGTGCGAAAAGGTTCCACTCGCGCACCGGCAGGCTGTTCCCGAGAAACACGCCATCACCAAGCGCGGCGAAGTGCGAAACCGCGCGCACCATCGCCGGCTCGCTGTCCGGGTAGCACTCGATCAGTTCCTCGATGCGGGCCGCGCGCGCGGAATTCCCGGGCAGCAGGTCGAGCGCGTCGTCCGCCCCGTCCACCTCGCCGAGTGCGCGGGTCACCCGGGAAGGCGCGCCATGCGTCACCATGGAATCCCGTGCCAGCCCGGGCAGGCCGTTGCGGCAGACCGACCAGACGGAAACCTCCGCCAGGTTCTCCAGGTCACGCCAAAAACGCCCGCCCGGCACCTCGCCGAGACGCAGAATCTTGCCCGGTGGCTTCGTTTTCAACACGCGGTCGGCATCGTGCAGCACCAGCCCGCCGAGCGCCTCGCGCAGGCCGCTCGCGGCATCGGCCACCACCGGCACCGCCAGATCGTGGCAGAAGTGATAGATTTCCTCGCGGTCCTCCGGCTCCAGCCCGCCAAGCATCACGACCAGGCCGCGATAAAGATCCTCCCGCAGCCAGCGGGCAAGGCAGGAAACGTCGAGCCGCTCTCTAACAGGAGCGAAGTCCCCGGCCGCGACGTCCGTGAAGTCCTGCTCGCCGGGCTCGAAGTCCTCGTCGAGTTCCACGTTCAAATGCAGCGGGCGTTTTCCATCCCATGCCTCGATGCCGTCTGCACAGGCGTAAACGCCGAAGATGCCGGGCTGCTCGATTGTCTGCGGCGCGCCACTGCCACGGAAGACGGCCGGCCGGTCGGCAGTGACGGCCACCAGCGGCCGTGCCTGGTAGAACGCTTCTATGACTGCGGGCAGCAGCTCGGCCACCGCCGTGCCACTGGTGGTCACCACCGCGCAAGGCTGGCTGGTTTCCATGGTGCGACCCAGCGCGAAGAATCCTGCGCTGCGTTCCTCGAAATGCCGCCACAACCTCGCGCGTCCCGCAGACTCGGCCCGGGCCAGCGCCTCGACGAGTGCCGCATTGCGCGCGCCGGCGCAGACGACGAATTCCCGCACGCCGGCCCGCAGGCAATCCGCCACACAATCCACTGCCGTCTGCCATGTGTTCATGCCGCGTTTGTTAGACTCAATCCGCTTTTTCCGCCACCCGATTCTCGTGCTCGCGGAGCAGCCCGCGGAGGTCGGTGGCGGCTTGCGGTGCCTGGCCATCCAGGCGGGTGAGCGCGGTTTTGTTGAGAAAATCGCGGCTGCGTTTGGTGGCGGCGAAGAGATCGATCTCGATGAGGATGCGCGGTCCCTCTGCGGTGCGGACCACCGGATAGAGCGGAAACGAGGATTCCTCTCCGGCGACGGTCTGCGCGCCCACGGCGGTCCAGATGCCGGAGCGCTGCCGGTGTATGACGCGCGGTGCGGGATCGGACATCCGGTTGCCGGCGATCTCGTAGCCGAGATTGCGCAACACGGCCTCGGCGCTGTCCTCGGCGGGCAGTCGTGCGATAAGCCGCAACGCGGCCTCGACATCCCCCGCGCAGGTGGCGGCGAGCCATTCGCGCACCACGCGCTCGGCCTCCGCCTCGTCCGGCACAGCGGATTCCGGCAGGCGCTCGAGCAGGACGCAACCGCCCAGCAGGCGTTCGCGCCATTTCACCTCGCGATTCGCGCTTTGGTCGCGCACCCACTGGCGCATTCCGGTCTCAAGTTGTTCGTCGGGAACCGGCCGCCAAAACCAGCCCTCGGCGGATTTCCGGAAATACATCACGAACAGTGCGGGCCGGTCTGGATTGCGCGGAGAGAAAAACTGGCAGACTGCCGCAGCGAGTTCGCCATCCACGCCCAGCACCGGCTGGAGCGCGTGCAAGGTGGACTCCGGCTTGTTGAGCGACCACCAGATCTGCGCGGCGCGGTGCAGGCTTTGGCGCGCTGCGGCCGGATCGTCGCCAGCTGGCGGCAGCAGCCGGGCCACCGCGCCGAGGTCGCGGCCGGAGAGCGCGGCAAGCAGCAGGTCGAGCGAGGCGCGGGCGTCATCACACGGCTGCTGCGGGTGGAGCACGGCGATTTGCTTCAAGAACTCGTCCATCGCCTCATCCCCGGGCGGATCCGAGGGAATCGGCTCATCGTCGCCGGAGGGTTGGTGGAATTCCGGCGGCGGATCGCAGCGCCAATAGCCGTCGGGTGATTTGACGAAGGGCAGCTCGAGCAGCTCGATGCGTGGCGACGGCCTGGCACCGCTGCGCAATGACGGATCGAGGAAACCGACCGAAACGGTGGTGGTGCCATCCGTTTCCTCGTGGCCGATGACTGCGCGCAGGGCATGACCAGAGACGAGGAGGCGCCATGCGCGGGAGCCGGGATTGCCGGCGGCGGCGGCTTGTGCGGCGCTCAGCCGCTGCGGCCAGTCTTCGGGCAGCTCGCGCGGGAGCCCGCCGAGCAAGGCAAGTATTTCGGGGAGTTTGCGGTGGGAGCAGGCATCGAGGAATCTCCGGGCGGCGGCCGCGGCATCCAGCGCCTGCAATTCTGCGGCGGAAAGGCTGCGGGAAATTTCCGCGCGCATTCGGCCGGCCATTTCCTCCTTGAGCCGCTCGATATCGAGCGCCTGCTCGCGCAACATCCAGTCCTGCAAGGCGCTCAGGCTGCGGCGGGTGGCGGCTTCGTAGCCGTGGCCGGTGTTTTCGAACGAGGCGGGCACCGGCGCTGGCAGCCAGCGGCCGTCTCGATTCACCAGCGCGATGGCGAAAACGCGGATGCTGGTGGGATCGAAGCCGCGGGTGGCGCGCACCACGGCGGCACCATGCTGGCCGTCCACGCGGGTGGCGGCAAGTTCCAGCGTGTGATCGCCGATGTCGCCGGCCAAGCGCTCGAGACGGCGGGCGATTTCCTTGCGCTTGCGGCTGGTCGTCTGCGGCGCGAGCGCGGTGTCGCGGCCGGGCTCCATGTCAAGCTGGCCATCGCGCGCTTTTTCCATGAATCGCAATGCGGCCTCGCCGATTTCCCCGGGCATGCCTGCGGCGCAGGACCATAACGCCAGCCAGATGATGCAGACCCATTTCACAGGGCGGAGCCTAGCCCGGATCGGGAGCTGAGAAAGCACGGATTTCATCGCGGCGGATCAACAACGGCGAATGCCGTGGCGGTGGTGAGCCGCGCGGATGCGGAACAGCGCCACAAGCATTTGTGGAGCATCACGGAACAAGCGGATCTTGCCGCCTTTTTTCTCAATCCAGTTCACCGGCACCTCGGACCAGCGCGCGCCGTCATGCTGGAGCGCGGCGAGCATTTCCGAATCAAAGGCCAGGCCGCTTTCTCGCAACAACGGCTCGATGCGACGGTAATCCGCCGCCTTGAGCACCTTTGCGCCGCACTGTGGATCGATGGCATGCAGTCCTAACAGCAGCCGCACCGCCAGCAGGAAACCGCGGTGCGTGATCCCACGCAGGAAACTCTCCTCGACGTGCGTGGACTCGGTGCGCTTGCGCACGCCGAGCACACTGTGTCCGGACGCGATGGCGCGCTTGACCAAACCAAGGAAATCCTCCGCGCCGGTGCTGCCATCAGCATCGAGGAAGGCGAGCCAGCCGGCGTCCGGGGCGAGCGCCCACGCCTCGCGCACCACGCCGCCCTTGCCGGCGTGATGTTTTGCGAAATGCACTTCCACATCCGGCCAGGTTTCCGCGAAGCGGTCCCGCAGCTCGTGCAGGCGCGGTGCCTCCCCGGGTTCCGAACCGTCGTCGGCGATCACCCAGCGCACCGGCAACCTGGCGGCGGCGAGCGCCACGGCGAGTTCGGGGCCGAATATCGCGAGCCGCGCCGAATCGTTCCACACGGGAACGACGAGTAGGATTTCGGAGGGGGTTTCAGGCATGCGACGAGGCGAAGGCACCGATAAAACATTGTCGGAACCAGCATTCTTTCATCGTATCCCCGCGCATGACGCGACGGGTTGCTTGGATCATCGGCTGGATCGTGGTGGTGGCCGCGGCCGGCTTCATGCGGCTGGAGGACCTTGGCGACCGGCCGTTTCACGCCGACGAGGCGACCGGCGCGCGCATCACCGCGCGGCGCATGGAAAGCGGCGGCGCGAACTTCGATCCCAAGCATTACCACGGCCCGCTGCTGGCCGATCTGACCATACCGCTGTGCCGCCTGCGCGGCGAAACCGGCTGGCTGGAGATGACCAAGGAAACGCCGCGGCTGGTCAGCGCCATCGCCGGCATCCTGCTGGTGCTGCTGCCGCTGGCCGGCGTGCGGCGCTTCGGCCATGCGCCGATGCTGGCCGCCGCGGCGCTGCTCGCCACCTCGCCCCTGCTCGTTTACTACAGCCGGATGTTCATCCACGAGCCGCTGCTCGTGCTGTCCGGCATGGCGGCGATGTTCTCGCTGGCCGGCGGTTCGCGCTGGGGCGGCGCGGGATTTCTAACAGGCCTGATGTTCGCGGTGAAGGAGACCTTCGCCATCAGCATGATCGCATGGTCGGCCGCGGCGGTGCTGCTGGTTTTGGAAAACCGGCGTCACATCACCGCGGGAAGCATTGGAAACGCGTGGCGCGCCCACCGCCGTCCGCTCCTGCTCGCGCTGGGTGCGTTTCTCGCGACGTGGGTTTTCTTCTACACCGACGCGCTGCGGCACCCGCGCGGCCTCATCGACTCGGTGCGCACCTTCTTCGTGTATGAGACCGTCGTGGGCCACGACAAACCCTTCGGCTACTATCTGCAACTGCTCGCCTGGCCGGAGAAATCCGCCGGTCGCTGGTGGTTTGGCACACCGGTGCTGCTGCTCGCGCTGGCGGCGTATGCGGGCACGTTTGTGCGCCACGGGATGACTGATAACACAAAACGCTGCATCCGTTTCCTCGCCTATTCGGCGGCCGGTCATTTCCTGATCTACAGCCTCATCGCCTACAAGACGCCGTGGCTCGCCTGCCTGCCATGGGCGCAGGTCTGCCTGCTTGCGGGCTTCGCCGTGTGCCTCATTCCGCGGAACAACCTCCCCGCCCTCGCGCTGGCGGGCGTGGTCCTCGCGGGCACGCTTTTCACCCAGTTCAAACAAGCGCGCATGGCCAGCGGCCGGCTCTCGTCCGATGCACGCAATCCTTTCGCCTACGTGCCCACCCAGCGCAATGTCGAGCGGCTCGCGTCGTGGCTGCAGGAATTGAATGACTCGCTGCCCGCCGGTTCGCTCGAACCCGCGCTCGTCATCGGCCGCGATTACTGGCCGCTGCCATGGTATTTGCGCGGGATGGAAAAAACCGGCTGGCTTGCCGAAGCACCGCCCGATGTCGCCACCCTGCCGCTGGTCTTCGCCATGCCCGGGGCCGCCGCCACCCTGACAGACCCACTCGCGGCCACCCACACCGCCCTGCCGCGCGGCCTGCGCGCCGAGGTGCCGCTCATGATGTATCTGCGCAACGACCTGTGGGAACTCTGGATGAACTCCGACAATTGATGACTCCGAACGATCCATTGGCCGACGCGCGCCTCTTCAGGCACGAGGCGATGCGCACCGAGTTCACGTTTCGTTTCCGCGGCCTCTCCGATGTCAGCGCGCCGGGCATCGCGCGGCTGTGCATCGAAACGCTCGACACGCTCGAATCCCAGCTCAGCCGCTTCATCGACGGCAGCGACATCTCACGCATCAACCAGATGCGCGCCGGCGAAACCTTGTATCTCAGCGAGGCCGTCCACCAATGCCTGCTGCTGGCACTCGACGCCTGCTCCCGCACCCACGGCCTGTTCGACATCACCCAGGGATCGCGCATCGAGCATCTGAAATCCGGCCAAAACCAGCCCGCGCCGGATATTTCCGGCTCGCTCACCATCCACCCCGACGTCCCCGCCGTCACCTGCAACGAACCCGGCCGCGTGCTCGACCTCGGCGGCATCGGCAAGGGCTTCGCGCTCGACCGCCTCAAGCTCCTTCTCACCGAATGGGAGGTGGACGACGCGCTGCTCGCCGCCGGTGCCAGCTCGCTGCTCGCCATCGGCCCCGGCGAGTGGCCGGTGGATCTCACCGGCGACGCGGATTCCCGCCGCGTCACGCTCTGCAACCAGGCGCTCAGCGCCTCCGGCACCGGCATCCAGGGCTCGCACATCGTCCATCCCTACGGCGACGAAGCCATGCCGTCCGCACCCTGCAAGCGCGTCTGGGTCGCCGCCCCGGGCGCCGCGCTCGCCGAAGTCTGGTCCACCGCCCTGATGCTCGTCTCCGCCGACGAAATCCCCGCCCTGCTCGCCGCCGAGCCGGAAATCACCGGCGTCCACGCCGATACGGGCGGAAACATTCTAACCATCCGTTAGAACGGGTCTCATCCCAACACGAGCCGCAGGAACAGCAGCGTGAGAAACGCCCGGAACAGTGAGATCTGGACGTGCATGGTCGCTTCAAAGACTGAGATGCAACTAATTTTTGGACCGTTTTTGGGTCAGTTTATTGTGTTCAATGAGGCCTCGAACTGAGCTCGGGCAAGGCATCCGAGGGAGGGGTGTTTGCGCTGGATGTTGTAGTAGCCTTTGATGAAATCGACGATCTCGGTGCGAACTTCGTGTGCGTCGATGGAACACCCGGAAAACCGTTCGATTGACAACCACCCGGCAATACAGCAAGCTGGCTCCCATGAAAGCGACGTTTCAGATCCCTGACGAACTCTACCGGGAGGTGAAGGCCGAGACCGCACGCGAGGGACGCACTGTGCGTGATGTGGCCATCAGTCTGTTCCAACAGTGGCTGCGCCAGAAAAAACAACCCTCGTCGCTCGCATCGCCCGTGGACTGGGAAAATTTCCAACCGCCGCTTTGCCACCTGGTTCCGGACGAAGTCACGGATCACAGCACGGACAGCATGCGAAAAGCCACCACCCGCCAGTGGAATGAGCCCTCCTGAAATCCGCGCGGCGCTCGATACCTCGGTGATCCTGCGGCTCCTTACCGGACAGCCGCAGGAACTTGCCCGCGCCGCCCGCAACTACATGGCCGGAATCGAGCAGGCCGGAGCCAAAGTCTTCGTGTCCAATCTGGTCGTCATGGAGGCTTACTTCGCCTGCCAGCACCACTATGGCATGCCCAAGACCGACGTGCTCTCCGGCCTCCAAACGCTGCTGTCCATGCCCACCTTCGTGGTCCACCCACAGCTTCCCGGCCTTCTCTCGATGCCGATACTCGCCAGCTCCAAACCCGGCTTCCTCGATCGGCTCATCCACGCCGAAGCCACCACTGCCCGACTTCCTCTAGTCACCTTCGAAAAAGCTGCCGCCCGCCTGCCAAACACCCGTTTGCTCAAATAATCCTCTGAAGCGCAAGCGACCCGGTTCGGAACACCCGCTTGGAATCCTCATGTCCCTCGCCAGCTTTGTCATAGGACGAGGTTCCAGCGAAATCGATTCCGGGTTTGGCTTAGGCAGTGTCCCCTGAGTCGTTAAAATTGGCTGGCGGCTGGTTGCCCTGATGCGGGAGCATGATGAGGCGCTGGAACCATAACCAAACAACCACCATGATCCGCGAAAAACTGAGAGATACCTTCTTGCAAGGCGAAGAACGGAAAGCGGCGAATAAAATCCGGCTGGCCGGGATAGGCGTTTCATGAATGAGGTTGGATGGAGCAGGATCATCAGGACCGGTCTGAATGCACATGACCGAGTCCGAAGGCTTCCAAAACGAGGGCGTCGTCGGTCCATTCGCGAACTCGCTGGTAGATCCCGTTGTGAGAGATTCCGATGCCGACTTGTTGAAGAAATCCGCGCAATTCGTGCGCGAGCGCCAGCACGTGGTGAGCTTCGCGGGTGGCGATGTGAATCGTAAGCGTGTCCTCGAAGCGCGATTGAAAACAGCCCTCGGCCCGCTGGATGGTGAAGCCGGGGAACAAGGCGCCGACCCGGGTGCAGACGCCGGCGTATTCCAGCGGATTGATGTGACTGCGGCCGGGAGAAGAGCCGAGAAACAAGGTGAAATGGCGGAGTTCGCGCGGGTCGCGGATGCGTGAGGCAGGCTCCTCCAGCGGCTGTCGTTCGCAGGTTTTGCAGTCGACGAGGTCGATGCCTCTTCCGGTGAAGTGAAACGCCGCCTCCTGGCGATAACGCCTGCCGAGATCCAGCGCGGTTCGCTCGTCGCACTCGATTCCCCAACCGGGCTCCGCATGCGATTCATCGCGGGACATGCCGATGATCCGGAATGCATTCAGCTTCGATTCCCCGATCTCGGCCTGAAGCAGCGAATCAGCAAGCAGGTTGTCGCCGGGATCGGCGGTTCTGCCATCGGGGTTATAGGCGGTGATCACCCAGAAGTCGGCAGGCTTTCCGTCGGGCAGGTATTCAAAGACGGTGTCGCTGTATTTGATGAGTTGGGATTTCACAGGAATAGGTGGGTAATCTTTGGCTTACTCTTCCTTGTCCTTCTCTTCATCTTCCTCCTCGTCCTCCTCGTCCTCCCAGTCATCTTCCTCGTTCATTTCCTCGAGGGTCTGGATATAGGTTTCGTATTCCTCGCGGGCATATTCCTCGGCTTCCTTGAGGGTGGCGAAGTAACCGATGTCATCGAAGTCCGACGCCCAGATCCAGAAAACCGGACCGAAGGATTGGATCTCGATGTTGAAAAAATCCTCGTAACCGCCTGAGGCCTCGATGCTGGATACGGTGACGGAATCGTTTTTGACGAGGTCTTCCAGCTTTCCTGATTCCAGGAATTCTGCGAAGGTGACACCATCGAGTTTGGAGATTGCCTTGATGACGGACGGATCTTTTTCAAGGGCACTTGCGAATTCATTCAGATGGGCTGGTGCGGACATGCTGGTGTTTGGTTGCGGATTCACGACATCGCAATGCCCGGAAATCAAAAACGCCCGAACCGAATGACATCGGCGCGGGCTCCGGAGGATTTCCGGTGAGACTTTCGTTGGGCGGGTCTGTCTGGTCCCGCTCCCACATCCCGGAATGGTTGCCGGATGGCACCTTGGCGTCTCGGCCAGGTTGCCGGTCCGTGTTCGTCACACGGACCCTCGCGATGTCGGGGTGAATATGGCCAATCCCGGGTGCCGGCGGCAAGTTGAATCGTCGTCTTGGGTTGTCATAAGGAATGACGGCCCGAATGCCCGCTCCGGGCAGCATTCCGCCCCATTCTTCAGTTTATGGACTCGGCCGGGCAACCTGCTCAGGCAGGAGCCTGGTCCACCGCCCTGCTCGCCGCCGAGCCGGAAATCACCGGCGTCCACGCCGATGCGTTCGGTAACATTCTAACAATCCGTTAGATAGGTTTTTCACCCCAGTGAAATACGCAGGAACAGCAGCGTGAGGAACGCCCAGAACAGCGAGAACAGGACGTGCATGGTCGTTTCAAAGGTTCTGCCGCGCCAGAGTTCCGGCGAGTAGCCGACGAATTGGATCGCCAGCCGGATGCCCCAGAATGCAGCAAGGCCCATGCTGACGCGCCGGCCGAGTCCGGTGTGGATCAGGCCGTCCGCACTGGTGACACACAGCAGGCCGATCAGAAACACCGTGAGTGCGATGAAAAAAGTGTGCACATAAAGAATCTGCCGCGTGAGCAGGCTCAGGCCGGCGGTTTCCTCGCGCCACCGGAAGCGGCGCGGAAAGGCGGCATGCAAGAGGGCGAGCGCGATGAGCAGGCCACCGGTGATTTCAATCAGGACTTTCATTCGGTTTCAACACGAAGGTGGTAATGAATGGATTGTTGCGGAACTCGCGGGCTACGCGGAAACCGGCGGCTTGGAATGTTGCGAGCCATGCCGCGCGCGTGTGGAAATGCCATGCGCCCATTGAGTAGGCGGCGATATTCACCAAATCGCGCAGGTGCTCGGTGACGATGACAGCTCCGCCGGGCGCGAGCGTGCGCCGCAGTTCGCGGAAAAATCCGGCGCGTTCCCCCGGATCGCGGATTTCATGGGCGGCCAGGATGAGCAGCGCGCGGTCGAGCGAGGCATTCGCCAACGGGATGCGTGCCGTGCCGGTCGAGACGGTCTCCAGCGAGGGCGGATGGGCCTTGCGCGCGCGGCGGATGGAAACCTCGGTGTGTTTCTGCGGGTCGTAGAAATCGAAAACCCGCCAGTGGACGGCGGGGAAGCCGTCCATCAACAACGGCGTGGTTTCATCGAATCCGGCGTGGAAGTTCCCGCCGCGCGCGGCCCCCTCCAGCAGTGGCGCGAGCCATTCGAGCCGGTAGAGGCCACTGGCATCGTAGGCGATCCATGTGGCGGCCAGCGAGACGACGATCTGCATGAACGCCGCCGCCGCCGCGAGCCAGGCGAGCGCGGCCGCGTATCCTGTTAGATAACAACCCGTCACTGCGAGCAAGGCGCAGGCCGCGAGCGCGATGGCGTGCAGGTGCCAGTTGAAGCGGACGACGGTCCGGACGCCTTGGAAGGGTGTGCGTTTCATGGAGCAGGCCACGGTTCGGCGACTCCGGCCTTCCAGTGATAGGGGATGTTCTCAACGATGAAGGCATTGGCGGGCACGGCATGTCCGAGGCCGAGCGATTGCAGCTGGGGGATGCGCTGATGGATCACGCGCACCGGCCGCGGCTGCCAATGCGACCTGACGCCCTCGACGATGAGCACGCGGTTCTTTTCCCGTTCGCAGGTGAAGGTGAATGGCAGCGGCCCGCTGAAGCGGCGCGCATCCTCCCAGCGGGTGAACGGCGAACCCTCGGGAAGCCCGCAATCGGGCGAAATATCAACTTCGATTTCCAAGCCGGTGCCGGGCGAGCGGACGCCGATGCGGTGGTCGTCGCGCGTCACACGGATATCCGTTTTCACATACTTGTAGCGGGTGAAAAGATTGCCGAGCCATTCCATGTGCCGCTTGTCGGTTTCCGAGCGGACGATGAACAGCCCGCGCAGGTTCCTGCCGGATGCCGAGCGGTAGCGCACGAAGTAGCGGTATCCCGCGAGCACGAAATCGTGGCCGAGAAACGCCGGCATGCCGGCGGGCCGGAGTTTGCGCGTCTGCACCACGGCCACCGCCACGAAGCCCCAGCGGTCATCGTAGGTGTCCGGCACGAGGCACGAGGGCAGGCGCGCCGCGATGTCCTCCGCCGGCACGGCGAAGGTGAGGGTGCATGACAAGTCGAACCACGCGTCCACGGCGAAGGGATTGGCGCGCGGCAGGCAGGGTTTCATTTGGCAGTGGGGAATTTTTTTCCGAATCCCGCCCAGGCGACCAGCAGGATGTAGGCGAGTGCGACCGCGGCATTGAGCCGGCCGAATTTCAGGAGGTCGGGCGCGAGGATGTATTCGATGACGTTCATGGCGGCGACCGCCGCGATCTGCATGGCACAGCTCCAGCGCCAGCGGATGCCGCTCACTATCCAAAGCGCGAACAGCATTTCTCCGGCACCGATGGCACGCGTCAATGGAAGCGCATGCTCATCGCCGAGAATGCGCGCGACGATTTCACGGTGTCTCGGCACGCCGTCCATGACCTTGCACCACAGGCCGTTGACCAGCCACACGGCGGCGAAAAGCAGCCGCAAAACCGGATGGCCGCCGGCAGTGTGATGAGTCCGCGTTTCCATGGTTCGCCGGGCATGATCGCCACAGGCGCGGCGAACGGAAGCGGAATCACGCGCTGCGCCCTCAGCGGATCTCCACGCTGGCTCCCGGGCGGATCAGCTTGGGCAGGCGGATGGCGTCCCAGTTGGCGAGGCGGATGCAGCCGGCGCTGCGGGCGCGGCCGATGGTTTCCGGATCGGAGGTGCCGTGCAGGCCGATACCGCTGCGGCTGGTGCCGTTCCAGATGATGCCCACCGGGCTGTTCGGGCCGGGCGGGATGTTGAGGGCGTT
>JALRFY010000029.1 GCA_023253625.1 Akkermansiaceae bacterium | reverse complement strand
ATCTACAACGCCACCTTCATCGGCACCGGCACCGGAGCCAATGCCGCCGGCAACGACAAGGGCAACAACGCGATCTTCCTCGACGACCGCTTCAAAGGCAAAATCTACAACTCCGTGTTCGACGATTTCGCCCGCGACGTGATCGGTTCCGCCGGTGACGGTCCCGGCACCGGTCTGACTTTCGCCCATAACACGGTCGGCCGCTTCGGTGGCGGCACGCCGGGCAACAATTTGAGCTATGTTTCCGATTCCGGCGCGGCCAACACTTTCTTCGATGGTGCCGGCATCCCGATCAACGGCAACTCCAACGGGGGTGTTAACCCGCTTTACAGCGCCTATGAGCGAGACGGCCTGGAATTGCTGACCCTCGATCCGCGCCTCTCGGCCTCCTCACCGCTCTGGACGTCCAACGGCGCCACCCTGCAAGCCGGCGCACCGGTCGCCACCACTTACCGTGGTGCCTTCGGCACGGAGAACTGGGCGGCAGGATGGACCCGTTATGACCAACTCGGATACCTCACCCCCAAGGTGGATGTGGTTGCCACACAGACAGTGACCACCACCCCGTTCGGCCCCAACGTCAAGGCGATCACGGCCAATACAACCTGGACAAGCGACAAGATCTATATCCTTCGGGACAAGGTCTTCGTCACCAACGGTGCCACACTGACCATCGAGCCGGGAACCAGGATTTATTCGACCCTCGATGACAAAGGCGACGCCGACCAGAACAACGACGAGTTCGGCTCTGTGGTGATCACCCGTGGCGCGAAAATCATCGCCGAAGGCACAGCCGAAGCCCCCATCGTCTTCACCACCATCGATGAGCTCGAGGCCGAAACCGGCGTCGATTTCGATGGCGACGGACTGGTGGCCGAAATGCCCACCGCCAACACCTCCGGCCGCTGGGGCGGTATCGTCATCCTTGGCAACGCGCCCATCGCCTCCTACAGCGGTGCCACCAACATCGGCGAGAACCGCATCGAGGGCTTCCAGCCAGCCGCCTCCACCGACCTCGATACCGACGGCCGAGCGGACGTCATCGAATACGGCGGCAACAATCCGGCCGACAACAGCGGCGTCCTGAAATATGTCTCCATCCGCCACGGCGGCTATGTCTATTCCGGTGCCAATGAAATCAATGGCCTCACCCTCGGCGGCGTCGGCAATGGCACGCAGATCAGCTACATCGAGGTTTACGCCAACAAGGACGACGGTATCGAGTTCTTCGGTGGCACGGTGAACACCAGCCACATCCTGCTGGCATTCAACTTCGACGACAGCTTCGACATCGATGAAGGCTACAACGGCACCAACCAGTTCTGGTTCGCAATCCAGAATCCGTTCGAAGCCGATGGCACCACAAGGGCTTACGACAACGGCGGCGAGTGGGACGGTGTGACCGGAACGATTGGCGACTACGCCAACAACTCGGCCCCCATCATCTACAACGCCACCTTCATCGGCACCGGCACCGGAGCCAATGCCGCCGGCAACGACAAGGGCAACAACGCGATCTTCCTCGACGACCGCTTCAAAGGCCTGATCTACAACTCGGTGTTTGACGACTTCGCCCGCGATGTCATCGGCTCTGCTTCTGACGGTCCAGGCACCGGTCTGACTTTCGCGTTCAACACCGTGGGTCGCTTCGGTGGTGGCAGCTACACAGGAACCAATGCCAGCAACCTGAGCTTTGTTTCGGACAGCGGCGCGGCCAACACGTTTTTCAACAACGTCGGCTCACCGATCAACGGCAACAGCAATGGTGGCGTGAATCCCAAATACAGCTACTATGAGCGCGCTGAGGACCTGTTCCTCGTAGGCATTGATCCGCGCCCCGCATCCGATTCACCGCTGTGGACACCCAGCCTGCAACCCGGCGCGCCCGTGGCCACCAACTTCCGCGGGGCATTCGGTTCCGTGAACTGGGCGGCGGGCTGGACCAAGATGAGCCAGACCGGCGAATTGCTTGGCGCGGCACCCTCGACCGGCGGCTCCTTCGTGGACACCGATGGTGATGGCGTCTCCGACGATGTTGAAAGCGCCAATACCGGCCTTGGTTTCAACCCCGCAGTCAACGACGCCGCCACCGTGCTGGCCAACGTTTACACCGCCAGCCAAGTGCGGGCCGACCCGTCCGCCTTCGGCCTCTACGACGAGACCAGTATCCTCGACCTCCGCACCTTGGGTCAGGCCATGGTGCAGGCCGGTGCGACCAACGTGGTCCTCAGCCTGCCCGTGGAGAAATCCACCGGGCTGGACACCTGGCAGAACGCCGGCAACCTGCAGCTCACCATTCCGAAGCAAGGCGACAAGGAGTTCTACCGCATTTCGGTGGAAGGTGCCGAGTAAGCGACTAATCTGACGAAATCGTCACACGGGGGCCGTCGGCAACTGCCGACGGCCCTTCTTTCATATCACCCATCCACACGCCATGCGTTCACCAAGCCTGATTTTCGCCCTGATTGTGGCGCTGCCAGCCACCGCCCAGCAACCCGCCATCACCCCCACCGAGGAACTCCGCACCTCCGTCCGCGAATGGGTGGAAACCATGCGTAAAATCCAGCAGGAGGAAAACGATTGGTCGCGCGACCAGCAGGTCCTGCAAAACTACAAGGAAGGCCTTGATAGAGAGATTGCAGATCTCAAACAGCAGATCGCCGACGCCAGGAACCGCAAGGAGGGGGCCGACAGCGAGTCGCTTGATCAATCCGCGGAGCGAGACCGCCTGGCCGCTGCCAAGGATGAGCTTTCCGCGGTCGTCCGCCGGCTTGAGGAAAGCCTGTCGGCACAGCTCCCGGCGCTTCCTGCCCCGCTGCTTGCCGAGCCGAAGGTGGCACAGGGGGTGGAGGATTTGAATCAGGCCCTCGCGCTGCCGGAGAACAAGCGCAACGAGGGTGTTTCAAAGCGCCTGATGAATGTCATCAACCTGCTTACGGAAGCCGAGAAGTTCCAGCAGACCGTCCACCTGCGGCCCGAGCTGCACAAGAATGCGGACGGCCGTGAATTCAACATGCAGGTGATCTATTTCGGCCTCGCCTGTGCCTTCGCGGTCAATGAGGACGGCAGCTTCTCACTCGCCGGCAGGCCCGCTGCGGACGGCTGGAAATTCCAGGAACGCAAGGATCTGGCCTCCGACATCCAAAAGCTCATCGCCGCCACCACCGGCGACGCCGATGCCGCATTCATCAACCTTCCGATTTCCAAACCATGAACCACCGTCTCATCGCGCTGCTTGCCGTCGCGTTTTTCATCCATGGCTCCGCCCACGGGCAAGGACCGGTCGAAGCCGCCCGCGCCGATTTGAACAAGGCGGTGGCCGAACTCACCGACACCAAGCGCGAATACTCCGACCTGCGCCGCTCGCTCTACCGGGATATCAACAAGCTCGACGACGAGGCGCTCGCGCTTGGCCGCGAACTCAAGACGCTGCAACGCGACGAGGAACGCCGCACCGCCACGCTCAAGTCGCTCGAACGCGAGATCGAAGCCCGCAAAACCGAGATCGACTACGCCACCGGTATCATCAACCAATACTCGAAGGCCCTCGTCACCCGCCTGCACCCGGCGGAAAACCAGCTTCACAAGCAGGAAATCGACAACCTCGACCAACGCGCCGCATCGCTCGTCGAGGACCCGCGGGCGGAAGTCGTCGAACGCGCCAAGGTGCTGGAACTCGGCATTGCGCGCCTCGGCCAGGTGGCCGGTGCCCACCGCTTCGATGGCAAGGCGCTGCGCAACGGCAGCGAATCGATCGAGGGCACGCTGCTGCTCGCTGGCCCTTCCGTCTTCTTCGCCTCCAAATCCGGCGATTTCGAAGGGGTCGCCACCTTTGCCGAAACCGGCACCTCGTTGCCCACCGTGGTCGGTATCGCGGATTCCAAGGGAATGATCCGCGCGACCCTCGCAGCAGGCGAGGGGTCGCTGCCATTCGACGGCACCATGGGCAAGGCGCTCGAGATCGCCGCCGCCCGCGAGACCTTGTGGGAGACCATTGAGAAGGGGGGCATCGTCGGTCATGCGATCCTGCTGTTGGGCGGCGTCTCGCTGCTCATCGCGCTGTTCAAGCTTTGGGAGATTTCCCGCATCCACGTCCCGTCGCGCTCGAAGATCAACCAGATCCTCGACGACTTGTTGAACGGAGATCGCGCCGCCGCCGCCAAAAAGGCCGCCGCCATTCCCGGCCACGCCGGCGCGATGGTCCGCACCGGTGTCGAGATGTTCGATGAAAAACGCCGCGTTCTCGAAGAGGCGTTGTTTGAAAAACTGGTGAGCGTAAAGCCGAGGCTCGACCGCTTCCTGCCTTTCCTCGCCCTTACCGCGGCGGCGGCTCCGCTCATGGGCTTGCTCGGCACCGTGCTCGGCATCATCAAGACCTTCAAGGCGATGGCCCTCTACGGCACGGGCAATGCCAAGAGTTTCTCGGCAGGCATCTCCGAGGCGCTCATCACCACCGCCGAGGGCCTCATCGTCGCCATCCCCGTGCTCGTCATCCACGGCATGCTCAAGAGTTATGCCAAAGGCAAATTTTCGGAATTCGAGGGCATCGGCATCGCACTGGTCAACGGCACCACCGAGCGTGAACGAAAATCGGAAGCCACAGTGGAAGAACCCGCGGCCGATGACGACATGGAGTTGACCCCCAACCCGGCCTGAACCCCCCGCCATGTTCGAAACGCTGCAAGACGGCTTCAATTTGTTCCGCGAAGGCGGGGTGATCATGTACATGCTCGGCGGAGTGGCGTGCATCCTCTACGCCTCCGCCATCGCCGCGCTGGCCTATGTGCATCAGGGAAACCTCAACGACAAGGAACAGCACCGCTGGGAGGAATATATCAACAACCCCGACCTCGCCGATGGCCGTCTCGGCGAGGCGCTCAGATATGTGCTTCATGGCCCCCGGCTCACCATCAAGACCGTGGGCCGCAGGTTCAGCGAGGTGAAAATCAACGTGCTCTCCGCCGTGGACCGCCGCCTGCTGGTGCTCAACACGCTGGTCGCCGCCGCGCCGCTGGCCGGCCTGCTCGGCACCGTGATGGGCATGCTCGCCATGTTCGCCGGTCTCTCGCACGGCAAGGGCCCCGCCGGCATGCAGCGTGTCGCCGCAGGAATGCAGGAGGCGCTCATCACCACCCAGACCGGCCTCACCATCGCCCTGCCGGGGCTTTTCATCGCACTCATCATCAAGTCGAAGCGCGACCGCATCGAGGCCGCGCTTGTCCGCCTCGAAAGCCTCATCCTCAGTGCCCGCTTCCAGCGCGAAAACAAACCAAACTGATATCCCATGTTCGGCCGCAGCTTCTCCAACGAATCGGATGACAACGTCGCCATCGACCTCTCGCCGATGATCGACTGCATTTTCATCCTGCTCATCTTCTTCATTGTTTCCACCGTCTTCGTCGAGGAAACCGGTGTCACGGTGAACAAACCCGACGTGAGCGGCGCGAGCGCGTTGGAGAAAAACTCGATCCTGCTCGCCGTGACCGCCGAGGACAAGGTGTTCTACGGCGGCGAAAGCATCGGCGTGCAGGGTGTGGTTGGCAAAATCAAGCCCTTGCTCACCGAGACGCCCGACATGCCGGTCATTATCCAGGGCGACAAGGAGGCCGCCCACGGCACCGTCCAGCAAGTCCATGGCCAAGCACTTCTCGCCGGCGCGATGAAGGACCGGATCTCCGTCTCTACCAAGTGACGGAGAATTCAAATTCCAAATCTCAAATTACAAACTCCGCCATCATTGACACGTCACGTCTACCGCCCGCCAAAAAGCCGCTTCACCGGAATCATCTCGGTGCTGGGCGGGCTGCTGGCCACGGTGGCGGTCTTCGTGGCGATTCCACTCACGCAGAAACTCACCGCCATTCTCGGTTCGAGCGCGCCTCCTCCGCCGGAAATGACCATCGAGCCGCCCGAGGACATGAGTTTCGACTTGGACGAACCGCCCGAGGAACCCGAGCCGGAGCCGGAGCCCGAGGAGATGGTGGAGGAATCGCCCGACCTCGATCTCGGCCTCGACTTGGGCGATCTCACCGCCGGCACCGGCGGCGGCTTCGTCATGGAAATCCCGAATTTCGGCATGAAGGGCGGCGACGACCTCTTCGGCGGCGATCTCGACTCGCCGCCCACGCCGGTCAACAAGCTGCCGCCCACCTATCCGAGTTCTTTGCTCAGCAAGGGCATCGGCGGACGCGTGCTGGTCACCTGCACGGTGGACGCCGAGGGCCGCGTCGCCGGCACCTCCATCAAACAATCGTCAGGCCATCCGGACCTCGACAAGGCGGCTATCAGCGCGGTGAACAAATGGAAATTCAAGCCCGCAACCAATGGCGGGCGCAGGATCAAGGCCACGTGCGTCGTGCCCTTCAACTTCGAGGTGAGGAAGAACTGACATACCAGAAACCACAGACCAGAAGATGTTACGTTTCATTTTCATACCATTGCTGATGCTCGCATCGCTGCCCGCGCAGCCGGTCATCCCGCCGTCAAACCTGTTCCGCGATCCGAAGTTCGTGCGCGATTTCGTGGGCTCCTACGGATTCCTGTCGGATGTGGAGCCCAAGGTGTCGGCTGCGGAACAGGCGGTGCTGGGCACGATCGGCGAGCTTTTCAACCAATCGAAATTCCGCGAGGCCGAGGCGGAGCTCACACGCTTCATCAAGGAAACGGAAAACCCGTCCGATCCGAAGCAGGCGCCTGCGGATATCAGCGCCGCCATGGTCTTCGTGCTCGGCAATCTGTATTTCCAGGCCGACCGCCCGGACGAGGCGCGTCGCGCGTTTCTCGAAGCCATCCGCCGCTTTCCACGCTTCCGCCGCGCGCATACCAACTTGGGATACCTGTATATCTCGCAGAACAAGATGGAGGAGGCGATGCCGATGCTCCAGCGCGCCATCGAGCTGGGTGAGAACTCGGCCCGCGTCTTCGGACTGCTGGGCTACTGCCATCTTTTGAAGAAAAACGCGGTGGCTGCCGAGAACGCCTATCGCCAGGCCTACCTGCTCGACGCCTCGTCGCGCGATTGGAAACTCGGCTTGGCACAAGCACTCATGGCCCAGGAAAAACATGCCGAGGCCGCCAGCATGATCGGCACGCTGATCGAGGAAAACCCGAACGAGCGCCAGCTCTGGCTGCAGCAGACCAATGCGCTCCTCGCCTCCGACCGCAAGGACGAGGCGATCGTGAATCTGGAGGCACTGCGTCTCAAGGGCATCGCCGATGAGGCGAACCTCAACCTGCTCGGCAACCTCTACATGGACCGCAGCGAGCCGCAGCTTGCCCTGCTTGCCTACCTCGCAGCCATGGACAAGGCGTCCACACTGGATGTCCCGCGCGCACTGAAGTCCGCCCGCATCCTCAACGACTACGGATTCCCCGACAAGGCGGAGGAAATGATCGCCCGCATCCGCGTCCGCAGCGGCGACCAGATCTCCCCCGCCGGCCTGACCTCGCTGCTGCTCACCGAGGTGCGCATTTCCCAAGCCAAGAGCACGCACGTGCGCACCGATGAACTGCTTGCGCAGCTCCTCGAACTCAATCCCGCCGTCGGCGAGGTGCTGCTGGAAGCCGCACGTCACAAGGATCTGCTCTCGCGCGACGAGGCGGATGAGGAAAAACGTGCAGCGCTCGTGGCCGAGGCCCGCACCAACTATCAACTCGCCGCCCGCGAAAACGACGTCGCCTACCCGGCCAACCTCGCACTCGGGCAGATGCTCGTGCGCGAGCGCCGCTACCCGGAAGCCCTCACGCATCTCCAAACCGCACTCAACCTCAAAAAAAGCGAAAGCCTGGAACAATACCTCAGCCGAGTGCGCCGCGCCGCAGACCGCATGGAGGACAAGGAAAAGAACTAAGCCAACAGACCCATGAGCCCCATCCGTTCCATCGCTCCCATTCTCCTCTTCGCAGCCGCCCCGCACGCCCACGCCAACGAGGCGCTTGAAATCCTCGAGTCCAACAAGACCCCGCAACAACCGCCGTTGATCGAGGGTGCCCCCGCAACCTCCGGCGACGCGGTGGCCATCTATCCGGACTACGTCTGGCCGAAATGGCAGACCCGCACATTCGATCCCGTCTGGGCGCGCGCCGTGCTCTTCGCTGACGAGTCCAACCCATGGGTCCAGCACGTCGCAATGACGGGCTTCTTCGAGTGGCAGGCCGCCTTCGGCCACGCCGAGGTGGACGCTGCGCCCAATGTCGATCTCGACTCCACCCGCACGCGCCGTGCACGCCTCGGCGCACGCATCCGCGCCTTCCACAACACCGACATCGAGGCCTCCGGCGAAATCGCGGGGGACTCAAACCACGATGGCATCGAGCGCCTCCAAGCACGCACCGAATACCTGCCGGACGCTGGAGTCACCTATGGCAAGTTCCGCCCACGATTCACTGCGGAATACCGCCAGGAGCCGGAGTTTTCCCCCTATCCGGACCGCGCGATGCTGGTCAACATGATCGCCCCGCACACGACTCTGGGCGTGCATTTCGATTACCAACGCAATGGCTGGGATTACGGCATCGGCTGGTTCTCCGGCGACTCGGATTCCAACATCCCGTCACTCCGCGGCGATGGCATTCTCGCCCTCAACCTCGGCCACACCATTGTCGGCATGGAGGGCGACACGCTCACCCAAACCCGCTGGCACCTCGATTATCTCCACAACTTCGACGCCGGCCGTTCCAACAGTCTTCCCCGCTACAACGCCGCCGGCCGCACTTCCGCCAACGGCGGCCAGCCCGTCGCGAACAATCCCGCATTCCGTCACTTGTTCTCCACCGGCTTCACGCTCGAACAGGAACGCTTCTCGTTCCTCGGCGACTTCATGGTCGCCAAGGGCGAAACCACTGCCTGGGGCCTTGCGCTCTCACCCACATGGTGGGCCGTGCCGGGCTGGCTGAAAGTCGTCGGCCGCTACCACTACGCCGCCAGCGGTGATCCGGGCGCCCTCGTCACCACCATGGGCGCGTCCGCCGACCCGTTATTCGACAGCTCGCCGTTCTTCACCGGCGACGAATACCACTCCTTCTATCTCGGTGCGAACGCCCATCTTTATCAAAACCGGATGGTTTTGATGAGCGGCTTGGAAAATGTCATTCTCAAGGATGAAGCCGGCGCGGGATTCAATTCAGAGGCGTGGATCTGGCACACCGGGGTGAAGACCTCGTTCTGACCGGAGTCCCGCCACATCAGGCCGCCTGATCGGATGAAGCCGACTGGCGGGGCCTTGTCCGGCGCGGCCCCCACGCCGCAAGATCAATCGCTGCCGCAGCGTAAGGTTGGACGTGAAATTCCACAGTATCGTCCGCCAACTGTGTGCCTGGAGCATCATCGTTCTGGCAGCGCACGTGGCGCATGCGGCGACCGATCCGTGGGAGATGCCGCCGATGCGCTATTCCGAGACCGCCGCCAGCGATGCGCTGGCACGCATGGCGGCGGATTCGCCCGACGGTGAAATCCATGTCCCGGGCAACACACCATTGGAAAAACTGCGCGTCGTGCTCCGCCTGCTCGACGTGCCCGAGGAATCCCAAGTCCTCGTCTTTTCCAAAACCAGCAAACAGAACCCGCTCATCCATCCGGGAAATCCACGTTGCCTTTTCTTCAATGAAAACTCCTACGTCGGCTACGTGCCCGGCGGCGACATCGAAGTCATCACCCACGATCCCGCGCTCGGGGTGGTGTTTTACATGATCCGCGCAGGCAGTTCGCCGGACCGCATGCGGGTCGTGCGCCAAGGATCACAATGCCTGTCATGCCACGGCAGCGCCCGCACGGAATCGGCACCCGGCGTGCTGGTGCGCTCGGTCTTTCCGGACGATTCCGGCCAACCCCTGTTCTCGCTGGGCAGTTTCCTGATCGACCACCACAGCCCACTGAACGAGCGCTGGGGCGGCTATTACGTCACCGGCCGCAGCTCGCTGCCCCATCTCGGCAACCGCAGCTTTGTCGAGAGCCCGCAACGCACGCTGCCGGACAAAGCTGTCCAGCTTGATACCGTGGATGGCCTCATTGACCGCTCGCGCTACCTGCGGACCACCAGCGACATCGTCGCACTCATGGTGCTGGAACACCAATGCAGCGTCCACAACACGCTCAGCGCCGCGGCCATGAATTACCGCCGCATGCACTGGCTCCAGAAGTCCATCAATCCGGACGCGGACCCCGACGACGGCGATGTCGGCCGTCTTGCCGACGAGACCGCGGCGCGCATCGCCGACCTCTTGTTGTTTGAAAACGAGGCTTCGCTCGGCGACGACGGCATTGTGGGCGGCGCTGCATTCCAGGATGCGTTCACCCAGCGGTTTCCAAAAACACGGGATGGACGCTCACTGGCCGAGTTCCAGCTCTACAGCCAACTTTTCAAACACCGCTGCTCCTACATGGTCTATTCCGAAGCTTTCCGCGCGCTGCCCGCACGCATCCGTGAATCGGTCATTGCCCGGCTCCACGGCATCCTTACCGGGAATCCCTCTCCCGGCAATCATCCCAGCCTCGGTGTTTCAAGCCGCAAGCGGATCGCTGCGATTCTAGGCGAAACGCTGCCCGGATGGCCGGGATGACAAAAGATCCCGATCCGGCCGTTTCCGCAGGGATCAGCGCGAAAAAAATGGCTATTTAAAAACAAAATATGAGGAAAGATAACAGCTTTGTGATAGAAAGCCCGCCATGAAAACCACTGCCATCGTCCTGCTCCTCGCCCTGCTTCAGACGTCCTGCAACACCTTCATCGGCGTGGCCCGCGATTTGCAACAACTCGGCGCGGGCATGGAAAACGTCGGGCAAAAGCAGTGGTGATGCCGATCAGAGGCTCTGCGGCAGTTCATCCACCGGCTTGTCCTCCCAGAACCAACGGTCTCCACGTTTCTCCAGGATGCGGGATGCGGAGCCGGGCGCGAGGGGTTTTTCGTGTTGCGGCAGGAATGACCTCAGCCGCCGGAGGGTCTCCGCATGCTTCGGATCGGCCGCCAGGTTGTGCCATTCGTTGGGGTCATTGCGGTGATCGTAGAGTTCCTCGGAGCCGTCGGCATAGCGGATGTAACGCCAGTGTTCGTCGCGCACGCCGTGGTTGCCGGGATTGTGCGTGGTGATCGCCGGCCGGCGTGGATGGCCGGGATTCTCGATCTGCGGACGCAGCGAAAGGCCGTCGAGTCCATCGATCGGTTCCATTCCGGCAAGATCCAGCAATGTCGGATAGATATCCAGCAACTCGGCCGGGCGGGTGACCTTCTGGCCGCCGGGCAAGCCGGGCCCGGCGATGATGAGCGGCACGCGCGTGCTGCGCTCCCACAGCGTGTTCTTGCCACTGATGCCCTTCTCGCCGAGGTGCCAGCCGTGGTCGGAAAACAGGACGATGATCGTGTTTCCCGCCGCGGGCGAGCGGCGCAGCGCATCGAGCACGCGGCCAACCTGTGAATCGACGAACGAGGTGGACGCCAGATAGGCGCGGACGAGCGGTCGCCACTCGTTGGTCTCCAGCAGCCACTTGAGCCGCGGCTCGGGCAGGTTCCAGTGGAGCTTCCAGGCGAAGTCCGGCACGTCGTCGCGGTCGTTTTCCAGCATCGGCGGCATCTTCAAGGTGTCGGCCGGATAGAGATCGAACCACTGTTGCGAGGCGAAACACGGCACGTGCGGACGACCGAAACCAACGCCGAGGAAAAACGGCTGCCCATGATCGCGGCCGAGGAAATCGATGGCCCAACCGGCGATCTGCCAATCGTTCTGTTGCCCGTCCTTTTCCGGATAGACGCCCCAATCGACGGCACGCATCGGCGAAGGTGTCTCGACGAGTTTTTTGTCCGGCATCGGGCCGAAGTTGCATGGCGGTCCGTAGGCGTCGAACTCGGCGGCGCGGTCCTTCTGCGGCGGATAGACATGATGGATCTTGCCGGCGATGGCGGTGTGGTATCCGGCGCGGCGGAATGCCTGTGGCAGCGAGACGAGACCGCGCAGCTCGGGCACCGTGCGGAACCACGGCGCGAGGCCGTAAACACCGGTGGTCGTGGGACGCAAGCCGGTCATCAAGGCGGTCCGCGAGGGATTGCAGAGTGGCGACTGGCAGTGGGCGTTGGCGAAAAGCGTGCCGCCCGCGGCGAGGCGGTCGATGTGCGGGGTTTTCACCTGCGGATGGCCGCCCAGACAGCCGATCCAGTCGTTGAGATCATCGGTGCCGATCAACAACACATTCGGCCGCGTGGCGAGCGCGGGCAATGAAAGCAAGAGGCAAAGGATGAGGGCTCTCATGGTGGCAACAGCTCGCGTGCGATCTCGAACCATTCTTTTACCAGGGATGCGTCGCGGGACACGGCGGGCTTGCCAGCGCGCCCATACCAATAGCAGGCATTGCCGTAATCACCCTCCTCGCGGTGCAGCCATGCATGGATCCACGCGCCATCGGGATCGGGCAGGTCCTGGCAGAGATCGTGTGCCTCGTCCCAACGGCAGGCCTTGGCGAGCCAAAGCACGCGTGCTGTGGCGGACAGGCCGGCGGGCGGCTGCGCGTCTTTGGCGGCGGAACTTGCAAGCAAATCGGCATTCATGTGGCCAGAGGAATACAACGATCAAAGCCGGTAGGCGTCGCGGTGGCGGAGTTCGGGCTCGAGCGCGGGCTGCGGGTGGCAAAGACGCTGGATGAGATCGTCCCAAATCTCGCGGCCCTTCAGAATCTCCACCTCGATGCGCAGGAAATAAACCGGCACGTCGATGGACGACGGCCGCGGGAAACGGACGGCGTCCTTCTCCGTGGTGAGGACCAGATTCATATCGCGCTCGACGCAGCGTTGCATGAAGCGGTCCACATCCTTGCGGGTGAAACGGTGGTGATCGGAGAAGCGGCGGCGGATTTCCACGCGTGCGCCGAGTTTTTCCAATGCGCCCTCGAAAGCCTCCGGCACGGCGATGGCGCTGATGGCACCCACCCACTTGTCCTTGAGGAAACCGAGCGGCTCGCGCTCGCGGGTGAAGACGTTTTCCAGGTGGATGGGACCGTGCGCGCACTCGATGATCTCCGCGGTTTTGTTGTGTCTCCGGATGCGCTCTATCAGCTTTTCGTTCGACGATCCGTCGCACTTGGTGAGCAGGATGTAACCGGCGCGGCGGAGGTTTTTCGGCGGTTCACGCAGGGTGCCGCGCGGCAGCATCGCACCGGTGCCGAATGGCGCCTGGCTGTCCACCAGCACGATGTCGAGCGAGTGGGCGAGATCCAGGTATTGCATGCCGTCATCCAACAGCAGCGTGTCGGCCGCGAGGTGGCGGATGGCGAAACGGCCGCTCTTGACGCGGTTCTTGTCCACCAGCACCGAAACGCCGTCGAGATTGCGGGCCAGCATGAACGGCTCGTCGCCGGCGAACTTGGAATCGAGGAGCAGCGCCTCGCCGGTGGAAACGACCTTGGGCATCTGCTCGGGCGGGATCTGCTGGTTGGCGGCATCGCGCCAGCGCTGCGGGCGGTCGAGTTTGCGGCTCTTGTAGCCGCGCGAGAGGATGGAAACACGGCGGCCCTGATCGCGCAGCGAGTGGGCGAGCAGCTCGACCACCGGCGTCTTGCCGGTGCCACCGACGGTGATATTGCCGATCGAGACAACCTGGCAGCCAATGTAATGGCGGGGTTTCCAGCCGCTGCGGTAGCGCCACAGCCGGAGCTGCACGAGCAGACGGAAAATCCCGGAGAGCGCGCGCATCAGGAAACGCATCAGCGCGGCGCGGAAGCCCTTGGCACGTCCAAAGATCACATCCGCTCCCCAGCGTTCGAGTTCTTCGATCCACTCCTTCATCGGGCGCGGGCCAGCGTGGCCGCCGCCACCCGGACGATCAAGCCGCAATGCGGCTTGGCATCGGCCGAAATCCGGGCGATGGAGGGCGGGTCACATCATGCAATACCGCGAGGCGATCGACTGGCTGTTTTCCACGCAGATGTTCGGGATCAAACTCGGACTCGATGGCGCGCGGCGGCTCTTGCGCGAATACCTCGCGTTTCCCGCGCACGACACCACCGTGATCCAGGTGGCCGGCACCAACGGCAAGGGCAGCACCTGCGCGATGATCGACGCGATAGCACGCGCCGGCGGACGGCGCACGGGGCTTTTCACCTCGCCGCACCTGGTCGATTTCCGC
Organism: Akkermansiaceae bacterium; assembly: GCA_023253625.1. Classification (GTDB taxonomy): domain Bacteria; phylum Verrucomicrobiota; class Verrucomicrobiia; order Verrucomicrobiales; family Akkermansiaceae; genus Luteolibacter. The sequence goes on along the minus strand of JALRFY010000029.1, from coordinate 2,239 downwards.
GAGCGCATCCAGGTCTCAGGCAGGCAGATTCCGGAGGAAAACTGCACCGCCATGCTCGGCGAGCTGCGGGAAATTTGCGCCAGAATGGACCCGCACCCCACATTTTTTGAAATCACCCTGGCGCTGGCGATGCGCTGGTTCCGCCAGTGCGGCTGCGAGCTGATCGTGCTCGAAACCGGCATGGGCGGGCGGCTCGACGCCACCACCGCGGTACCCGCGGACGTCTCGGTGATCACACCCATCGGCATGGACCACATGCAGTGGCTGGGCGACACGCTGGAAAAAATCGCCGCCGAAAAGGCCGGGATTTTCCGCCATGGCAAACCAGCCGTCTGCTCACCGCAGGAGCCCGCCGCGCGCGCCGTGCTGGAAAAAGCCGCCAACGAAGCGCGCGCACCAATCGAGTTCCTCACCGAACCGCTGCGCGGCTATCACATTGCACTCGCCGGCGCGCACCAGCAATGGAACGCGGCGCTCGCCGTGACCGCCCTGCACCGCGCGGGCGTGCCGCTCAATTCCGACGTGGTGGGTCACGGCCTATCCCACGTTTCGTGGCCCGGCCGCTTCGAGGAAATCCGGTCCGGCGTGATCCTCGACGGCGCGCACAACCCCCACGCCGCGCGCATCCTCGCCGAGACCTGGCACGAACGTTTCGGCGACCACAAGGCGGCCATGGTCTTCAGCGCCGTGGCGGCCAAGGACATCGCCGGCATCTTAACAGAACTCGCGCCGCTCGCCGCAGAGATTTTCATCTGCCCGGTGGACACGCCGCGCGCCGTGCCGGTTGCGGAAATCGCGGCCCTACTCTCGGAAAACGCGCCGCCGCACCGGTGTTTCGACGGTTTCCAAGACGCCTTCGCCGCCGCACTCGCCAGCGGCCATCCAGTGCTGGTGGCCGGCTCGCTGTTTCTCGTCGGCGAGGCCCGCGCGCATCTTACGGACGGCGATTTCCAGCCCAGCGCGCAGTGAGATCAAGCCTGCGCCAGCGCCTCGTCGAACACCGCCTTGAGCGACTCCACCGGCTCGAGGCCGCAGGACACGCGCAACAACCTGGACGGCACACCGCAAGCCTCGACCCAGTCGAGCTCCTGATAGTGGGCCAGCATCACATAAGGGCAAACGAGCGTGAAGGGCGTGCCGAAACTCGGCCCTTTGGAAACCCGCAGGTCATCGTAAACCTTCGGCGTCTTCTTCGGGTTCTTCAGCACGAAGGAAAGCAGCCCGCCATATCCGCCGCCCTGACGGCGGACGGCATCGTAGTGCTCGCGGTTGGTCAGCGAGGGATGCCAGACGTGCGCCACCGCCGGATGGCCGGCGAGCCATGTCGCAAGTTCGATGCCGGTGGCGTTGACGGTCTTCATGCGCTTGGCATAACCCTTGATATTGGAAAGCAGCACCTCCGCGTCGCCAATGTAAAGCGGGGCGTTTTCCTCTGACTCGGATTTCAAGACCGCCGCCATGTCCGCGGCGAATGGCGAATCCTGGCGCACCGCAGCCATGCCCGCCATCACATCGCCCGCGCCGGATATCCACTTGGTCAGGCTGCCGGTGACCACGTCCGCGAACCGCAGCGCATCCACATTGAGCGGACCGGTCGTCGAGTCGTCCACAATGAGCGGCGTGGCACCATCCTCGCAGGCCTGCGCCAGACGCGCCAGATCCACCGTGCGCAGCAGCGGATTGCTCGGCACCTCGGTGAACACCCCGGCAAACTCACCCTGGCGGATGCGTTGCAGCGCCTCATCAAAACTCTCGCCGACGGCCTCGTTCAGATAAACCACACCATGGCCAAAACGCTCCTGAACCTTGAGTGAATCGACATAGGGAAACTCGATTTGCAGCGTTTTTTTCCCCGCCGCCATGTCGGGTAAAGCGCGCAGCACGGCGGTCACAGCGGCCATGCCACTGGCAAAAACGAACACCTGGTCCGCAGGCGCGCCTGTGAATTTGGCAAGCTGCCGTGCGATGAGGTGCGACTTGCCCCCCTCACGCAGCCCACCGTCCAGAAGATCGCGGGCTTGGCGACTGCTCACCACCTCGCCGGAAAACCGCCAGTAGGCATCCGCCTCCGCCTTGGCGCGTGAAGGAACCACCAGTGCCTGCAAGCCATGATAACTCGTGATCCGCACCGCCACCTCGGCACGACGCTCGACCCAACGGTGGGCACGCTGCACCGAGGAACGCGTCGGCAACACAATCACATCCTCGTTTTCCCCCGCCACTTCGGAACGTGCGTTCT
>JALRFY010000060.1 GCA_023253625.1 Akkermansiaceae bacterium | reverse complement strand
GTCGGCATAGCCCTTGGCTTGAGCCATGCCTTTTTCCGCGAGGGTCATGGTGATGGCGGCGGTGAGGGTGGTCTTGCCGTGGTCCACGTGACCGATGGTCCCGATATTGACGTGGGGTTTGTTGCGCTGGAATGCTTCTTTAGCCATGGTGGTGTTGGTTCTGCTTTCTGTGGAGATTAGTGCTTGGTCGCCCTGGAGCTCGTGGCGGGAATTGAACCCGCGACCTCATCCTTACCAAGGATGCGCTCTACCCCTGAGCTACACGAGCAATGTGTGACGCTCCGCCTTGGGCCCGACAAAAACACCGCGTCCGTCCATAATGAATGGAGACGAAACGCGGCGCCCCTGACGTGCGGTGGGGAAGAGCGGGCGGACCATAGCAAAGCCGACCACCCTGTCAAAAAAAAACTCCGGGGGAAGAAGAATTTTTCAAACCACTGTAAAACAAGACATTTCAGAGCTACAGGGCGCTGCCCGGAGCTCGCTGGCTAGGTTCCCTGAGGCTGCGCAAAGCCGTATGGATCATCTCGGGTGTTGCCATATGTGGTGGGAATTGGCATGCTTTCCCGCACGCGCGATAGCCACCATTCCCTACATGAACCCCACTTTACTTGTGCTGGCAGCCGGCATGGGCAGCAGATACGGCGGCCTCAAGCAAATCGATCCGATGGGCCCGAACGGCGAGACTGTTTTGGATTATTCGGTGTTTGACGCGATCCGCGCGGGTTTCGGCCGGGTGGTTTTCATCATTCGCGAGGAGTTCGCAGAGGCCTTCCGCAGCGGGATTGGCGCACGGTTTTCCGAGCGCATCGAGGTGGACTACGCGTTCCAGCGGCTCGACGACCTGCCGGCGGCCTTCCGGGTGCCGGAGGGACGTGAAAAACCCTGGGGCACCGCCCACGCGGTCCGGGCCGCCCGGAATCTGGTGAACGGGCACTTCGCGGTGATCAATGCGGACGATTTCTACGGCAGCGATGCCTACCGGCGTGCTGCGGCGTTCTTCACCAACCTGCCGGAACACACGACCGAGGCAATGGCCATGGTCGGATATCCAATGGAGAACACCCTCTCCGCCCACGGGCATGTGAACCGCGGCATCTGCAAGCTCGATGAAGCCGGCTTCCTCTCCAACGTCGAGGAATACCTCGATATCGAGCGTGAGGCGGACGGCCTGGTGCGAGGCTGCGCGCTTGATGGCAAGCGCCACATCGTGCCACCAGGGACCTTGGTCTCGATGAATTTCTGGGCCTTCGGACCGGCGTTTTTCAGCCAGCTTGAAGAAAGTTTCACCCGCTTCCTGAGCGCGTCCGGAGAGCAGTTGAAATCCGAATGTTACATTCCCACAATAGTGGATCACCTGATCCACGGCGGCCATGCCCGCTGCCAAGTCCTGCGCACGACCAGCTCGTGGTTCGGCGTGACCTACCCGGCGGACAAGCCGCATGTGGTCGAGTCCATCCGCCGGCTGATCGCCAGCGGGGAGTATCCTGATAAACTCGCTTGAAACCGTGACCAAGTCCTCTCCATCCACCACCACCGCATTGCCGCCGCAGCACTCCCCCGCCCCGCACGATGTCCGTGCGATTGCGGACCTCTTCGACATGCGCGGCGATTTCATCCACGCCCATCCTTACGGCTCGGGGCACATCAACGACACATATTGCGCCGCGATGGACCAAGCCGGCCAGCGGGTCCGCTACGTGATCCAGCGGATCAACCACATGGTTTTCAGGAAACCGCACGAGCTGATGGAAAACGTGGACCGGGTGACGCGCCATGCGCTGGCCATGCTCAAGGCGGAGGGTCACCCGGAGGCCTACCGCCGCACGCTCACCTGCATCCCGGCCCATGACGGCACATCGCATGCGCGGGACGACGATGGCAACTACTGGCGCGTTTACCCGTTCATCGAGGGCGCGCGCGGGCATGATGAAATCCACAGCACCGAACAAGCCTACCAGGCGGCGCGTGCGTTCGGGAATTTCCAGAAACTCGCCGCGACTCTCGGCGGCGCTCGGCTGCATGAGACCATTCCCGATTTCCATCATACTCCCAAACGCCTCGCGGCGCTGGAGGCCGCGATCGTGCGCGACACTGCCGGGCGCGCTGCGGAGGTGCGCGAGGAAATCGAGTTCGCCCGGGCACGCGCCGGAGACTGCGCGCAAATCGTCAGCCTGTTGGAAAACGGCGATATACCGGAGCGCATCACCCACAACGACACCAAGCTCAACAATGTCCTGCTCGACGACGCCACCGCCGAGGGCGTGTGCGTGATCGACCTCGACACCACCATGCCCGGCTGCGTGCTCTACGACTTCGGCGACATGGTGCGCACCGCCACGCCGACGAGCCGCGAGGACGATCCGGACCCCGCGGGCATCGGCATGCAGCTCGATCTCTTTGAGGCGCTCCTGCGTGGATACCTCTCGAGCGCGGATTTCCTCAACGAGGCGGAGACCGAATACCTCGCGTTTTCCGGAAAACTCATCACGCTCGAGGTGGGCATCCGTTTCCTCACCGACTATCTCGAAGGCGACGTCTATTTCAAAACCCGCCGCCCGGGCCACAATATCGACCGCTGCCGCAACCAGTTCGGGTTCGTCCGCGTGTTGGAGCAAAACATGGCCGCCATGGAACGCACCGTCCGCGAGATCTCGCGCCAAGTCCGCTCATGAAAATCCTCGTCACCGGCGGAGCCGGCTTCATCGGCTCGCACATCGTGGAATCCTATCAGGACCGCGCGGACGAAATCTATGTGCTCGACAACCTGCGCAGCGGCCACCGCAGCAATCTCGGCGGGCTCGCACACACCTTCATCGAAGGATCCGTGACCGACCGCGCGCTGGTGCGCGAGGCGGTGCGGGATGTCGATCTGGTTTTTCACATGGCCGCCTTGGTGAGCGTGCCCGAGTCGATGGAAAAACCGCTCGAGTGTGTGGACATCAACGTGCGCGGATTGCTCCACGTGCTGGAGGAATCCGCCGCCGCGGGCGTGCGCAAGCTCGTCTTCGCCTCCTCCGCCGCGGTCTATGGCGACAATCCCATGGTGCCCAAGGTCGAGACCATGTTGCCGGAACCGAAGAGCCCGTATGCCATCACCAAGCTCGACGGTGAATACTACCTCGACATTTTCCGGCGCGAAGGCCGGCTGAAAACCGCCGCGCTGCGTTTCTTCAACGTCTTCGGCCCGCGCCAGGATCCCAAGGGGGCCTACGCCGCCGCCGTGCCCATCTTCATCGAAAAGGCATTGCGCGATGAAGATCTCACCATCTTCGGCGATGGTGGCCAAACGCGTGATTTCATTCATGTGAAGGACATCGTCGGCGCACTTTCATTCGCCGCGGAAACGCCCGGCGTGACCGGTGTCTTCAATGCCGGCTACGGTGGCCAGGTCACCATCCACGAACTGGCGGAAAAAATCATTGCCGCGGCCGGTTCGGACTCGCGCATCCTCCATGCCGCCGAACGTGCTGGCGACGTCCGCCACTCGCGCGCCAGCGCTGACAAGCTGCTAGCCGCAGGATGGAAGCCGCGCCACTCTCTCGATGAAGGTCTGGCCACCACCCTCGCCTCGTTCGCAAGCAAAAGCCCCGGCGGCGGGCAACGAATGAGCGGCTGAAGACACATGCGATTGCTTTTGCCGAACCGTTGGATCGAATTCCCCCGCCGCCCGCTGGTGATGGGGATTGTGAATGTGAACGACGATTCGTTTTCCGGCGATGGCACGCTTGATATCGACCGCGCGCTTGAATTGACCCGCGAGCAGATCGCGGCCGGCGCGGACATCATCGACGTGGGCGCGGAGAGTGCGCGCACCAACCGCGGGGCGATCGCGGTGGCGGAGGAAATCCGGCGGTTTCACGCGTTCATCGCGCGTTGGGACGAGGCGCTCGACGGCGCACGGCCACGCGACGCCGCGCAAGTCTGGCCACCCGTGCTCTCCGCCAATACCTGGCGACCGGAAGTGACAGCGGAAATCCTGCCCGGCGGCACCGTCGAACTGCTCAACGACATGGGCGCGCTGCCCGACGACCGCAACGCGCGGCTATGCGCCAAGCACGGCGCGGCACTGCTCGTGATGCACAGCGTCGGCGAGCCGAAGGTGCCGCACGTGCATCAGCAATGGGACGACGTGATGGCCGCCATGGAGCGGTTCTTCGAGGAAAAACTCGCCCTCTGCACCGCCGCCGGGCTGCCGGACGACGCCACGGTGATCGACCCCGGTCTCGATTTCGCCAAGCAGCGCGACGACAATCTCGCCGTGCTGCGTGATCTGTCCCGACTGGGTCGTTTCCACCGCCCCGTGCTGGTTCCCGTTTCGCGCAAGACGGTGATCGGCGAAGTCCTTGGCATCGAGGATCCACGCGAGCGCGACGCCGGCACCATCGCCTGCATCGCATCCAGCATGACTCGCGGTGGCCATATCTTCCGTGTCCATCACGTGGACGCCGCATGGCAGGCGGTGAAGACACTGCATGCGTTGGTCGGTTCTGCGCAGTGATCGCCGCCAATTTGCTTGCCGCGCCGCACCATAGCACGGATGGCTCTGCGGCGGGATGACATGGTTTTTCCTGATGGCGCTGCTGGCGGCTTTTTGCATCGGGCTCTCGAAAGCGGGATTCAGCGGCATCTCGATGGTGTCGGTGTTCCTGCTGGCGGATCTTTACGGCGCGCGCGCCTCGGTGGGTTTGGCGCTGCCGCTGCTGATCGCGGCGGACCTGATGGCCTATCCGGCGTTCATCCGCCATGGCTCGTGGAAACCGGTGTGGCGTCTGCTGGGTCCCACGCTGCTCGGTGTCGCGGCCGGTTGGTGGCTGCTCGGCCGCATCGACGACCAGACGGCGCGGCGCGTCATCGGCGGCTGCGTGCTCTCAATGGTGGTCCTCCAAGTGGTGCGCAACCGCATGCCCGGCTGGACCGACCGCTGGGTGGAATCGCGCCGCTTCGGCATCGCGGCCGGCACTCTCGGCGGTTTCGCCACCATGCTGGCCAATGCCGCGGGTCCCGTGATCCAGCTTTACCTGATGGCGCGGCGGGTGCCGAAAATGGAACTCATCGGCATCGGCGCGCGGTTTTTCCTGCTGGTGAATCTGCTGAAAGTGCCGCTCAACACTCAGCTCGCGCTGATCACGCCGGAGAGTCTGGCGGAAAACCTGCGGCTGTTTCCCGCGGTGGCGCTCGGCGTCTTCGGCGGACGCTGGCTGATCCGCCATGTTTCCCAGCGCCTGTTCGAGTGGATGATCGTGGCGTTTTCAGCGATCGCCGGGCTGCGGCTGATGTTCTGGTGAGGCGGCTCAGCGCCAGCGGTTTTCACGCAGCGCCTGCCATGACTGCCAAGCGAACATGCCCATGAAAATGAGTCCCAGGATGTTCTTGAAAAGCAGGTAAAACACCAGCCCGGCCGTGGCTGCGACGATGAGCGAAACCCACAGCGTGGTCTTGATGCGCTCCGGCCCAAGGATGGCGTTGAGCATCTGCCCGCCGTCGAGCGGCAACACCGGCAACAGGTTGAGCAGCGCCCAGACGAGGCTGATCCAATAGAGCACCACAAGGAAATACAGCGCGTTCTGGTTCAGCTGCGGAAGCGATGGGATCGCGAGCAGCACCGCAATCCCCAACACAATCTGCACCGCCGGCCCCGCCGCCGTGATCATGAAACTCTGCGGCCGCGTCATCCGCACCCCTGAATACGCCGCGTAGCCGCCGAAGGCCTGCAGAACGATCTCGCTGCGCGCGCCGAATTTCCGCGCGGTGAGCGCGTGGCCGAGTTCGTGCACCAGGATCGAGATGAATCCCGCCAGCAGGAACAACAGGATCCGGAACATGGCTTCCGGCGAGTCCGCCCACAACGCGCCGCCGATGACCGCCAAGGTCAGCCAGAAAAACGGATGCACCCGCACCGGAATGCCCAACAGGGAAAAACGAATCATGCGCGGCCTACCTACGCGTGATCCCACCACCCGGCAAGGCCCGTTCCCGATACGCGGATTTCGGGTTTCAAATCCGCAGGATCGGTTCTAGCTTCCGCCGTCCGCCATGATGACCCTGACCGACAGCGCCGCCACCCAACTCGCCCGACTGCTCGCCAACCGTGCCTCCGGCGCGCGATCCGGGCTGCGCCTGGCAGTGCGCCGCGGCGGCTGCGCCGGTTGGCAGTATGAAATGAACGTCGCCGATGCCGAACCGGGCGATGCCGTGATCGAGCAGGACGGCGCGCGCCTGATCGTCGCTGCCGACAGCGTCGAGAAACTGCGCGGCTGCGAGGTCGATTACTCGGACGATCTTACCGACGCCGGTTTCAAAATCCACAATCCCAACGCATCCCGCTCGTGCGGCTGCGGCACCTCGTTCGAGACCAAGGGCGAACCGGCACCGGAAAATGACCTCTCCGGCGAAAGCTGCGGCAATTCCTGACACCCCGCCCATCCGCCGTGCCACGCACCATCGAGGAGCCCGCCCCGCGCCGCCCGGCATATTTCTGGTGGCTGCTGGCCAACGCGCTGGCGCTGTGTTTCGCGGTCGTGAGCTGGACGGTGTGCCTGCATGTGTTCGGAAACCCGGAAGTCCCCCGAAATTACGAGATCCTGCGGAAGATCGGGCGGCTGCCGGAAATCGAGCGCCACACGGTGCTCGACGTGCCAAACGGCAACCTGCTCGACCCACGCGGCCTCTACAGCCGGTTTTTCCCGCTCGCCGGCAAGCCGCTCGAGCGCTTCAACACGCGGCTGCTCCGCAATTACCTCACCAACTTCGAACAACCGCTCGCCCTGACCTACATCAAGGGCGACTACCAGATCGAGCGGGTCCGCCAGCTCGGCCCGCGTGACTTCATCACACACGGCTTCGTGATCCGCGCCCGCGCGATGGTGAAACCCGACGATTTCACCAAGGCCGCGCCTTATCCGGTGGTGATCGACCATGTTTTCCCGACGATGAATAGCGGGGCCGCAGGCGAATTCCGGCCCGGCGACATCCTGGGCATCGAAAAGAGCCCGAACTGCGCGGCCATCCTCCACATCGCCCACATGGAGTCCGCAGACGGCGAGCCGATGCTCTGCCTGACCGTGGCACCCATCGCCTATGGGCCATACCGCGTGGGCGATGAAGCAAGGTTTGAAATCGAGCCACCGGAACTGGTAAACCCGGGCGCGATGTTTCCAATGTTCGAAGCCGCCCCGAAAGCCCGGAACGCCCGTTGATTTACCCGTCATGATCGAAATGGACCAAGCCCTCAGGATCGGCACGCGCGGCAGTGAGCTGGCGCTCGTGCAAGCCCATGCCACCGAAACCGCGCTCGCCACACTGTTTCCGGACCTGGAAATCGAACGCGTCATCATCAAGACCACCGGCGACCGCCGCACCGACGTGGCGCTCGCAGAGGTGGCCAAGGCCGAGGGCGTGTTCGACAAGGGCGTCTTCATCAAGGAACTCGAAATCGCACTCGACGACGGCTCAATCGATATCGCCGTGCACAGCCTCAAGGACCTGCCAACGGTGCTCGGAAAACGCTTCGCCCTCGCCGCCGTGCTCGAGCGCGCGCCGGTGCGCGACGTGCTGGTCACCCGCAATGGCTTCGGGCTCGATGGCCTGCCTTCCAGCGCCCGGGTCGGCACCAGCAGCGTGCGGCGTGCCTGCCAGGTCAAGTTTCTCCGCCCCGACCTGGAGGTGGTGGACCTGCGCGGCAACGTGCCCACCCGTCTGCAAAAACTCGCCTCCGGCGAAAACCACGACGCCATCCTGCTCGCGGAAGCCGGGCTGGTGCGGCTGGGCTATCTATCGGATGCGCCGCCCGGCGACGGGCCGGAACCCATCAAGGACATGCCCGGCCTGACCGCGCACCGGCTTGCCGAAGAGTTGTTTTTCCCGGCCGCTGGCCAGGGGGCCATCGGCCTGGAAATCCGCGCCACGGACCAACGCTCGCATGTGTTTGCGGAATCCATCGGCCACAGCGCCACATGGAAACGGATCACCGCCGAGCGCGAGTTCCTGCGCCTGCTCGACGCCGGTTGCCACACGCCGGTGGGCGTGTTTTCCTCGCTCGCCGATGGCGTGCTGCATCTGCGGGCCCGCGTTTTCCCCGGCAGCGGCGGTGAACCGCGCGCCGGAGAAGCCACCGGCGAGAACCCGATCGAAACCGCACTTCAACTTTTCCAATCCCTCAAATGAGCCAATCCGGAATTTGTTATCTCGTGGGTGCCGGTCCCGGCGATCCCGGCCTGCTGACCCTCCGCGCCAAGGAGTTGATCGAGCGCGCCGACGTGCTGGTATACGACGCCCTTAGTAATCCCGAGTTCCTGCGCTGGACCAAGCCCGGCTGCGAAAAGATCAACGCCGGCAAGCGCGCCAAGGACCATGTTTTGACACAGGACGAAACCAATGCGCTCATTGTCGAGAAATCCAAAGCCGGGAAATCCGTGGTGCGCCTCAAGGGCGGCGATCCGATGATCTTCGGCCGTGGCGGCGAGGAAGCCGCCGAGCTCGCCGCCGCGGGCGTGCCGTTCGAGATCGTGCCCGGCATCAGCTCGACCATCGGCGGTCCCGCCTACGCCGGTATTCCGGTGACGCACCGCGACCACAACACACAGCTCACCATTTTCACCGGCCACGAGGATCCGACGAAAGGTTTCAGTTCCATCGACTACGCCCAACTCGCCAAAGCCCCGGGCACCAAGGTCTTTGTCATGGGTGTGGCACGCCTCCGCGAAATCACCGGCTCCTTTGTCGAGCACGGAGCCGATCCCGCCACGCCGATCGCACTCACGCAGTGGGCGACCACCGGCGCGCAGAAAACCATCACCGGCATGCTGGCCGATATCGCCGACATCGCCGAGCGCACGCGGTTCGGTTCGCCCGCCGTGGCGGTGATCGGCGACGTGGTGAAGGAACGCGAAAAGATCAATTGGTTCGAAAAGCGCCCGTTGTTCGGCCGCCGCATCGTCGTCACCCGCACCCGCGAACAGGCTGGCGAACTCAGCCGCGCGCTGCGCGAACTCGGCGCGGATGTGATCGAACTGCCGACCATCCGCATCGAGGCTCCCGAGGACAAACGCGGCTTCGCCGAAATGGTCACCCACGCCCACGAATACAACTGGCTCGTCTTCACCAGCCCGAACGGCGTCGAACGCTTTTTCGACGCATTTTTCGCCGTCTTCGAGGACGCCCGCAGCCTCGGCAACCCGCGCATCGCCGCCATCGGCCCGGGCACCGCGAAGAAAATCCGCGAATACCGCATCGGTGTGGATTTGCTGCCGGAGAAATTCGTCGCCGAGGGCTTGATCGATGCGTTCAAGAAAGAGTCGGTGGAAAACCTCACGATGCTGTGGGTCAAGGCCGCCGAGTCGCGCGAGGTGGTCGGCGAAGAGCTCGCGAAAATGGGGGCCATCGTCGATGAATGCATCGCCTACCGCACCGTGCCGGAAACGGATGACCCGACCGGTGCCAAGGAGCGGCTCGCCAAGGATGGCGCCGACCTCGTCACCTTCACTTCCGGATCCACGGTCGATTCATTTTTCGCACTCGGCCTCGATTGGCCGGATGGCTGTGTCGCCGGCAGCATCGGCCCGATCACCAGCCAGGCGCTGCGCAAGCACAATATGCCGCCCGCCTTCGAGGCATCACCACACGACATCCCCGGCCTGGTGGCCGCCATCGTGCGCCATTTCGGAAAACGATCCGTGAAATGATCCGCGCCGCGCAACGCCTCGTGCAGTTGGAAATGGCCGCGCTTTTATCCAGCGCCGCCGCCCAGGCGCAGGACGGTCCCGAGGCGCTCGACAAGTAGAACCCGCCGCCTCCGCCACCGGCCGCGGGGTTGATGGACGATGGGGGGCCTTGCCAACCCAACCCGTCGATCGCGAAAAACATCGAGGACAAGATGGCGGAACTCCAGGAACGTCGCGGCTTCCGCATCCATCTGGTGGTCAAGCCAGTGATCATAACCAGCACTCCGCCGGACCTCGCCGAGAGCCTGCGGCTGGCGTGGTTGCCCGACGGCAATGGCATCGTGGTCGTTTACGAAAGCGACACCCGCAGCCTCGGTATCGGGCGGCGCATGACCGAGGACCCCGCCGGCGAGGGTCCGCGCGTGCCCACCCATGTCTCCGCCGTCATCATCAAGGAAGTCCTCGCCGCCACCGACAAGCCATTGCCAACCGAGGCATATCTCGAAGTGCTCACCGCCAATCTAACAGCGGCCTTCGACGATTATTTCCGCCGCCACGCTCGGCCTCTGCGCCATCGGGGTCGCCGCGCTCGCCCGCCTCAAGTCGGTGCGCGGCGAACGCACCTTCCATTTCCACCCTGTGGACCGCCCGGAACGCCTGCAAGCGCCGTCCGGAGCCGCGGTGAACAGTATCAGGTTTCGCAAAGATGGAGCGGCTGAACATGTCCAAGGAGCGGCGGAGCATGTCCGCCGATGAGGATGCGATGTCGAAGAGAGGCGTGAAACTCGATCCTTCGTCCCTGCATCCGCGATGGGCGAACGCATTTCGCCCCTCCTTGGGCGAACACGCACCGCCGTCCTTGTTCACGAAAGCATTCGCGTCACCCACGGTGACTCGAAGAGCACGAAACGTCCCTCGGCGAGTTGCGCCTTCGAGGGATTCCGGCGGATGTATCTGGCGACGTTGAGAAAGTGATCCCAGTCACGGATCAACCGGTCAAAGTAGTCTTTCTGCCACAATGTGCCGGATTTCCCTACGCTCTTGTGAATGCGGGTCGCACTGAACCGTTTCCAGCCGCCTACCACTTGCGCGAGCGACTTTTCGTCGGCGGGCGACATCAGGACATGGGCGTGGTTCGGCATGATGACCCATGAGTGAAGCAGATAATCCACGGAATCCCGCCTGGTGAGAGTGTCAGCAACCGCAGCGGCGTGTTCGGGATGTGCCAGCCTGCAATCACCGTGGCCGGCATCCAGCAATTGATCGACACGGGAGGAAAATCGTTTGTGGTATTTCGCTTCCGTTGCCGCATCCCATGGTTTCGGGTGCATCGCCAACCACGCGGCCCGCTCGCGCCGCCATTCTGAGAGAAGCTCCTCAGGCAGCGAATCCGCCAACCGGAAAGTGATGAAACACGCCGTTCGGCCCGACTGCCAATGAGGAAGCCGGTTGCGGGTCTTGCTTATCTCCGACCACTCGCTGAGAAACCGCGGCGAAGACAGAGAGGACTCAGGATTCACATTGGCACACTGTCGAACGGTATCGCACAGGTCAAGGAGCGGCGGAGCATGTCCGCCGATGAGGATGAGAGGCCGAAGAGAGGCGAGGTTCTCGATTCTCCGGCTCCACATCCACGATGGGCGAACGCGTTTCGCCCCTCCATGGGCGATCATGCATCGCAGCACGCCATCACCCGATCAGATCGCCGATCGAGCCGAAGTCGGGGGAGAACAGGCGGTTGTAGGTGCGCGAGGCGTAGCCGTCGGTCATGCCGGCGAGGAAATCGCAGACCAGCCGGGCGCGGCCGGACTCGGTGGATTCGGCGGTGATTTCCGCCGCGGCGTCGTGGGGGAGGAGTTGGAAATACTGGCCGTCGATCGGGCGACCGGCGATGTAGCGCTCGCCGAGCGTTTCCCACATCCGGCGCAGCATGTGGCTGCCCTTGTGTTCGAGTTGCTTGAGCTGTGGCGCGAGGAAGACGCACTCGAAGGCGAGCTGCTTGAAGACGGCGCATTCCGCCTTCACGTCCGGATCGATGGCGAGCCGGTAGCGGTAGCGGTGGGTGGCGGCGCTGAGGAAATTGACGTCGCTTTCCAGCCGGGTGGAGCGGATGTAGCGGCCGATGCGCTTGCCGACAAACGGGTCGGTCTTGCGCAGCCGGATCGCGCGCATCAGGTCGCCGAGCGGCGTGCCTTCGCCGGTCGGGTGGCCGATTTTTTCCGCCCACGCCTCGATTTTCTCCACGTGGAGGAATCCGGCGCGCACGCTGTCGGAGAGGTCGTTGAGCGAGTAGGCGGTGTCGTCCGCCCAGTCCATGAGCTGGCATTCGAGCGACTTGAACTTGTCGCGCGCCGGGCCGGGCGGGAGCTCGAGCGGAAAGTCGTGGCCGCCCATCGTCCAGTCGAGATGCGCTTCCTGGTCGTCGTAGATGAAATGGTGTTCCGGTTCGGTGCCGGTGGCGGATTTCAACTCGGACCACAGCGACTTGTATTTGAGCACGCCGTCGAGAAACGCACGGCTCGGGTCCATGCCGCTGCGTTTGGCGGAGAAGATCCGCTCGGTTAGAAGGCGCAGCGTCTGCGCGTTGCCCTCGAAGCCGCCGTGGCCGCGCATCAGGTGGTTGAGCGTGCGCTCGCCGGCGTGGCCGAACGGCGGATGGCCGAGGTCGTGGGAAAGGCAGACGGCCTCGACCAGATCGGGGTCGATGAAGAAGTCGTCCTCAAGCGGCCCGTCGGGAATCGCTTTCAGCCAGTGGCAGATCGACTTGCCGATCTGCGCGACTTCGAGCGAATGGGTCAGCCGCGTGCGGTAGAAATCGTATTCGCCGCTCCAGAAGACCTGCGTCTTGTTTTGCAGCCGGCGGAAGGTGGGCGTGTGGAGGACGCGGTCGCGGTCGGTCTGGAACGGCGAGCGATAGTCGCCGGCGTCCGAGGCGCCGCTGCGCCGCTCGAGGTCGAACTCGCCGTAGAAACGGTTCCGCATACGCGGCGCACCATGCGCGGCGGCGCGGTGCGCGGCAAACATTTCCTCAACGCATGGCGGATGCCGCGTGGCCGGGCGGCCCGATTTAATGGCAAGACCGTTTGACGGGGGCGCGTAGTAGTGTCCAAGTATTCGCTGACACGTCCATGCAAACTCCGCACGAAAAACTGACCGCCTTCAGCCAGCTTGAGCACCTGACGCGCCGGCATTTTCTCTCGAAATGCGGCCTCGGGCTCGGAGCGTTATGGTTTGCCGGCCAAACCGGCCGTGCATGGGGAGCCGCCGCACCGCTGGTGAAGGATCCCGCCAACCCTCTGGCCGCCATGCCGCCGCCGTTCTCGCCGCGCGTGAAACGTGTCATTTACCTGCACATGGCCGGCGCGCCTTCGCAACACGAGTTGTTCGATTACAAGCCGGAGTTGCAGAAATTGAACGGCAAGGAATGTCCGCAGGAATTTCTCGAAGGCAAGCAGTTCGCCTTCATCCAGGGCACGCCGAAAATGCTGGGCCCGCAGTTTTCCTTCCAACAGCACGGCCAGTCCGGCGCATGGGTCTCCGAGCGGCTGCCGCATTTCTCCTCCATGGTGGACGAAGTGTGCTTCATCAAATCGATGCACACCGATCAGTTCAACCATGGCCCGGCGCAGTTGCTGGTGCACACCGGGACTCAGAATCCTGGCGCGCCATCGATCGGGGCATGGGCGACCTACGGGCTCGGCACGGAAAACCAGAACCTGCCCGGCTTCATCGTGCTCACCTCCGGCGGCCGGAACCCCGACGCCGGCAAATCGGTGTGGGGTGCCGGATACCTGCCATCCGTCTATCAGGGCGTGCAGTGCCGCTCCGAGGGCGAGCCGGTGCTTTATCTCGACAACCCGCCGGGCATTTCACGCAATCTGCGCCGCCGCTCACTCGACACGCTCGACCGCCTCAACCAGCGCATCGCCAAGGAAGTGGGCGATCCGGAAACCGTCACCCGCATCGCCCAATACGAGATGGCTTTCAGGATGCAGACGCACGCCACCGACGCCTTCGACCTGCGGCAGGAACCGGAATCGATGCATCAACTGTATGGCACGCAGCCGGGCCGCGAGTCGTTCGCCAACAACTGCCTGCTCGCCCGCCGCCTGGCCGAGCGCGGCGTGCGTTTCATCCAGCTCTTCCACTGGGGTTGGGACTCGCACGGGGCCTCCGCCTCGGAAGCCATCAACAAGGGTTTCATCGACCGCTGCAACGAAGTGGACCAACCGATGACCGCCCTGCTCAAGGACCTCAAACAACGCGGCATGCTCGACGATACGCTCGTCGTCTGGGGCGGCGAGTTCGGCCGCACGCCGATGCTCGAAAACCGCGGCGGCAACGAAATGGCCTTCATCGGCAGGGACCACAACCCGGGTGCCTTCACCATCTGGATGGCCGGCGGCGGCGTGAAACCCGGCCTCACCTACGGCGAAACGGATCCCATCGGCTACGAGGCGGTCAAGGACCGCGTCTCAGTGCACGACCTCCACGCCACCCTGATGCACCTGCTCGGCATCGATCACGAAATGTTCACCTTCACCAGCCAAGGAGCGAACCAACGCCTCACCAACATCACCAAGACCGGCACCAAGGTGATCACGGGGATTCTGGCGTAAATTGGAACCTCAGATCACCGGCTCCCAGCCCTTGCGATACTCGCGTTTCACGAGTGCGCTGGCTTCGGGGATGTTGGTGGATTTCATGTTCGGGCCGTCCCAATCCATCGGGCGTCCTTCGCCGATGTTCTGGGCCATGCAGCCGAGCAGGATGATCTCGTTGAGGTAGGCGGCGATCTCGAAATTCGAGAAGGCGGCGGGTCCGCCGTTGATGGCATCCACCCATTCCTGATAGTGGCCCGGCGAGCGCGGGATGCTTTGCGGAATCGCCTGGCAAGCCTCATGCTTCCCGACGTTGGTGAAGCTGTCCTCGCCTTC
This sequence comes from Akkermansiaceae bacterium, assembly GCA_023253625.1. Taxonomy (GTDB): domain Bacteria; phylum Verrucomicrobiota; class Verrucomicrobiia; order Verrucomicrobiales; family Akkermansiaceae; genus Luteolibacter. Next base: position 11,724 of record JALRFY010000060.1, on the reverse strand, counting down.
CAGCTTGATGTGGCAGGTCGCACCGTAGTCGTCAGGCAGGAAGGCCAGGCCTTTTTCGCCGACAATGAGCGCGCCGCTCGGCGGCAGGCCACGGCGCCACAGCACCACGTCCTTGGTAATTTCCGGATAGGGGCGCAGCGGCTTGAAATCGCTATTCGGCGTGCCCTCATACCACCAGAACTTGAGCGGTGGCAGACCTTCGCGCTCAGGGAAATCAAAGCGCACACGCGAACTCACCGGATATGTTTCGAGGAAGGTGCGCGAGGAAACCTCGCACTCGACGCGTGTCGGGTATCCGAGCTTCAGCGCACGGAACGGCATGTTCACGCCATGGCAGGCCATGTCACCCAGTGCGCCGGTGCCGAAGTCCTTCCAGCCACGCCACTTGAATGCGTGATAGGTGTCCTTCTTGTAGGGGCGGTCGGCCGCGGGGCCGAGCCAGAGGTCCCAATCAAGGCCTTCCGGCACCGGGTCGGAGCCCTGCGGGCGCTCGACGCCCTGCGGCCAGATCGGGCGGTTGGTCCAGACGTGCAGTTCGAGCGGTGCGCCGATCACGCCGGCCTGGATGACCTCGACACCACGGCGCAGGCCGTTTTCCGCACTGCCCTGGTTGCCCATCTGGGTGGCGATTTTCTTGTCGCGGGCGAGATTGCGCAGCATCCGCGATTCCCACACCGTCTGGGTGAGCGGCTTCTGGCAATAGATGTGCTTGCCCATGCCCATCGCCATCATGGCGGCCACGCCGTGGACGTGGTCGGGGGTGGAAATGGTCACCGCATCGCATTCCTTCTCCAGCTTTTCGAGCATTTTACGGAAGTCCTTGAACTTCGCCGCGCCCGGATACTTTTCGGCCATGCGGTTGAGCGGATTGTCGTCCACATCGCAGATACCGACCACCTCAAGGCCGCAGGCGGCGGCTCCGGCCACGTCGCTCGATCCCTTGCCACCCACTCCGATGGCGGCCAGGCGGATCTTGCTGTTGAGATTCTGACCACGGACAATGGCCGGGCCGGCGAACAGGGCGGAACCAAGACCAAGACCGGTTTTGCCGATGAATGTGCGTCGGGTAAGCGATTTCATGTGGCGCGATTACGCCGGATCGACCCACCTTTGATCAAATAAAAAGCTCCGGAGCGAGAAATCTGCCCGGGCTGATCGGCCACGGGAAAAAGGGCGGGATCAATCCACCGCCCATTCCTGAATGCCGCAGGGAGCGCCGGCGGGATCGATTTCGAGCCGCAGGGCATTTGTGGTCACGCGATGAAAACGGATTGCGTTCGCCCGGTCGGGCTTGACGGGATAGCCGCCGTCGATGTCGACCGGCCGCCAGTCATCGCCATCCTGATAGAGCAGACGCCACTTCTTCGGGAGTTTCAGCAAATCGCCACGGATGCGCTCGCCCCAATAGACCTTTTGCGGCTCGTCGATCGCCCAGTAAACAGAGGCCCGGCTGACATTTTGCGGCTCGTCCCATGAGTATTGAATCCAGCCGCCAGGCCCCGCTGGCAGAATGAAACGTGGCATGGCCCGGAATCTCGATTCGGGACCCAAACGGCGGTCGTTGAGCGCCCTGAGCTCCGCCGGCGGACGTTTCGCCGATGAGGAAACCCCGGCTTGCGCGCCGATTGTCGGTGCCGGCAACGGCGTGGCGATCCCGGCGCTGGCGGGCAGCCACACATCCATCCAGCCATCGCCGCGATTGGCCCATGTGTGATAGGGCACAGCGGCAAGCCGGTGCGGACGGGCTGCCGCGGGCGCACCCCATCCGGGCTCGTAGGCAACCAGGGCCCCGGCGGTGACCACCACCACGCCGCCTAACAGACCGTGGCGATGTTCCACATCCAAAACCGCATCGTCCGGCAGCACGATGGCGTCAGTGCGCAGGCCATCGTTGTCGATGGACTCGATGCAATAGACCAGTGGTCCGCGCTGCAGCGCCACCCGGCCGCGGTTGGCGGCCACCTTGTCGTGCGCGATCACCCGGCGCACCGGCATCGGCAGGTCCAGTTCGATGACATCACCGCTTTTCCATGCGCGCTTGAGATAGGCATAGCCGGAAACGATGGCACCCGCGGCATCGAGCGCCACAGGCTCGCCCAAGGCTGTTAGAGAGGGAAACTCCCCGCAGGGTTTGTCGAAGCGGTAAAGATCGCTCGGCACCGGCATCTCCCGCGCCCAGCCGGGGATGCGCAGCGCGAGGGCGAGCGCTTTTTCCGGTGCCTTTGTGATGATGACCTTCACTTTCCCATCGTGCGGATAGCCGGTTTCCACAACGAGCCCCAGCGGGCCCTGACCGCTTTCCAGCGTGGCGGTGCCGCTGACGAAGTGATTGATGAAAACGGTGTCCGCCGAGGTGGCGTAGGCCAGTGCACCGACCTGCGGGATGATCCGCGCCAGGTTCGATTGACAGCAGGCCGGGGTGATGCCGGGGCTGCGACTCTTGCCACCGCGGCTGACCAACGGATTGGTGTAGAAGAAGCGATCGCCCGAAAGCGAGATTCCCGAAAGCATGCCGTTGTAGAGCCCGCGCTCAAACACATCGGCGTAGCCGGCATCGGGATCGATCAGGCCCATGCGGTGGCTCCACAACATCGTGGCAACCGTGCTGCATGTCTCGCAATACGCGGTCTCATTGGGCAGGTGGTATGGCTCGCCGTATCCCTCGTCGTAATACTGGGCGCTGGCCGGGCTTCCTGTTAGATACAACTTCCTCCCGGCCACATCGCTCCACAGCCGCCCGAGCGCGTTACGGTATGCCGGATCGTCCTGCACCCGGACGATGTCGGCCATGGCCGCATAGGTGTAGCCGGCGCGCACGGCGTGGCCCACGGCCTCCTGCGCCTCGACCAGCGGCACGCGATCCTGCATGTAATCCGCGGCACGGGGTTTGTCGCCGCGCACTCGTTTGGCACCGCCGTGGATGTGCCCGCGCTGATCGAGGAAAAACCGGGCGAGATCGAGATGACGGCGCTCGCCGGTGGATTCATACAGGCGGACCAGCGCCATTTCGATTTCCTGGTGCCCGGGCACATCATGAAGTTTTCCCGGCCCGAAGTCCCGGTCCACCAAATCGGCAAAACGGATTGCCGCATCAAGCAGAGCGCGCTTCCCGGTCGCCTGATGGATGGCAATCCCTGCTTCGATGAGGTGGCCGGCGCTGTAGAGCACATGCGAGCGCGGGAGATTGCCCCAGCGCGCGGCCGGCTCCTTGCCGGCGAGGCGTGGACACAGGAATCCGTCTGCCGACTGGGCCGCAACGATGCGTTTCACAAATCCGTCGATCACCGCTGGATCGATCTCGTCCGGGCGTTGTTGCAGGGTGTATGCGGCCCCTTCGAGGATTTTGTGAACATCGGAATCGACCACCGCCACATCGCTGTCCGCCGCCACACCCTCCACGCCCGCCACACGGTCGAAGGCGGCCATGCGCCCGGTGTTTTCGATGAACGCAATATGGTGCGGCAGTGTGGTCTTGGCGTGGGTATTTACCCGGTCACCCCAGAACCCGCCCGTGACCATCACTTGATCGACCGGGGTGGCTTGCAAGCCGGGAAGGGTTTTCGGCGGCTCCGCAGACAGCGCCGCAGCCGCGGAAAGCATGAGCGCGGAAACCCGCACGGGCCGACCCCGCAGCAAGAGGATGGATGGAGTCATGACCGGGCTGTCAATACGGGCGGCGTGCTTTCATGCGGTCAGCGAGCGGCAAAGGGCGCTTGCCAAGCGCGCACTGCGGACCGTCCGTGCCTCAGATTTCGTGCACCGGCAGATGCTCCACTTCCTCGCGCACCTTTGCAGCCAGCAGGGTGGATAGATAGCGCTCGGTGGACGAGCACCCGATGGTGACGATGCGCTTGCCTTTGAACTCGGGGCGCTTGGCCACCTGGATGGCGGCCCAGACGTTGGCACCGGTGGAGATACCTGCCGGCAGGCCTTCCTGCTGGGCGAGTTCCTGAGCCATCGCGAAGGCATCCTCATTGGTGACCTGGATCACCTCGTCCACCACATCGACGTTGAGGTTTTTCGGGATGAAACCCGCGCCAATCCCCTGAATCATGTGCGGTCCCGGCTGACCGCCGGAAATCACCGGGCTGGCCGCAGGTTCCACCGCGAAGGTTTGGATGTCGCGGCGCGATTTGATGACCTCGGAAACGCCGGTAAGCGTGCCGCCGGTGCCAACCCCGGCGACGAAGGCATCGATTTCCCCCTCGGTATCGCGCCAGATTTCCTCGGCGGTCGTCTCGCGGTGCACCTGCGGGTTGGCCGGGTTGTCGAATTGTCCGGGACCAAACGCGCCGGGCGTTTCCTCGAGCAGTTTTTTCGCCATCGCGATCGCGCCACCCATCCCGCGGGCCCGCGGCGTGAGGACGATCTCCGCACCAAGCAGGCGCAGCAGCACGCGTCGCTCGATGGACATGCTCTCGGGCATCGTCAGCACGCAGCGATAGCCCTTGGCACGGGCCACGAATGCAAGCGCGATGCCGGTGTTGCCGGATGTGGGCTCGATGATCAACCCGCCGGGCTTGAGCGAGCCGTCTTTTTCCGCAGCCTCGATCATCGCCTTGCCGATGCGGTCCTTCACGCTGAAGAGCGGGTTGAAAAACTCCGCCTTGACGCAGATCTCGGCATGCAGTCCGGCAGTGATGTGGTTCAGACGGATGAGCGGGGTGTTGCCGACGGTGGCAACCATGTTCGGGGCGATGGGCATGGCGTGATGGGGTTGAAGTGGATCACGGATTCAAAACCCTTTGCGCCGCGCGTCAAGAGCCGGGATTCGCACCCAGCCGGGGAATGCGGGTTGCGGACCCGCGGATCGTGGCGCAGCCTGCGCGGGTGAACGCGACCCCGGCGGAATGACCGTATTTCCCGTGATATTCTGGGCCCTGTCGGGCTTGGCAGGTTTCGCGCTCGCGGCGCGGATGTTCCGCAGGCCCGCCGATGGCCCTGGCGTGGATGCGGCGCGGATTTCCATCGTCATCCCGGCGCGCAACGAGGCGCACAACCTGCCTCGATTGCTGCGTTCCGTGGCGGCCCAGGATGTGAAGCCGCTGGAAGTGATCGTGGTGGACGACGCCTCCACCGATGGCACCGCCGGCATCGCCGAAGCGCATGGCGCGAAGGTGATCCACGCCCCTGCCCTGCCGGAGGGCTGGCGCGGGAAAACATGGGCCTTGCATCATGGAGCGCGTTCGGCGGCGGGCGATACACTGATTTTCATGGATGCGGACACGTGGTTCGAGCCGGGCGGGCTGGCGCGGGTGCTGGGTTTGTATTCGAAGATGGAGGGCCGGAGGCCCTCCCTACGGGGTGCCTTGTCGGTGGTGCCGTATCACGCGGTGGAGCAGCCGTATGAGGATCTCTCGATGTTTTTCAACCTGTGCATGGCCGCAGGCACGGTGCCGGACGGCTTGTCGGGGCAGTTCCTGCTGGTGGGCCGCGAGGATCTGGAACGCGCCGGCGGCCACGCATCGGTGCGCGGCAAGGTGCTGGAAAACTACCACCTGGCCGAGAATTTCCGCGCGGCGGGCATCACGGTGCGCGGCCTGACCGGGCGCGGCATGGTGGCCTTGCGCATGTATCCCGAAGGATTTGCGGCGCTGGTGGAAGGCTGGACCAAGGGTTTCGCGGCGGGTGCCGGGCGGACCTCGGCAGGTGTCATGGCCACGGTGGTGGCGTGGATGACCGCGCTGATGCTGCCACCGCTGCTGGCCTGGCTGGCGGGCGATTGGCGGATCGGCCTAGCCACCTGGCTGGCGGGTGTGGCGCAGTTGGGGTGGATCGCAAGGCGGATCGGCTCGTTCGGCTGGGCGAGCATCGTTTTCCACCAGGTGCCGCTATGCTTTTTCTTCGGCATGTTCGCGTGGTCGGCGATGCGTTCGGGCAGAAAAGTCAGTTGGAAAGGAAGGGAAATCCATGCCGATTGAGCTGCCGGTGGCCTGGATCGTGGTGCTCAACTGCGCCGGTTGGCCGTTGATACAAGTTGGATTGGCGTGGATTTTCACGCGCCTGCCGGAGACGTGTTTCAGGCGTGCACCGCGGGCGTTCCCCGGCGAGTTATGGATGCTGCGGCAGGTGCTCCAGGTGAAGCGCTGGAAAGACCGCCTGCCGGATGCCGCGGGCTGGTTCGGCGGTGGTTTCGCCAAGCGCTCGCTGCAATCCCGCGAGCCGGGATACCTGCGGCGTTTCGCCACCGAGACCTGGCGTGGCGAGCTTTGCCATTGGTGCGCCATCGCCTTCGTGCCGGTCTTTTTCCTCTGGAACCCGCCATGGGCGGACGCCCTGATCCTCGCCTACGCGCTGGCGGCGAACCTGCCCTGCATCCTCGCCCAACGCTACAACCGGATCCGCCTGCACGAACTGCTTGCCCGCGTTTCCGGCCCCGCCGACCAGTGAAGTTGTGTTGACTGCTGACGGTTGGGCATTTGCTTGAGGCAGATCCAATTGGCGCGGTTTGCAGGAAGGATGGATCACAGGTCTCACGGCGCGGCTTTTTCGACCACCACGAGCCGGATGTTGTCGATCCCGCCGCGGCTGGCTTGGCCAGCAACCAGCGCGGGCGTTGTGAGCAGCAACACCAGCGGCTTGCCATCATCCAAGGCGGTGGCGGTGTAGCTGAAGTTGAAGGCACCGGCGGTGAAACTGCCGTTGGCGATGCCGCCGACCGTTTGCGTGGCATAAATCGTCGAAGGCGTGGTGCTGAGCTGGTCCACCAAGCTGATGGAGGCCCCATAGAGAGCCCCGATACCGGGTCCACCGAAGATATCAGCGGTGATGGTGTAGGTTTCCCCTGCCGTCATGATCCCGTGGCTTTGCGCGAGCGCGCCGACATCCCCGCCATCAGCCACCAAGCGCAGGTAGCGGGAACCGGTCGCCGTGCCCGCCGTGCTGGTGAATTCAGCATTCGGTGGATTGGCCGCCACGGCACTCGATGCCTGGATTGAAGCCGTTGGCGATAGGTTGGTCCAGCCGCTCGCTTCATACAGGCCACCTATGGCCGTGGTGTATGAAGCGCCGGTGGTTTCAAAGCTGCCGTCGGGCAGGGTCACGGTGACCTCCGGGACGATCCGGTGGCGGATGAGCGGCCCGTCGTCGCCTTGTTCGACTGTCGCCAGGACACCGTTCAGGTAGATGGGACGCTGGTTCCCACGCACCAGGAGTTCGACCTCGTAAGGCATCTCCCAGGGCTGTTTGAGTCCGGAGAGACGCTCCTCGACTGTGATATGAAACGCCTCATCGCGTTGTTCGAGGGAAAGATGGATTCCATCGGTACCGACGGCGAAACCGTGGTCGAGGTCGATGATGCCGCTGCCGGTGAAGCGTGCGGCGTCGGCGAGGCCGGTGAAGACGCCCGAACATTCGCCCCAACTCGGGTGGGTGCGCATGGCAGACTGGTTGTGCCCCTCGTGGTTGATGTTTTCCGGGCCGAGTCCGAAGCCGTATAAGTTCACATGCGGATAGATGCCGTTCGCGATGTGGCGCGGGTGGTTGATCAACACGGTGCTGGCGCGCGCCGCCGCCACCCCGCGCTCAACGAGATCCTGGCGCCCGAGTTCGAGCCCGTACCAGATGAAGGGCTCGACCAGTTCACACTGCCGGGCGTCGAGCCAGGTGGCGGTATCGACATTGTCCACCGTGCAGCCACCGAAAGGATTGGCGGTGTAAACGTAGTGCGGGTTCCAGCTCCCCTGGGAGAAGCCCAGATAGTCCACGGTCTTGGCTCCGGCTTCGAGATGGGCCTGGTCGCGGGTGATTTTGTAAAGCGCCGCGAATCCTTTGGCCGCCCAGTGGGTGCTCAGGTTGCCGCGGATCGGCAGGAGCTGAGTTTCATCCAACACGTAGTTGAGCGGGTTGCGCCCGCACGAGTAGTGAACTTCGAGGTCGATCCAACGCTGCTGCGGAATGATCTCCTTGATCAGATAGTCGGCAATGCGCCCGGCGCCGTCGCGGTAACGGGCCTCGCCGGTCACACCTGCCATCTCCGCGAGAAACCACATCATGGCCGCCGGTTGCGCGCTGTAATGCAGGTCGGGGATGGGCTGCATGTCCGGCGTGTAGTAAGATGGGATCGCGCCGCGCTCGTCGATTCGCGCCACAAGCCCGTCGGCGAAGGGCCGCAGGTATTCGATGATGCGCGGGTCCTTTCCACAGCGTTGATGGAACTCGAGCATGTGGGCGGCCGACTTGCTCATGGCGGGCACATTGTAAACCGGCGCGCTTTTGTCGAAGATGGATTTTGGCGAGGGTGACGGGCCGAGGCTGCTCCGCGCCCACTGCCCGGTCGCCGCGTGATAGACGAGCGCGAAGAAACCCGCGTCGTTTTGCGGAGCTTGCAAGGCCAGGTTGACGATGCGGTGCCCGCGCTCCTTGAGTTCCGGCATGTCGAGCTTTTCGCCCCAATACACCATGCCGTTGGCGTCGCGGATGTTGTTCCAGAACTCGAAATTCCACAGGGCATCGCCGAAGCCAAGCACGCCCAGAGGACTCACCATGCCGCCCACGGGTTTGCCATTCATCTCGAAATCAATGAACACGCCGTGGTCCTCATATCCGGGCACCGGTGCCTGGATCGCGGGCGGCATCGGTTTTGAAACCACGCCGTAAATGGTGCGGACATACTCGGCGAAGGGCATCGCCAGGTGCGGCTGGTCGCGGAACTGCGGATGTCCGTAACGCTGCCAGATGTGGCGCGACGCCACCTGGAAGGCCGCGCCCTCCGGCATGTCCGCACCGACGAGGAGATCGTAGCCATAACGAATCTCCGGTTTCGCGAGGTGGCGGATCATCGTGGCGTCGTTGGCCCGCTGGTAGCGCACGTGGTGCGACACCACAAAATCCATCATGCCATAGGAAAACACCGGCTGGCCGGTGAGCCCGGACGCGGCGTTCAGGTCGAGCGCCGTCGGCATGGTGTAGAACTCGTCGATGATGGGCACCGAGAAATGATTGCGAGCCACCCGTTGTGAGCGTCGCGCGTCTGGCGACTGAAGGGCGTGGTCATTGATCATGGCGAGATCGGGCACCATGCAGACATACTGCCGGCTTTTCTGGAGCACGATGGCGGGCGAGTGGAATGCGTGGTCGCCGATCACCTGGTCCACCGCCGGACCCGAGCGTGGATCGTCCTTTTTTGCCGTCGGGCTGTGCACGAAATCCGGGGCACCGGGTGGCAGGAACTCCCAGGATGAAAGGAAGTAGTCCAGCAGGGGCTCGTGCAGCGAACCGGACACATCGACATGCAGGCTCGTGCCGTCGTGGTCCAGTGTCAGGATCTGCTCCGCGACGATGCGATCCTCCACCTGGCCGCTCATCCTGATCCTCACCTGCTCGTCGCTCCGGTCCGCCACTGAGAACGAGGTGAATATCTCATTGGTTTGGTAGCGGTGCGGCGTCACCGAGGAGTCAAACAGCTTGTTGGCAGTGGGGGTTTCCGTGAAGCCGGGCCTCAGCGTGCGGCAGACAGGTTGCCATGTGCCGGACGCATCCGCCGCCTGAAGCGTGATGGTTGCGGGTTGGTTGCCCTCCCGCGCCAGCGTGACCGCGATCCTGCCATTGGCTACCCGCAGCTCACCCGGTTTCTCAACAATCACCCACTCGGCGGCAGCCGGAGCGGCAAAGAGAAGCGAGATGGCGATGAGCGATTGCAATGGATGTCGGTTGTGCATGTCGGTTGTTTGACGGTGGGCTGTAATCATTCGGCTTTGGAATCGATGAAATGACGGAGCGTGACCAGTCCGGGCGCGGAGCCGGGAGTGAGCAGGATCAGCTCCCTTTGCAACATGTCGATGGACCAGGAACTCTGGCGGATCAGGCGGGGTGCTGCTCCACCGGCTGCGGTCACGATGCGGACGGGAACGGAGTTTTTCGTTTCGCGGAATGTGAATGTCTCGGTGGCACCATGTTTCAGTGCGAGCTTCCTGCCGTCGATTTCCGTTATCACGGCGATACCCGATCCATTGACGAAGCGGAACGATCCGAACGGAAAGCCCTTGTCGCCAATGACCAGCGTCTGATAGCCGCTGCCATCGGCGCGGGGGGAAAAAACGATCAGAGATGACGTTTCGCGAAGGGTGGCGGTAGCCAGCGGTGCGGGAGGCTTCTGAAGTGATGCCTCGGTTTCGCCGCAGTGGAAGACGGTCTTCGCCGGGCCGTTGTATCGAACCGGCGGGGAAAAGCTGCGGATGTTCAGCGGCACCTGCACCAGTTCGGCATCCGGACCGGTGCGCAACCAGAGGGTGTCGTGGCCGGGAATGATATCCACGGCGGCGACACGGATGTTCCATGTGGCGAATTCCTCTGCGGCCGGTGCGGAGGCGATGATGGCGGTGAATCCAAGTGCCAGCAGCTTGCACAAGCGGGATGGGGACGGTTTGTCCTCGCCACGGACTTGGACTGCTGATCCCAGCGACGATTTGAGCGGCCTGTTCATGTGAGTGGGGAATCTCATATCTCGTCGGGGGAGAGCCAGCGGAAGGAGATTACGTCAAGGCGGCGTCCGAATTTTCGATTGATATCGGATGTGAGGTCCGCAGTGGGGATTTCCGCAGTGTCAGATTGATCGAGGTAAATGGGAACGCGCTGAACGACCGCCTCGCACCAAGCCCGCGCCCGTATGTTGCCCTGCGCGTCCCGGACATCGCCATAGGCGCGGATGCGGAAGGTGTCGTCACGTGGGGTGATCGAATTGCCGATGCGCTTGAGCAGATCGGCCTGGGTGAGGTATCCGGGGATACCCGCGAAACGCGAGCCGGTGGCGGCGGCCTGGAACGGCAGTTCCCAGCCGGCGACCTTGGCCGGAGTGATGAAATCATCACCACCCTTGAAGCGGCCGTTGATCGATTCCGCGTTTCCCGCCACCGGCGTGCGGCCGAGGAATTCGTCCCAATCGATCGCCGCCTGCAGCGCCCCGCAAACGCCAGTCTCATCGTTGGCAAGGCGGCGGTTGATGAAATCGGAGAGGTTGAGGAACGGGCCGCGCTCCTTGACCTGACGGACGCATTCGCGCGCCAGGCGGTCGATTTGTTCCGGGGTAAGCAAACGGACACCTAGCCAAGACGCGGGGTCGCCGGCATCCCTTCCCTCCTTGTCGGAAGCGGGTAGCGAGAAGCGGGAAACGAGCACGCGGTCATCCGGAACGGATGATCTGCGGATATTTCCGGACGATGGATCAACGAAAACCAGGTGCCCGTCGCTTGCACCTGCAAAAAAGGCTTTCCATGCCTCGACCGAGCTCGAGTTGATATTGAAACTTCCGCGGATCATCGCATGGCGGGCGACGATGCGGTGGGATTCGACCTTCGGTTTGCCCACTCAATAGTCAGAAGGTTCAAACTACGGCGAGCGGTTCGGAAGTCATAACCTGTACGAAGCTCTCTGCCACAACGCTCGAATGCTTCTTCAATCAGGTCATTGAGGTCAAGATTAAACGCTGTGGTACCGCTAATGGCCATTATTTACTCCTTGCGGCACGCATGTTATCAATGAGGTTTGGGTACGGACGGCCAGCAGATTTAGCAACGGCTCTTGCCTTAGCCTTTTGAGACTTGCTTAGAGGCTTGGGCTTACCCAGACCTTTTGGCCTTGGTTTATCCCATACCTCTCCGCCTTTGGCGTATTCAGTAAAGTCTGTATTATCACGGCGGGCCTTGCGTTTACCGCCGGGCATCTTTGAACTTGCGATACAACCCATGCCTCTGCTTTGTCTCAAGATACACCTCCAATGTCACCTGT
>JALRFY010000144.1 GCA_023253625.1 Akkermansiaceae bacterium | reverse complement strand
CCAGTCTGATCCGGCATTGTCTTCCGGCATTGTCTTCCGGCATTGTCTTCCGGCATTGTCTTCCGGCATTGTCTTCCGGCGATGTCTTCCGGCGCATAAGCAAGCCGGAAACAAGCTCTTGCGCCATTCGCGGAACCGTGTGACTTGTTCGTTGCGCCGGTTGTCACGGTGCAGGTCCTCCGGTTGCCATCCAAAAAATGCGTGAAACTCTGATTGTCGTCGGCTTGATCGTTCTGGCCATGGGCCTGCGCAGCGCCCGCAGCACCTTGCCTCGGAAACTGGGTGTGCTCGCTTTTCTCGTGGCGAGCTTCCTGCTCTTTTATTTCTTCACCGGCAGTCTTTCGGCGGGATTTTCCGGCGTCCTGATCTGGTTGTTCCTGCCCTGGATCGAGCTGTTGACACGGATCCGCCGCATGCGGTTGCCGCTGCAAAACCGCCTGACGCACCGCAAGCTGCCGAATCCCTCGTTTTTTCCGAATGCCACGGAGGCGACCGCGGCGATGGACGAGGCTGGCTTCGAGCACGTCTCGGATTGCGGCTGGGAATGGGACGGCATGCATCAGTTTTTCCGGTTGTTCTGGCACCCGGAGGAGCGGGCGGTGGCGGCGGTTTGCCTCTGCGAGCAAAGCGATGTGGCCTTCGCCTTCATTTCCATCACCTCATACGGGCGCGACAGCCGGCTGTGGCGCACCACCAATTTCCCGTTTGCTCCCACGCTGCGCATCGCACCCGGGGTGTTTTGGAATCATGTCCCATGCGGCCGCAACTGCTTCCACCAGATTCTGCGCGACCACCGAGCCTATCTGGAACGCGCCAAGGTGCCCACCGGCGATCTCATGATACCGGATCCGGAAAGGATCGTCGAATCCATCGAGGAGGAAATGCGCCGCCAACTTGAGCACAACCAGTCCGCCGGGATCATCCGCTTCACCGGCGATGGCCATTTCGAATACTCGCCACGTGGCCTGCTCTTCCTGTGGGGCCAATTCATCAAGGACATGGTGCGGTTCTGTTAGCCTGGGATGCCAGCCAGGAATCAAGGATGACAGGGCGATGGCAATGTCCGCCACTGCGGACTCGCTGTCGAGTTCACCGCGGCACACGACCCGCGACAACCCAGCAACTGGCGAAAGCTGCGCATGTCGCGAATGGCCATGGGAGCGCTGAAGGCCGGCTCCCCTCAATCCGCCGCTTCCGGCGCGTTGAAACCCTTGCTGTAGTATCCGGAGGGGTCGAAACAGCAAACCCGCCGCTTGCCCGCCGCCAGCATTTCGCACGCGCCGCGGATTCTGCGCCCGCGTGTTGTCTGTTGTTTGGCGGAGTCGATCCAGTGGATCCAGTCGAGGCGGGCCACCGTTGTGGTGGCCATCCATGTTTCTCCGGCTTGCGGGCACTGCGCGAGCGCCTCGCGGAAATCTTGCGGCACGGGCGGATCGGGTTCCGGCACCACCGGCGTGATGGCCAAGGCCATCATGTCCCCATCCGCGGCGTTGGCGGCTTCGCGCAGGTGTTTTCCGACTTTCAACCAATGGCTCAAGTTCCCGTCGGGCTCGAGGGTGGCTTGGAAAGGATGGCCGTTGAGGGTGCCCGCGACGGTGGTCCTCCCCCGCCGCGGCAGTGGTTCGCTGGCGGTCTTGGGGAGGATGAGGAAGCTCCAGGAACGGTCCTCACCCGGGATCGCCGGGCGCAGCAGCTTTACCTCGAACCTGATGGGCGCGTCCGGTTTCTTCATTTCCGCGATGTGTTTCCAATGGCGCGGAATGTCCATGCGAAAAGTGACGATTCTCTGCCACAGCGGCAGGGTTTCGTTCACCCGCACCGCTGGCGCGAGGTGGTTTGTTGCTGCTGCGCCGACGCCGCTGATTCACGGGTAGTAGGGCCGCAACATCCAGTAGCAGACCGGGCCGGTGACGGCGACGTAGAACCAGACGGGAAACACCCAACGGGCGAGTCTGCGGTGTTTGGCGAACTGGTTCGCCCAGCCGGCGATGAAGGTGAAAAGGATGAATGGCAGGCTCACCCCGGCCAGCACGATGTGGCTGATGAGCAACACCAGGTAAAACGCGCGGGTGGAACCCACAGCGGCAAGCTCGGCGGCATCGACCACGCCGTCGAGATTCGCATCGCCGAATTTCACCTCATGGCTGGTGAAATGATAGGCGACGTAGCTCAGCAGGAAGAGCACCGAGAGGCCCATGGCCGCCATGATCATGCGGCGGTGCAGCGCGATGCGGCCCTTGATGATGGCGACGAAGGCGATAACGAGCACAACTGCCGCGAGCGCGTTCACCGCAGCATGGAATGGCGGCAGGAACGACAGGCTCACGCCCTCCGGCAGCGGGATCTTGATGCGCCGCATCAGGCCCACCAGCACGAGCACCGCGGCTGTTAGGATCCACGCGGCGATGCGGAGCTTTTTCGCGAGTTCATGCTGCGGTGGGCGGGCCAGCCATTCGGTTCGTTCGTTGTGCATCAGATTCCCGGGGTTTCGTTTTTCTCAAGTTCTGTCTCGATCCGTTCATAGAGTTCCTTTTTCAGGCGCTCGTAGAGTCCGGGTTCGCGCTGGCGGGCTTCCTCGCTGCGGGCATCGGCCAGCGGCCACTTGCCGATGACGTTCCACTCGCGGTCCACCAACAGGATGCCGAGGTCGTGGGCGAAGCGCCCGTTCGCCTCGATGTCGGCCGGATCCGTCCGCTCGCGGATGCCGAAGAATTTGAGCTCGTTTTCCAGATAAGTGTGGGTCGCCTTCATATCGCCGGCATTGAGAAACCACCAGTCGCTGGCCTCGGCACCGAGCGCCTTGGCGTAGTCGGCGAGTTTTTCCCCGTCGTCCTGATCAGGGTCCACGGTGATGCAGACAGCGTGGAAATCCGGGTGGCTGCGGAACTTGTCGTAGATTTCCCGCAGTTCGCGGCCGTTGCGCACCGCGCAGTGCGGGCAGACGGCGAAGAACTCGGCGACAATCCAAACCTTGCCGCGGAGGTCGGAGAGTTTCACCTTTTCACCGTTTTGGTTCACGGCTTCGAGGTCCTTGCCGATCTTGAACCACTCTCCGGTCTGGCTGCGGCCGGCATTCACGATGGCGGGCATCTCCGGCTCGGGCAGCCGCGAGCGGAGGGAAAACGCGATGCCGAGGATGACGAAGCAAAGCAATGCGATGCCGGAGTAGAACAAGGTGATGGTGGTGGTGCGTTTCATCGTTCAGTAGGGGATTCTTCCAACAGGGTGGCGATGGTGGCATTGAGCAGCCCTTCGAGTTCCTCGACGTTGCTGCGGCCGGTGCCGGTGATGATGTCCTCGTGGTCCCACTTTGCGGCTTGGTCGAAATCGAAGCCGGCGATGTAAGGTGCGCCGCCCTTGCGGCTGGGAACCACGGCGCGGCGGATGTGGCCGGCGCGGTCGATCAGGACGATGGAGGCGTCGAATTTCCAGCCGTCGTTTTCACGATGCGGGAAAACGGCGGCCTTGAGCTGGTTTTTGATGAACTTGTGGGCGGTGGCCGGATCGGTGGCGCAGAGCCACCACTGCGGCAGCTCCATGTCCATTTCCCGCGCGTGCTCCGCAAGCGTGGCGGCCGCGGTCTCCGGCGCGGGCGCATCGACCACGAGTGAGACGAGCTTGAGGTCATCGTTGCCGGCGTGCTTTTCCGCCACGCGCTTCATCACCTCCATGCTGCGCCGAGAGGTTTCAGGCTGCGTGAGCACCATCACATGCACCACCCACACGCCGCCGCGGGGGTCGAAGAGGTCGGCGGTTTTCCCGTCCTGCCGCACGACCCGCAGATCGTGTTCCTTGCGGATCTGATGGACGAAATTCGGCCGGGTGTCCGTGGTTTGGCGGGTGGCCCATTTTTCGTAGGCATTGTAAACCAGCGTGCCGCCGAGCACCATGATGCCGACGAGGATCCACGCGGTGCGGCGGAGTTTCCGAGGGTCGCGGACAGCAGGCTCCAGATCGGCAGGCAGGCTCATGGCGCGCGCAAGTTAGCCGCGAGCGCTGGCTTGGCAAGCGGCGGAATGGCGTCCTCCCCGAGGACGATTGGCAGTTGCGATGGCGCGCGATGTGGCGTATCGGCACTGTCCGCCCCGATGTTCCAATCCATCACCTGCAAAGCCGCCGTCCCCGTGATCGCGCTCGCGCTCTGGTCTTGTGTGGGGGTGCAGGCTCCCGAAACGCAGCCCACCCCCATGGCGGAGCTGCCGCTTGAAGATCCGCTCGAACCCGTGAACCGGGCCACCTGGCAACTCAACCAGGCCCTGGTCCTCGGCCTGCTCGACCCGCTCAGCGCCGGCTACGTTTCCATGGTGCCCCGTCCCGTGCGCTACTCGCTGGGAAATGTGCGCAAAAACCTCGGCGGACCGTCGCGCGTCGTGAACCAGGTCTTGCAAGGCCGCTGGGAGGATTCCGGACGCGAATCGCTCAGATTCCTCACCAACACCACCCTCGGCATCGGCGGGGCCTTCGATGTGGCCGGAAAAATGGACCTGCCGGGCAGCAAGGGAAGTTTCAACCAAACCTTCCGTCACTGGGGCATGCGGCCCCAGACTTATCTGGTGCTCCCGGCCCTAGGGCCCAGCGATGAAGTCCACGCGCTGGCCAGCCTGCTCGATATCGCGACGGATCCATCGAATTATATCGCGGAGCTTGCCGTCGTGGGTCATGCCACGCGTTTCGACCGGCTCGCCGAAATCGCGCCTTCAGCGGCCGGCGTGTTCCGCAGCGAGGCGGATTCCTACTCGCTGGGCAAACAAGCCGGCCCCTATCTGGCGCGCACCTCTCCGCCGGATTGGACGCTGGAAGTCCCGCCGGATCCCGCCACGCTCGACAGCCTGAACGCCGCACTCGCCAAACTGCAGGATCCCTTGTTCGTACACCATTCGCGCACTGGCAAGGCACGGATTCCCGCCACTGGCGAGCACCTTCCCTACAGCCTGTGGATGCAGGCAAAACCCGCCCCGATCGTCTATCTCGCTCCGGGCGTGGGCTCGCACCGCCTCTCGCCCAACACGCTCGTGCTCGCCGAGCATATCCATGCCATGGGCTTCTCGGTGGCCACCATTTCCGGCGTGTTCCACCCGGAATTCATGGAACGCGCCTCCACCGCGCCGATGCCGGGCAATCCCGTCTGGGACCGCGCCGACGTGCTCGCCGCCTGGACCGCCATTGACGCCTCGATCCAACGCAAATTCCCGCACCGCGTCACCCGCCGCACGCTCGCCGGCTTCTCGCTCGGCGGCTTCATGGCCATGCAGCTCGCGGGCACCGAAGACCGCCATCCCGCCGGATCAGTCCGCTTCGACCGCTATGTGGCCATCCAAACGCCGGTGGACCTCCGCCACGCATACACCACACTCGACGACTACGCCGACGTGCCGAACCGCTGGCCCGCAGATGAGCGCGAGCAACGCGTCGACAAGGTCTTTCACAAGACCGTTGCCATTTTCAACGGTGGACCGCCGCCCGGCGTGGCACCCTTCGATGCCAACGAGTCCAAGTTCCTCGTGGGCTACAGCTTCCGGCGCGTGCTCAGGGATGCCATTTTCAGCTTGCAGAAACGCGGGCGCTGCGGCGGCCTCGGCGACAATGGATTTACCTGGCGGCGCGAGCCGATCTACGACCAGCTCATGGACATCCGCTTCGATGAATACCATCACGATTGGCTAAGCGCGGCGGAAAAACAGCATGGCATTTCCGATGTCTCGCTCGACCACGCCACCGACCTGCAGCACCTCGACAGCGTGCTGCGCCGCCACAGCGACATCCGGATCATCCAAAACCGCAACGATTTCCTGCTCTCGCCCGGCGACCGCAATTGGCTCGACCGCACCTTCAGCCACCGCGCCGCCTGGCTGCCCGGCGGCGGCCATCTCGGCAACCTAGGCGATCCCGCATTTCACCAAACACTCGCCCGCGCGCTGGATGCGGAAAATTGAGCTGACGGATTTTTGAAGTGATCACCGCCCGCGAGCGCCTTAAGCTGCCCGCCATGCAACCGCTCGACAAAGCCAACGCACTCATCGAGGCCCTGCCCTACCTCCAGGCCTTCCGCGGCAAGACCTTCCTCATCAAGATGGGCGGCTCCGCCATGGAAGACCCCGACCTCGTTGCCAAGGTGATGCGCGACATCGTTTTCCTCGAGGTGGCCGGCATCAACCCGATCGTCGTCCACGGCGGCGGCAAGGCGATTTCCGCCGCCATGCAGAAAGCCGGCCTCAAGGCGGAATTCGTCGGCGGCCTGCGCGTCACCAGCAACGAGGCCATCGACATCGTTGCCCGCGTGCTGTCCGAGGAAATCAATCCCGGCCTGGTGCGCATGATCCGTGACTTTGGCGGCAAGGCCGTGGGCATTCCCGGCAACGATGTGTTCATCGGCGAGAAATTGCGCGTCAAGGATGCCGCCGGAAACTTCGTGGACCTCGGCCGCGTGGGTGAAGTGGTCGGCTGCCACATGGTCCACATGAACGCCGCCAACCAAGCGGGCATTGTGCCCGTCATTTCCCCGCTCGCCGCCGAACTCGCCACCGGCCGGCCGCTCAATATCAACGCCGACCTCGCCGCCGCCGCACTCGCCAAGGAACTGCGCGTCGCGAAACTCGTCTATCTCTCCGATGTCCCCGGCCTGCTCGCCAACGCGAGCGATCCCAGCTCGCTCATCCAATCCGTCACCCGCATCGAGGCCGAGGGACTCATCGCCGACGGCACCATTTCCGGCGGTATGATCCCCAAGATCCGCAGCGCCGTGGACGCCCTCAACGCCGGCGTGCGCAAGGTCCACTTCGTCGATGGCCGCCAGCCTCACGCCCTGCTCATGGAAATCTTCACCGACGGCGGCATCGGCACCGAGGTGGTGCGGTGATTTTCCCTCCGGCAGCGGAGGAAATCCTGAAGCTTCCATTGCTCTCAAAGAGCGGTTTTTGCCCGCTCAAAGGGCTTGCCCGCGGGTAAGGGGCTGGAGAGAATCCGGGGTCTCGCCGGTCGGCCACTGATCGCCAGGGCGGAACCGGTTTCCCCGCAGCGGCCACCGCGTGGCTCTCCATGATTCTCCCATTCCACATCCTGAAGCACCAGCTACTCGCTCCAATCCTGCCAATCCATTGATGCTTCATTCCACTCCACGATGACGGTTGACCGCTGACCATTGAATCTCCCATGTCCCAAGACTCCATCAAACCCATCAACGTCGCCGAGGAACTTTCCCAATCGTTCCTGGAATACTCGATGTCGGTCATC
>JALRFY010000052.1 GCA_023253625.1 Akkermansiaceae bacterium | reverse complement strand
TGCGCGTCATCATGGATGTGGTGCGCAGATATGATATCGATGGCGTGCACCTCGACGATTATTTCTACCCCTATCCCAAAGGCGGTTTGAGGTTTCCCGACGGCAAATCGCCGAGCCAGCGCCGCGCATACGTGGACCAATTCGTCAGCAGTCTGTATTCCTCGGTGAAAAAGGAAAAACCCTGGGTGCGCGTCGGCATCAGCCCGTTCGGCATCTGGCGGCCGGGCGTGCCGTCCGGCATCGAGGCAGGCCTCGACAGCTACGAGCATCTTGCCGGCGACTCGCGCAAGTGGCTGAAGAACGGTTGGGTCGATTACCTCGCACCGCAGTTGTATTGGCGTATCTCACCGCAGAAGCAGAGTTTCCCCAAGCTGCTCGAATGGTGGCGCGACCAAGGCAGCCGGCCGGTGTGGCCGGGTATTGCCACCGCGCGCATCAAGTCGTCCGACGACCCCGGCCGCCCGGCATCCGAGATCACCAAGCAGATCGATATCACGCGCAAGGTCGGCCGCAACTGGCACGGACACATCCACTGGAGCGTGAATAGTCTGATGAACAACCGCGACGGCATTGTCCAGCGGCTCGCAGCCTCCTACACGCAACCCGCCGCGGTGCCGCCGATGCCGTGGATCTCCAAGCGCGCACCGGAATTACCCGGTGTCGGCGCAACGGTGGACGCCGGAAAAACCTCCATCCGCTGGCAGCCCTGCGGAAACACCGCGCGCGTCGCCATCCAGGCACGCAACGGCCGCTCCTGGCACACCGTGCGCATCGTCCCGGCACAGGCCGGCCGAACAAGCATCCCGCGCGCCGATGCCATCGCCGTGACCGCGCTCGACCGCTACGGCAACGCCAGCCCGCCGAAGGTGCTGGGGCTTCCATGAAAACCCACCCCAACATCATGCTGCTCGCCGCCGTCGCTCCAGTGCTGGGGTGGTCGGCATGGGAGCCTTATGACCGGCTGACGTGGTGGCTGGAAACCGCACCGGTGTTCCTCGGCTTCGCTGCGTTGTTCATCGCGCAATACCGCGGCTGGCGCTTCACCTGGCTGGCAACCATCCTGATCGGGCTGCACATGGCGTTGCTCACGGTGGGCGGGCATTACACTTACGCGCGGGTGCCGGCGGGAAACTGGGTCTCCGATTGGTTCGGCTGGCAGCGCAACCATTACGACCGCCTCGGCCACCTGATGCAGGGATTCGTGCCGGCCATGATTTGCCGGGAAATCTTCATCCGCATCCGCGTGGTATCCCATCGCGGCTGGCTTGGCTTTTGCGTGGTCTGCGTGGCGCTGGCCATCAGCGCCTCATATGAACTCCTGGAATGGGCCGCCGCGCTGATTTCAGAAGAGGCCGCCGAATCGTTTCTCGGCACCCAAGGCGACGGCTGGGACACGCAGTGGGACATGTTTCTCGCGCTCTGCGGCGCGCTGTTCGCCGTGCTGGCCATGGCGCGCCTGCACGACCGGGCTCTGCACGGATCCGCGCGGTCATGAACGGACTCCCGCCGATGAGCCCTGCGGGTTTGTGGTGGCATTGGGGGGCGGATGTGGCATGTTGCGCCGCATGACCATGAGCCACCCACTGATTTCCACCGCGATTTCCGCCCTGATTTTTTCCACCCACCTCATGGCGGAGGAGCATTCCACCACTCCAAAGGACAAGCCATTGCCCGCGGGACAACCTGCGGATGCGGCAAAAGATGCACCAGAAGAACTGCAAGCCGCGCTCGGAAAACTCGAATTGCCCGGCATCAAGATCAACGTCAAGGAATGGTCCGTGGACGTGGAGGCGGAAATCACGCTGCAAACCGGCCTGTTGGAACTGATTGTCTGCACCAAGGACACCAAGGAGCACGAATCCATCCTCATGGTGAAGGCGAAACCCAGCCACATCCACACCGCCTTGCTGCTGCTTGGTGCCCAACCCGGAAACCCGGCAACGCAACGGGTCATCGAAGGCGATGAGCCCCGTTTCATCCACCTGCCGCCACGCGGCCATCCGGTGGACGTCTATCTGGTTTTCGGAGAAGACGCCTCGAAGGAACATCCGATCAACGAGTTCATCATCCCCGCCGATCACCACGACGCCACGGTGCAGGCAAAAGAGCCGGGAGCCGATGAGAAATTCCACACCCACACCTTCGTCTTCGCCGGCTCCGTGCTCCACAGCACCGGCGATGGACCCAAAATCTATGTGGCCGACCAAAGCGGCAGCGTGATCTCGCTGGCAACATTCGGCGATGAATTGCTCTGCCTCCCCGGTTTCCACGACAACGCGAACGAGGCGCTCGCATGGCAGGCGAATGGCGACAAATTGCCCGAGATCGGCACCAAGGTGACCCTGCGCCTGCGCCCGCACCGCATCGAACAGCCATGATGCGGAAAGCAAATCGAGCAAACCCGAAGCCCTGCCAGGAAGCTCGCAAACACCACCGCTTCGATTGAACCCAGCCCGGGCTCCGGTATCGACAACGGCGCTCCCCTACCCTACGATTGCAATGAAATGATCCAAGTGCCTGTCCTGCTCATCGTCCGTAAAGCCGCCCTGCCCCCCACCCCCTGAAACGCCATGGATTTTCTCATCGAAGCACTCAAGCAGGAATTCGTCTGGGGCCTGCTCACCGGCCTGCTGGTCGCGGGTTTCATCTGGAAATCCAGCTTCTCGCACCGGCGCCGCGATGCGCGCGAAATCAAGCGGATCGAAGCCGAATTCAAGGAGCTGCAAGGCCACCTCAACACCCAGCTCAAAATCAACGCAACCGGCAACGAATCGCTGCTCGGCGAACTGGAAAAACTCCGCCAGCAAAACGAAAACCTGCGCGTCCTCAACTCGTCGCTGCAACAAAAACCCGGCCGCGGCGAACTCCGCCAGTTGCAAGCCCACGACATTGCCGTCAGCACCCTGCGTGAACAGGCCCCGGGCTTCGCCGCCGCATGGGAAAAAGCACTTCGCCACGCCGATACCGAACTCGAAGCCGCCGACTCCGGACTGAAGAAGCTCGTCCGCCGCGTTATCCCCGGACTTGGCGGCCCGACCGCCAGCACGCCTCCCGCGATCGAGATGGAGGGCGACAAGGAAGGCAAATGACGAGCAATCATAACCCATGAACCGCTTCACCGCATTCGAATCCAAGATGCTCGCCGCCGGCATGGGCGATGCCGTGATCCGCGCGTTCCGCCGCGGCTACGATGCCCTGCAGCGCGACGAGAGCGCCCTGATTTCCGAGCACGAAATCGAGCCCGCCACCTCGCTGCCCACGCTTGACGACCTCGAGGCCACCCCGCCGGCCGATGCTGCGCTCGTTTCCCAATCGGTGGTCATCAAACTCAACGGCGGCCTCGGCACCAGCATGGGACTCCTGGGACCAAAGAGCCTGCTGGAAGTGCGCGATGGCGTGAATTTCCTCGACCTCATGGTGCGCCAGGTCCTCGATCTGCGCCAGACCAGCGGTGCGCCGGTGCGCCTTCTGCTCATGAACAGCTTCAGCACCAGCCGCGACACGCTCGCCCATCTTGCCCGATACGAGGCGGATGGGTTCGCCGCCGCAAACGAGGTGGAACTGATGCAAAACCAGATCCCGAAAATTGATGAGGCGTCGAGGTTGCCGGTCACTTGGCCCGCCGATCCCTCGCTCGAGTGGTGCCCGCCCGGCCACGGCGATCTGTATCCGGCACTGGTCGGCAGCCGCTGGCTCGACCGCCTGCTCGCCGAGGGGGTGAGATATGCCTTTGTTTCCAATTCCGACAATCTCGGCGCGGTCCTCGATCCGGTGATCCTCCGCCACTTCGCCGAATCCGGCGCGCCGTTCCTGATGGAATGCACCCGCCGCACCGCTGCCGACCGCAAGGGCGGCCACCTCGCCCGCCGCAAGTCGGACGGACGCCTGCTGTTGCGCGAAGTAGCGCAGTGCCCCGATGAAGATATCGATGCCTTTCAGAACATCGACCACCACCGATATTTCAACACCAACAACCTCTGGTTGCGGCTTGATCGCCTGAAGGAACAACTCGAAGCCGACGACGGCGTGCTGCCACTGCCGACGATCCGCAACCGCAAGACCGTCGATCCTCGCGACAAGAAATCGCCCCCCGTGATCCAGCTCGAAAGCGCGATGGGTGCCGCCATCGAGTGCTTCGAAGGGGCCGCCGCCATCGACGTGCCGCGCAGCCGCTTCGCCCCCGTCAAAACCACCGCCGACCTGCTCGCGCTGCGCTCCGATGCCTACGAAATTCTCGATAACGGCCAAGTCCGCCTTCACCCCGCGCGTCTCGGTTCACCGCCGGTGGTCACACTGCCGGACGCATACAAGCTGGTCGATTCCATCGCCGGCATGAACGTTCCCTCGCTGCTAAACTGCCGCAGCCTGACCCTCGCCGGCCCCGTCCGCTTCGAGCCGGACGTGGTGATCGTGGGCGATGTCGAAATCGGCAGTGAAGGCGAACCCACAGTCGTGAAATCCGGCACCTATGGGAGTTGAAAACCCCGTATCTGAAATGCCGTAACAAGCGCGGCGCGTTCAGCTTTTCGCCGGCGCTCCCTGTGATCGTTTCCTACCGGCCACGGCGCAGGGCCACGGGCGGGCCGAGGATTTCACGCAGCAGGACGGCTTGACGGAGCTTGGAGCGATCATGGACCGTGGCCCGCAGGCTGCCCTTGAAGGCGAAGGTCGGCTTGTCCTCCGCAAGGCGGGCAGCGCGCGCGAGTTTCGGCTGCCGGGCTTCGCGTGCCTGGCGGGCCTCCCTGGCCTGCTTCGCTTGGCGGGCGCTGGATTCGCGTTTCTCGCGGATTTCGCGCAGGCGTTCCTCGAGCTGCCTCTGACGTTCCATCTCAGCACTTGCTGCCATTTCCGGCACGGGCGGCGGAGCCTGGCGATAAAGCGGCGGCGGTTGCATCGCTTCGGCGCGGCGTACGAGCGGCGGCGGTTCCTCCGGACGCGGCGGTTGCCATGTCTCCTCGTCTTCGAACCAATCGGGCAGTTCGCCCATTTGCTCGCTTGCCCCCTTCTCCTCGCGCTCGGCTGCCTTGGCGTCGCTGCGATGCTTGAGCCACGACGCGAAGGCCAGCGCGACGAGGGCGAGGATTTGGAAGTTGTCGAAGAACCAGTCCACGGTCGGGAGTCGGGTAGCGGGAGTCGGTATTCGGGAAGCGGATTTCTTTCGCTTGCCGCATACCGCATGGCGAGCAGTCGATCCTATTGCTCCTCCTTGGCAATGTTGCCGCGCATCTGGGTGTCGGATTTGACGTTTTCCATGCGGTAGTAATCCATCACGCCGAGGTTGCCGGCGCGGAAGGCCTCGGCCATGGCGAGCGGCACCTGGGCCTCGGCCTCGACCACCTTGGCCTTCATTTCCGCGACGCGGGCGATCATTTCCTGTTCGAGAGCGACGGCGGCGGCGCGGCGGATTTCCGCCTGGGCCTGAGCCATGTTCTTGTTCGCCTCGGCCTGCGCCTCCTGGAGCTGCGCGCCGACGTTTTCGCCGACATCCACGTCCGCAATGTCGATGGAGAGGATCTCGAAGGCGGTGCCGACATCGAGGCCGCGGTTGAGAACCACCTTGGATATGCTGTCCGGGCTTTCGAGCACGGTCTTGTAGGTTTCTGCAGAGCCGATGGTGGTGACGATGCCCTCGCCGACGCGGGCGATGATGGTCTCCTCCTTGGCACCGCCGACAAAGCGGTCGAGGTTGGTACGCACGGTGACGCGGGCACGGACTTTCACCTGGATGCCGTCCTTGGCCACGCCGTCGATGGTGGTTCGGCCGCTGGCGGGACTGGGGCAGTCGATGACCTTGGGATCGACCGAGGTGCGGACAGCCTCGACCACGCTCTTACCGGATCCCTTGGTGGCGAGGTCGATGGC
>JALRFY010000102.1 GCA_023253625.1 Akkermansiaceae bacterium | reverse complement strand
ACGAAGGCCCCGGCCACGTGCCCATGCACATGATCGAGGAAAACATGGCCAAACAACTCGAATGGTGCGGCGAGGCCCCGTTCTACACGCTCGGGCCGCTCACCACCGACATCGCCCCCGGCTACGATCACATCACCAGTGGCATCGGAGCCGCCATGATCGGTTGGTATGGCTGCGCGATGCTGTGCTATGTCACGCCGAAGGAACACCTCGGTCTGCCGGACAAGGACGACGTGAAGCAGGGGCTGATCGCCTACAAGATCGCCGCCCACGCCGCCGATCTGGCCAAGGGTCATCCCGGTGCGCAGCTGCGCGACAACGCGCTCTCGAAGGCCCGCTTCGAATTCCGCTGGGAAGACCAGTTCAACCTCGGCCTCGACCCGGAAACCGCGCGCGAATTCCACGACGAGACACTGCCCCAGGATGGCGCGAAAACCGCCCACTTCTGCTCGATGTGCGGGCCGCACTTCTGCTCGATGAAGATCACCGAGGACGTGAGGAGATACGCCGCAGAACAGGCGATTTCCGCAGAACAGGCGCTGGCCATGGGCATGGAAGAGAAAAGCCGCGAGTTTGTCGAAAAGGGCGCGGAGGTTTACACTCCGGCGTGATTCACCGCATCGGCGCTTCACAGCGCGCAGCCCGCCTTCTACTCCTTCCGCCGTGCTGCACTCGCTGCGTCTCGTCGATTTCCGCTGTTTCCGCACGCTCGACATCGAGGTTCCCGATGCCGGCTGCATTCTTACCGGCGACAACGCGCAGGGCAAAACCAGCGTGCTCGAGGCGATCTGCGTGCTGGTGCGCCTGCAATCTCCGCGCAGCAGGAAAATCCAGGTGCTTGGCCGCGTGGGCGGCGCGGGCTTCGGCATCGCCGGCGATCCCTGGCAGCAGGAACGCAAAATACGCCAGACGCCCGCTGGGCTCTCGCTCGAAGTCAACGGCGAATCCCGCGCCACCCGCGGCGCTTACCTCGACGATGGCGGGCTGATCGTCTGGATGGGCAACGAGGACATGGAATTGATCCGCGGCCCCGGCGAAATCCGCAGGCGATACCTCGATTTCATCGGCTCGCAAATCGCCCCCGCCTACCGCCGCTCGTGGTCGCGCTACCGGCGCGCCCTGCAGGCGAAAAACCTGCTGCTCAAGGAAGGCGCGCCACGCGAGGCGGAAATCCGCTCCTACGAGGAGATCCTCATCGAGCACGGCACCGTGCTCATGCAGACCCGCGCGGAAATGGTGGACGGGCTCTCACCGCTCGCGGATGCCGCCCAGCACGCCATCAGCGGCAAGGACGAACCGCTCACTTTGCATTACCTGCCCGCCAGCGGCCCGGACCTGCGCGAGTCGATGCATCAAGCGCGCGAACGCGAACGCCGCAGCCGCCAAGCGGTGGTGGGACCGCACCGCGACGAACTCCAGCTCCGCCTCCACGGCCAGCCCGCCGCCGATTTCGCCAGCGAGGGCCAGCAACGCACCGTTGCACTCGCCCTCAAGCTCGCCCAAGGCACGCTGCTCCACCAACGCGGCGGACGCGCTCCCGTCTATCTCATCGACGATGTCTTCGGCGAGCTCGACCCCGGCCGCCGCAATGCCCTCATGCGCCACCTGCCGCCCGGCTCGCAAAAGTGGATCACCACCACCCACCTCGATTGGCTGCGCGAAACCGGGGGCCTCGCCGCCATGAAACGCCTGCGCATCCACGGCGGCTCGTGCCAGCCCGCCTGACTGCGGCCCGAAAACAATTCTTGCCAAACCCCGGGCCGCTGCGTTATCACCCCGATCGTCCGCAAGGTATCCAACCATCGGACTCGCTTCGTCTGGTCTGCGCGCCATGGTCTCAGGAAGTGTTTCAAGCCATGGCGCGTTTCGAATAGACAAAAAATGGACATCTACGTGGGCAACCTGCCCTACTCCGCCACCGAAGAGGACGTCACCGGACTCTTTGCCGCACACGGCCCGGTCGAACGGGTGAAAATCATCACCGACCGTGAAACCGGAAGATCCAAGGGATTCGCATTCGTGACCCTTGGCGACCAAGGCCAGCTGAACGCCGCCATCGAGGCGCTCAACGGCTATGACTACCAAGGCCGCGCTCTCCGCGTGAACGCCTCGGAGCCTAAGGAATTCAAACCCCGCAGCTTCGGCGGCGGCGGCGGCGGTGAACGCCGCGGCGGCGGTGGCGGTGGCGGCTACGGCGGCGACCGCCGTGGCGGCGGCGGCTACGGCGGCGGCGATCGTCGCGGTGGCGGCGGCGGCGGCTACAAGGGCGGTGGCGGCGGTCACAAAGGTGGCGGCCATCGCGGCGGTTACAGTGATGGCGGCGGCGACTGGTAATACCCCGTCCGCCACCTGCGATCCGAACCAATACCTCAACCACGCCCGGCCTCCCATGGAGCGCCGGGCGTTCTTTTTCCCCGCCCGCGCGTATGTTTTCGCGCCACCGCGCCGTTTCAATGGTTGTCATCCCCGGCACCCCGCCCCTAACCTTCCGAGAGAAACGAAATCCATGTGGAACTTCCTGATAGGCCATTGGCGCGACGGCATCGAGATCCTCCTGCTCGCGACCTGCATCTATCAGATTTACCGCGCCTTCCGCGCCACCCGCGGCGCGCAGATCCTCGTCGGTCTGGCCACCATCCTGATCGTGCTCACGCTGGTTTCGCAGATTTTCAAGTTCGAGGTCATCCAGTGGATCATCACCCGCGCGGCGGCGGTGCTGGCCTTCGCACTGATCGTGATTTTCCAGCCCGAGCTGCGCACCGGCCTCGCCCGGCTCGGCAGCAACCGGCTGTTCTCGCTCTACGGCCGCCGCAAGATGGACTTCCTCGAACGCTTCGCCGACGCCGTGGTGAACCTCTCAAAAAAACGCATCGGCGCGCTCTTCGCCATCCAGCGCGACATCAGCCTCAAGGAGCAACTCGAAACAGGCGTCACGCTCGACGCCCGCTTCTCGCCGGAACTCGCCATGGCGATCTTCCACCCCAAGGCCCCGCTGCACGACGGCGGCGTGATCGTCACCGACGAGCGCGTGGCCGGTGCCGCCTGCGTGTTTCCACTCACCGAGCGCGAAATGCAGGACCGCTCCACCGGCCTGCGCCACCGCGCCGCCATCGGCCTCACCGAACGCACCGACGCCGTGGCCGTGGTCGTCAGCGAGGAAACCGGCGGCATCTCGATCTGCGAGAACGGCCAGCTCGCGCGCAACCTCACCGAGCAACAGTTCCGCGAGCGCCTCGCCGATATCTTCCTCACCGGTAAATCCACCCATGAAATTCAACCTGTCGAACAAATTCAACCTGTCGAACAACTGGATCGCAAAGGTTCTGTCCCTGCTTCTGGCGATCGCGATCTGGTTTCTCATTAAGCAGAACCTCGCCGATAACGGCGGCTTCAACGAGCCACCACCGCGGGCCATCCCCATCGGGGAATCATGAGCCGCATGCCGGATGCGAGAAAATCCGTTTCACCGCCGCGCGTTCCAGTGTAAATCCGTGCCGCGTGACAGGACCCGCGCCGCATCCCACGTTCCACTCCCCATGTCATCCGCCTCGATCCAGATCATGCACGAGGACCGCATCCCGCAAAGCGGGTCGCTGGTCATTCCGGGCCGGCTGAATTTCGAGCAACTGCTCCAGCTCGAACGCCTGTTCAGCAGCCACAAGGTCACTTGGCTGGTGGAGGAAAACGCGCATCACGACCCCGGCATGCGCGCCTACCTGGAAAAATCCCGCTCCGGAGCCATGTTCAGCTCCAGCGATGCCGCGCCGGCCGTGGCGGGCGAGCAACTCAAGCCCTTCCTCGCCGATGGCGGAGTGCTGATCTATGTGCCCGGCCGAGCCACTGTGCGCAATGCCACAGCCTGCCACATCCCCGCTGCAGATCTCAAAACGATGTGCGCCTTCGGCCTGCCCGTGCTGCCGGTGGCCATCGATTGCCCGCGCGGCTCCGGTCTCTCCATCGAGCGCCGCGCCTCGCAGCCGCCATTCGTCATCGTCATCGGCGAACCGGTCCCCGCCGCAAAGGCCAGCCCCGCCACCTACCGCCAATCGCTGCTCGAAGCCGCCGAGGAAGCCTACCGCGCCCGCCCGGTCTTCGGCGGCTCGCTCGCCATGGCCCTGCTCGCCGGCCTGCGCCGCCATGCGAAAACACACCGCATCCTTGATGGCTCCGACGACACCGAACTCGGCTTCGACCGCATCCTCGCCGCCGCCATCGCGCTCTCGAAATACATCCGCGAGGAAACGGAACAACCGCGCGTCGCCATCGTGCTGCCACCCGGCAAGGGCGGACTCATCGCCAACCTCGCCGTCGTTTTCGCAGGAAAAACCCCCGTCAACCTCAACTTCACCGCCGGTCCCGAAGCAATCCGCTCGTGCATCCACCAGTCCGGCGTGGACCGCTTCATCACCGCAGATCCGTTCGTCAGAAAGGTCTCCACCTTCCCGTGGCCGCCCAACCGCGACCTCATTCTCATCGAGCGCGTCCTGCCCACACTCAAACGCAAGGCGATCCAGTGGGCCATCCTCAACAAACTGCTGCCCGTCGGCTTCATCGGCTTCCTGCTCGGCCTCAACAAGCGCAAGGGCGACGATGAGGCCGCGCTGCTCTTCACCTCCGGTTCTTCCGGCCAGCCGAAGGGCGTGGTGCTCAGCCACCGCAACGTGCTCGCCAATGTCACCCAGTTCGCCTCGCGCCTTGACATGCCGCAAGGCTCGTCCGTCCTCGGCTGCCTGCCCTTGTTCCATTCCTTCGGCTGCACGGTGACGCTGTGGTATCCGGTGCTCGAGGGCATCGACCTCGTCACCTACCCGAGCCCGCTGGAAACCAAGCGCCTCGCCGAGCTGGTGGCCCTCCACCAGGTCACACTGCTGCTCGCCACGCCCACCTTCCTGCGCGGCTACATGAAGCGCATCGATCCCGCCCAGCTCGCCTCACTCAAGCTCGTCGTCACCGGTGCGGAAAAACTCCCGCAATCGCTCGCCAGCGCGTTCGAGGAGAAATTCGGCATCCGCCCGCAGGAAGGCTACGGCCTCACCGAGACCTCGCCCGCCACCAACGTCAACCTCCCCGACCCCGAACCGGAAAACGCCGCCGTCCTGCTCCCGTCCTCGCGCCACGGCTCTGTCGGCCAGATCCTCCCCGGCATGGCCATCCGCATGACCGATCCCGCCACCGACCGCGAAGTCCCCATCGACCACCAGGGCATCATCTGGTTCAAGGGCTCCAACATTTTCCCCGGATACCTCAACGATCCGAAAAAATCCGCCGAAGTCCTCAAGGACGGCTGGTTCCGCACCGGCGACGTCGGCCGCGTGGACGACGATGGTTTCCTCTACATCGAGGGCCGCATCTCGCGCTTCTCCAAAATCGCCGGCGAAATGGTTCCCCATGAAACCGTCGAGGCCGCCGTCAACAAGGTGCTCGGCCTCGACGCCGAGGCCGAACGCCGGATCGCCATCGTCGGCGTGCCGGACGACCACAAAGGCGAGGCCATCCTCCTGCTCTCCACTATCGCCGGCACCGCAATCGAACAGGAATGCATCGACCTCCGCTACAAGCTTCTCGACGAAGGCCTGCCATCGCTCTGGTGCCCCAAGCAAATCATCCCGGTCCCCGAAATCCCCGTCCTCGCCTCCGGCAAACTCGACCTCAAGGCGTGCGAGACGATGGTGAAACGCCGCTGACGCACCGGGAACTCCGAGCCCCGCCACCAGCGCGAAATTTCGCGAATGAATCGCAGTGTAGCGGCGCTCTGTGAGCGTCGAAACCGATGAATCCCACGCCGCCCCTTCTTTTTATCAATATCGCATCCTCCCCCCTCGTTGCCAACCAGCGACGGGCATAGAGCATCTCTATGCTTGTTAGCCGGGACTGACCCCTTTGTTGCCTTGATGTCCGCGATGGATACCGCGAGATCTTCATATCTCTTCTCCTGCCACGATCTCCGCGGTAGGAGTGGCGGCGGGATCGAGGCGCTCCGCAAGCGCGGTGCGGATGGCGCGCAGGTTGCGGACCGGCCGGGTTTCCCGCACGGGTCCTTGATTGATGGAAACGCCGACGGGCTGGTCCAGGTCCAGCAGGCGGTCTGATAGAAGCACGCGGGTGCCGGCGGGGACATCGCCATCAATCCGGATGACGCGGCCTTCCAAAGCCGCGGTGATTTTCATCCCCTTGGCTGCGGTTCCGGGAGGAAGCCGGAGCCAGTGGAAACGGGCGTG
The DNA here is from genome assembly GCA_023253625.1 of Akkermansiaceae bacterium. Taxonomy (GTDB): domain Bacteria; phylum Verrucomicrobiota; class Verrucomicrobiia; order Verrucomicrobiales; family Akkermansiaceae; genus Luteolibacter. The sequence goes on along the minus strand of JALRFY010000102.1, from coordinate 15,543 downwards.
GGTGACGTCGTCCTGGAACCAGACGATTTTCCGGGGCCACGGGTTGCGGGTGAACTGGATCATCCACGGCAGCGCTTCGGCATCCTTGAGTTCCATCCAGTGGCCGAGTCCCGGATAGATACGCGAAAGGTGGGTGTAGCCGCCGGGATCGGCTTTCTGCAGGGCGGCGATCTCCGCCGATTTTTCCGCCGCCACCTTGCTGCGGTTGTGCGCGCGGTCGTTTTCCCCCATGAAGATGGCGAAGGGGAGGTTGCGCAGGCCGAGCAGCGAGGATTCATTCGGATGGCCGGCCATCATCGCCGCGGCGGCGAAGCGGTCCGCCATGCGCGGCGCGAGCTGCCAAACGCCATCGCCGCCGGCCGAATAGCCCATCAGATAGATCTTGTCCGGATCCACGCCGCGGAGCGCCACCATGTTCTCGATGAGGCGGGAAAACAACGGATCGATGTGGTCCTCGTGCCACATGTTCCACTTGTTGGTGGGCGCGCGGGGTGCGAGGTAGATGCCCTGCTCCGGTTGATAGAGCCGGATCTGGTTGTGCCATTGCCGGGTGTTGATTTCTGCCGGTGCCTCGCCGCCGCCGTGCAGCGAGATCCACAGCGGGCGGCTGCCGGCCGGCGCGTCGCCGAAGGATTTTTCCAGCCATTTCAGGGACTTGTCGCCCAGGGTGATCGATAGCGCGTCCAGCTCTGCCGCACGTTGTTCCCTCTGCGCTGCGAGCAGTGATTCGTAAACGAATTGCACGGCGCGCGCGGCATTTTCCCGCGACAACGGAGCGGATTCATCATCGAAGGCGGGGGCCGGCATGAGATCTCCGGCGCGGATGTCACGGATGCCCTTGTCCTTGGCATCGATGGTGAAAACATCGGTCTCGTGCGCCGTGCCATGAATGATGAAACGCAGGCGGTAGGATTCACCCGGTGTCACGGCGATGCGCGGTGTGTCGTTCATGTCGGCAGTGCCCGCCTTGGTGGTGAAGCCGTGCAGCGGAAATCCGGCTGCGGTGGTGAGGCTGCCATTCATGACGGCACGTTCGCCGCCCTCGAAAAACCGCACGCCGATCGAGCTGGCGGGCGCAGCGGATGCGACCCGGTAGCGGGCGGTGACATTGACACCACCGACATCGAGGCTGCGCGGTGCCCAAGCCATCGGGAAAATGCCTTGGTCTTTTTTCCACGACGTCGCGTAAACCGCATGCAGCGGATGATCGGGATCGGCGTTCGAGGCTTTCTCAACGAACCACGCATGGTTGAGGCCCTTGGCGTTGAATTCGTCGGCACCCGTGAAATGCCATCCACCGTCGTGGATCTCGACCCATGTGTGGTTGCCGCTGCTGTCCGACCACAACGGGGTGCCGGCGGCGCGTGCGGGAATGCCGACCGACCGGCATGCCGCGACGAGGATGATGGAAAGCCCGGTGCAGGTGGCTTTGCCTTGTTCGATGGACTCCTTGGGCGACTGGTTGGTGCGCCGCCGTTTGGTGTGATAATGGGTATTGATGAGCTTGAAGAAATCGCGGTTGAGGATCTGCGCGGCATCTGAAGCGGTCTTTGCATCCTTTACCAGCGGAGCGGCTTTCGCGAAAAAATCCGCCCGCCACGGGTCGCGTGGTTCGTCAAAGACGGCGTAGGGCAGCACATCGTTGAAAAATATCTCCTCCGGCACGTTCTGTGCCCACGGGAACGTGGCGCGCGCTTTCAGGGCAAGGTCGAGGTTCTCGTTCAAAAACGCCGCCGTCAGCGATGTGCGGTCGCTTTCAGGCATGTGCTCGACAAGAAAACGCGCGGCTTTTTCACCAAAGGCGCCATGCCGTTGGGAGGCATCAGTGATGAACTCGTCGGTGGCGGCAGCGAACAGGGGAACTGCGGCGGACAGCCATAGGGCGATGATTTTCATGGGATGAAGGGTGGGAGGTTCCAACAGCTGTGACCCGCGCGGCAATCAGGTGATTCACCAAGACTGCCAGTCCGGCTTGTTGTCATAAACCCAGCGGTAGTAATCGGCGCGCTTGAGTTGTGAGGCGGCGGGTTCGTCAAGGCAGACTTTGGCTGACGGGTGGAACTGGAGGACCGAGGCGGGGTTGTCGGCGGTGACCGGGCCCTCGACGGTGCCGGCGATGGCGGCGGCCTTGTTTTCGCCGAAGGCGAGCATGAGGTTCGTGCGGGCCTCCATGATGGTGCCGATGCCCATGGTCACCACATGCAGCGGCACATTTTCCGGGCTGCCGAAGAAGCGCGCGTTGTCGCTGCGCGTGCGCCCGGTGAGCGTCTTGATGCGGGTGCGCGAGGCAAGCGAGGAACTCGGCTCGTTGAAGCCGATGTGACCGTCGCTGCCGATGCCCAACAACTGCAGGTCGATGCCGCCGGCGTCGCGGATGGCTTTCTCGTAGTCGGCGCACATCGCGGGAATGTCGGCTGCGTTGCCGTCCGGGATGTGGATGTTCTCCGGCCTGATGTTGATGTGGCGGAACAGGTTTTCCCACATGAAGCTGTGATAGGACTGCGGGTGCTCGCGCGGCAGGCCGGTGTATTCGTCCAGGTTGAAGGTGGTGGCACGGCTCCAGTCCAATTTCATGTCCGCCAGCTTCTGATAGAGCCGCAGCGGCGTGCTGCCGGTGGCAAGGCCGAGCACGGCATCGGGTTTTTCACGCAACAGTTTCGCGATGATGCGCGCGGCGATCTCGGTGGCCGCCTCGGCGGTGGGTTGGATGATGATTTCCATGTTTGTGGGGACGGTCGTTATGAAACCAAGAATTGGACGGATTTCAGGGGTTGGATCAAGTGGTGAATTTTCGGCAATGAGTCCAAGCACTGGCAAAAAGAAGACACATGGCATCCAGCGCCGCCAGTGGGTTCCAATTCCGTTATTTCACAAAACAGCTGGTCTAACAATCCATGAAATCCGGGTTGAATCATTTCGTCATATGAAAATCAGACCGTGCCCGACTGACGCCCGAGTGTGTGGCGGACATCGGTGTTGAAGCGGTCGATGAATCCGCAGACGTAATCGGCGATGTCGCGGGTTTCATCCTCGACGAGCGGGGTGAGGTCGAGGCCGTAAATGATCTGTGTGGCGGCGTCGGTGGTGTGGGCATCAAAGAAGGTGGCGTTGGCGGAGCGGCGGCCCTGGGTGGCGAGGTCGTAGCGCTTGCCGCCGGCGATCTGCGAATCGAAGACACCGTTGATGGCGGCGGCCAGGTTGTCGCGGCCACTGACGTCCATCAGGACTTTTGCGTCGTCCGGCAGCCAGTCGAGCGCGCGCCAGACTTCGCAGCCAATGACTTGTTTCGGCCGTTCCTCGCGCGGCATCGAGCGCATGGCTTTCAATGCCGCGATGGTGACGCCGATATGCGTCTCGTGCTTGTCGGCCGGGTTGTGGGTGTAAACGACTTCCGGGCGGGTGGCGCGGAGGATTTCGGTTAGATCGGAAACGAGCGCGGTTTCGGCCGGGTCCTTGATCATGGCACTCGGGTAGTCGAGTTGGATCATGGCGGCGTAGTGGCCGATTATGGCTGCGGTGTTCTGTTCCTCGCGGCGGATGTTCATCATGCGCTCGTTGCTGCAGCCGGCATAAGGGCCGGTGCGTGAACTGCCCGCACCATTGGTGCAGGTGACGCCGCCGAACCAGCGGTCGTCGCGCGCGAAGCATTGCAGAATGCCATGAAAGGCCATGAACTCGAGATCGTCCTGGTGCGCGCCAATGCCGAGGTGGCTGACGCGGGCGAGCGCCTCGTCGGCCTGCTTGCCATCGGGCACGAATAAGCAGGCGGTGGGGTGGTGGAATTTCATTGGCGGCGGGATTTGCCGAGCTGCGGCAGGCTGGCGGCGGCCACGGCCTGGCCGACGCGGCGGGTTTTCTCGTCTGGCACATGGATGGCCACGCGCCCGGCGGCATCGGGAAATTCGCTTTCCATCACCTCGCGGGCCTTCGAGATCACGATGTCGCCGCCCTCGCCGGTGGTCACGCGGCCGAGCACGAGCATGTGGCCGAATTGATAGAAATCGAGGTAATGGGGAACGGCATGGCCGAGATAAACACCGATGGTTTGATAGATCTTCGCGGCGCGCTCGTCACCGGCGGCCATGAGATTCTGCACCTCGACGAGTCGTTCGGGCAGCCCCATTTTCGCGGGCAGTTTGATCTTCGCGGCGGGCAGCAGCTTGTTCACGGCCTGTTGCGAGAAATAGAGCGCGCCGACACCGCGATCGCCCGACCACTCGTCGGCGGGGGCGTCCGGATTGTAATCGACGGGAGCGAAGGCGAGTTCGTTGAGCCAGCCAAGGATGCGGCCTTCCGGGTCCATGTATCCGACCGCCTCGCTGGATCCCATGGCGAGTCCGAGCATGCCGTTTTCACCGAGTGAGAGGGCACCGGCGAGCGCGGTGACGTCGCCGTCGTTCATTACGGTGAGCGGCACGTCCCACTCGCGGGCGATGCGCTTGAAGACGCTGGCGGCGGTGGCGAAGTGTTTTTTCGGGATCGAGCGCAGCAGCGAGGCGACGCGGATTTCGTTGTCCACGATGATGCCGGCCGAGCTGCCGCCGATGGCGTCCACACGCGGCAGATTGGCGGCGGCGAGGTGCAGTGCGGACGAGAGGTGATGATAGATGTAGTCCGGATGCGTCTGGTTTTTCGGGTCCCAAGGGGTTTCCCGGGTGAAGACCGGATGGCCATCGATGACTGCGGAAACCTTGTAGTCGCTCGCGCCGAGGTCGAAACCGATCCGGCAGCCCTTGAGGAATCCGCCGGCGGAAACTTCCGAGTCTTTCGCCGCCGGAACTTTTCCCGGAGTGGTGGCGGCGACCTCGAATTTCCTGCCATAGGCGATCTGCATCATCCGCACGTCGAAGGCCCGCGCGCCGCGCAGCGAGTAGGTCTTGCGGATGGCCTCGGCGATCGGCTTCGGCCCGCCGATGTGGAGTTTCCAGCCGCCGCGCGCCCACAGCAGGAATTTCACCATGCGCTCGACATGGCGCAGCGTGGTGGCATCGCAGGCGGGATCGACGAGCGTTTCGTGGCGCGTGAGCAGGCCGTTCTCGCGCTCCAGGCCGAGGACGAGCGGGACGCCGCGGCCGGATGCGCGGAGTGCGTGCTGGTATTCGCGAGTGAACAGGGCCGCAGGCTGGAACCCGGGATCGAGCGGGGCCGCGATGGTGCTTTTGGTGCCGGGGCGCACAGAACGGCTCCCCCGGCGGGGATCGGTTTTCTCAGACATACCCATACAAAAAAGACAGGAACTGGGTAGGACTGCCGCCCCGCCGTGTAAAGGCGAATAGCCGGAACCGCTCGGCGCACGCCGAGTTTTCGCATGACCAATCCGGAAAAGACGTCATAGACTCGAAACATGCCCGCCGCGCCCGCGCCCGATCCGCGATTCAACGACTTCGTCATCCTCCAGGCCCAGAACGCCGGATTGTTCCTCGGCCAGATCCCGAATCCCGCCACCGGCGAAAAATCCGTCAATTTGCGCGCCGCAAAATCCGTGATCGATTCACTCGAAATGCTTGCGGTAAAAACCCGCGGCAACCTCACTGCCACCGAGACCAAGCTGCTTGACACCGCCCTGAAAAACCTGCCCCCGCTCTACGAGTCTGTGCTGGAAGCCGGCCACTGACCCCTTTCCGCATTTCAGCAATTACCACCACCATGTCCTTCGAACCCTTCAACATCGGCAACGTCCCGGTCGGCGGACCGGTGCCGTTTTTCATCCTCGGCCCCTGCGCACTCGAATCCGAAGCCTTCGCCTGGGAAATGGCGCGCTCGCTCAAGGAAATTGCCGACCGCACCGGCATCCATTTCCTTTTCAAGGCCTCCTACGACAAAGCCAACCGAACGGCCATCGGCTCATACCGTGGCCCTGGCGTGAAGGATGGCTGCCGCATCCTCGGCGAAATCGCCCGTGAGTTGGACGTCCCCGTCACCACCGATGTTCACACCGCCGAGCAGGCGGAAATCGCCGCCGAACACGTCGATCTGCTGCAAATCCCCGCCTTCCTCTGCCGCCAGACCGATTTGCTCGAAGCCGCCGCCAAGACCGGCCGTGCGGTGAATGTGAAAAAAGGCCAGTTTCTCGCGCCGTGGGACACCGTCAACATCGCCGACAAGATGCGCGCCTTCGGTTGCGAACGCTTCCTCATCACCGAGCGCGGCACCACCTTCGGCTATAACAATCTCGTCGCCGACATGCGCTCGCTCTACTGGATCCGCAAGCAAGGCCTGCCGGTCGTTTTCGACGCCACCCACTCGGTGCAGCGCCCCGGCGGGCTCGGCGGCTCGACCGGCGGCGACGGCGAACTCGCGCCCGTGCTCGCGCGTGCGGCCATCGCCACCGGCGTGGACGGATTGTTCATGGAAGTCCACTCGGATCCCGCCAATGCGCTCTCCGACGGGCCGAACCAGATCCCGCTCGAATTCATCGAAGACCTGCTCATCAAGCTCATCGCCATCCACCACGCGGCGCACTGAGGCTGCAAATTGTCAGTTCTATCATGCGCGCCATCTTCCCGGCCCTGTTGCTCTTGTCCCCCGCGCTGCACGCGGAGGAAGCACCGGCTGAACCGCGGAAGAAAATCCCCGCCGTGTCCCTGCTCCCGGATGGCAGCAAACTCCACGGCGTGATGCTGCCGCGCTACGATGAAAACCAGCGCCTCTCCGCCGTGCTCAAGGCCGATGTGATGACACTCGTCACCGACCAGCAGATCTCCGGCGACCAGGTGACCATCGCATTCTACAACGCCGATCAAAGCCCGCGCGCCCGCGTGGAAATGAAAAACGCGCTGCTCGATCAAGCCAGCGGCCTGCTGGAAGCCGGTGGCGGCGTCACCTTGCGCGGCGACCGCATCGAGGCCGAGGGTGCCGGCCTGATCTATCAGATGGAAAAAGCCAAAGGCTTCCTGAGAGGCCCGGCCGAAACCCGCATCCGCGCCAACACCGAGACCACCATGACGCAACCTCATTTGCCCACCCGCACTGTTGTGGCGCTTGCTGGCGCGGCAGTTCTTGCCGCCGCCAGCGCCGAGCCTCCCACCGCGCAGGCCGAGGCCGAAAAATCCGCCATCGCCGCGCAGGCCACATCCGCGGCACCCGCGCATGCCAAGGCCACCGAGGCCGCGCGCAACAGCCTGCGCGCCGAACTCGCCGCCGCCGCCCAGGCCACCCAGGCCGCGGCCGAGTTCGTCGAGGAAGCCGGCATCGCCGCAAATGGATCCGGCGAATCCGCCATCCAGCCGCCTGCCGAGCCACTCAAGGTCAATCCCGGCCCGCAGGACACCGTGGTGAACTGCGATGGCGGCATGTATTTCGATGCCGATGCCGGCCTCTTCGTCTATCTCAAGAACGTCCGCGTGAACGACCCGCGCTTCGCCCTCAGTGGTGCCAATGAACTGAAGATCCACCTCGCGAAAAAACCGGAGCCTGCGGACCAGAAAGTGGAAAACGACAAACGCGTGTTCGGATCCGGATTCGGCGATGTCGAGCGCGTCGTCGCCACCGGCGCGATTCGCATTCTCCAAAAGCAACCGCAAGCGGGCAAGGAGCCGATCGAGGCCAGCGGTGCGATTTTCACCTATCATCCGAAAACCGGCGAGATCGTCCTCACCGGCGGCTATCCATGGGTGAAGCAAGGCGCGAACTTCATGCGCGCCAAGGACCCCCAACTCAGCCTGCGCATCCAGAAAAACGGCTCCTTCGTCACCCAAGGCAACTGGGACATGGGTGGCCGCCTCAACCAGAACCCCTGACAAAAAACCCAGCCTTCTGCTTGCCAACCCCATGCACGACCCCGGTTCCACCGTCCACCATACCGAGACCGCCGTCCTTTTCGCCAAAGGCCTCCGCAAGACCTATGGCGGTCGTGCCGTGGTCGATGGCGTTTCGATGACCGTGCAGCCGCGGGAAATCGTCGGCCTGCTGGGACCCAATGGCGCGGGGAAAACCACCTCGTTCTACATGATCGCAGGCATCATCCCGTCCGATGCCGGATCAGTCTCCTTCCAGGGACATGACATCTCGAAACTGCCAATGCACCGCCGCGCGCGTCTCGGGCTCGGCTACCTGCCGCAGGAGGAGAGCGTTTTCCGAAAACTCAGCGTGCTCGACAACCTGCTCGCCATTCTCGAAACGCGCCCGCACTTGAGCCGCAAGGACCAGCTTGAACGCGCCCATCACCTGATGGAGCGCTTCGGCATCGCCAAGCTCGCCAAGTCGCTCGCCATCACGCTTTCCGGCGGCGAGAAGCGCCGCCTCGCCATCGCCCGCTCGCTTTGCTCGGATCCCAAGCTGCTGATGCTCGACGAGCCCTTCGCCGGTATCGACCCCAAGGCCGTGGAGGACATCCAGCGCATCGTCCGCGAACTGCGCGAGCGTGACGGCCTCGCCATTCTCATCACCGACCACTCGGTTAGAGAAACCCTCACCATCACCGACCGCGCCTTTCTGATCCACGACGGTCGCGTCATCCTCGAAGGTGCCTCCAACGAACTGGTGGACGACCCCATCGCCCGCAAATACTACCTTGGCGACGAGTTCCGGATGTGAGGTGCCGGAACCGGCATCGCCAATCCACTGTTCCGGCCATCCCGTCAGGGCAATTTCCACGCCCCGCGGAGGCGGTCGTATTCTGCTTTCGGCAGCAAGACGTAGAGCGGCTTGCGGCCGGGATCGAGGCGGGCGATCAGCTCGCGGAGCTTGCGCTCGTCCATCGTCGTGCAACCCGCCGAGGGACGCCCGCCGCCGTTGCGCCAGATGTGGAAAAAAATCGCGGAACCCGCGCCCGGCATGACCTTTGGCGGGGCGTTGTGGGCGATGAAGAGCTTGAGCGAGTGGGCGTGGTCTCCCTGTTTCATCTGCTGTTTTTTCTCCCACCCTGTGGCGGGATCGCAGCTCAGGACGAGGTGGCGGTTGTAGTGTGGCGAGCCGGCGTCCTCCACCCACAGGTCGCGCGGGGTGATCTGGCGGTAGGCAAGCTGCGGGTGCCTGCGGATGGCCGCATCGTATCCCCATGCGCCACCGATTTCGAACACGCCTGCCGGTGCGCGCCAGTCGCCTTCCTTTTTCATCGCCGCCTCCTCGGGCACCGGATGGATGCCGCGGCCCCATGCGAGCCCGCTCCTGCCGAGCCGCGCCGGCCACGGCTCGCCCACGCGCTGCCAGCTGCCATCGGATTTTTCGTAGTATGCCAGTGTCGCCCGCGAGCTGTCCCACGTTTCGGCGATGCCGACGAGCACCTGGCTGGAGCCGGCCGGCAGCTCGAAACCGTGCGCGCCGCAAACCATTGCCGCGGTCAGGAAAATCATCCGTGATGTCATGACTGCGCGCACCAAAGAACGGGAACGGCCCGCACGCAAGCCCTCTTGCCCAGGCTCCCATCGCCCGGCGATAAATCCGCGAAACCTCTTGCCATTGCTCCGCCTCTCAACCCGGGGATGCCAGTCCCACATTCAGTTGTCGGCAGGGTTTACCCGAAGCCGCAGGAAGCGCTTTCCGGAGCTACCCGCCGGGATGTAGGCCTTTACGGTTTCCAGAGCGTCATCGGTGGAGATGATTTGCTGGGTGACGTTCTCCGTGTTCCAGCTTCCCGGTTCGAGGGTGTCACTCCATTCGACCTGGTAGATCAACCCATCCTCACGGGCCGTGCTGCTGCGGGTGTAGGAATACTCGAGTTGTGTGCCGTTCATCACCAGCGCGGCGGGAATCACGCCAGATGTTCCGGGGTTCAAGCCCAACGCGTATTCCATCAGGTTGGCGATGCCATCACCGTCGGGGTCCGCGTTCTCTAGAGCCGCCGCGCCGGTGAACAAGGGGTTTTGAGCGACCCAGAGGGCGACCCAGGCCTCGTAGGGCGCAGTGGGCGGCCCTGATCCGACGGCACCACTCAGTGAAACGCTTCTGTCGCTGAATCCGGGACTCGAAATGGCAATGTTGCCCGTGACCGGCCCGGCGGATGATCCGGCGGCCATCCGCACATAAACTGTGGCCGGAAGCGCAGGCGGGCCTGCGAGCTGTGCGGGCGCGCTGTTCGCATTACCCCATGCCACCAGGGATCCGTCCGTCTTCGTGGCTACAAAGGCCAATCCGTTCGCATGGACCGACCCGACTCCCGCCGCCAGCTCTGCCGCCGCTTCCCGTTCATCGCCGCCGTATTGGCTGTCGCCCCAAACCACGACCGAGCCATCGCTCTTGGTTGCGGCAAAGGCTCCCGCCGTGGATTGGATCCGAACCACGCCCGAGCTGAGGTCGTCAGCTACACTCACATAGTCGTAAGTCATAAAGTTCTGGGTGCTCGGGGTTGCCTTCTGCGACAGCCCTCCTGCGTTAACAAAACCCCAGGTCACGACCGAGCCATCGTCCTTGAGGGCCGCGAAGCATTCCGGGTTTGAGAAGACATCAACGACGCCTTCCGACAGTTCCTGCGCGACAGCGGATGAATCGCCACCTGCGGACGGGATGCCCCATGTCACCACGGATCCGTCCTGTTTGAGAGCCGCCATCGCGGCGCGGTTCCCATAAACCGCAACCACGCCGGACTCCAACGCCGTCCGGACTGACGGCGAAGGGTCGGGCGAAAAGGTGGGTGAGCCCCATGTCACCACCGCACCATTGCTCTTCAGCGCTGCGAACCGGTATGCGTTCGAAGTGACTTTAACAACTCCAGACGAAAGCAATGGAGCCAGTTCCTCCGGCACGGCGGCGGATTCTTCGATCACCTGAGCTCCCGTGGAGGGGCTGAACGACAAGCTTGTGCTGAACGCGCCCCAAGACACCACGGATCCGTCGTCTTTGCGTGCGGCGAACCCGCCGCGGACCGGCACGATTTCGACAACACCCGAGCCGAGCGATCCGGCCACGCGCGACGAATCGCCGCCATCATGCCCGGCTCCCCAGGTGACGACCGATCCGTTGCTCTTGAGAGCGGCGAACGCGTCCGCCGCCGAGTAGATCTTGACCACGCCGGACTGCAATTCCGACGCCACCTGCGAAAACGGTATCAGATAGCTTCCGGTGTTGTTGTTGCCGATCGCGCCCCAGAACACCACCGAGCCATTTTGTTTGAGCGCGGCGAAGGCGCGCTGGGTCGAACTCACCTCGACCACACCGGAAGCCAACTGGCCCTCCACACTGGAAGAGTCCCCGCCATTCGCCGGATTGCCCCATGTCACCACCGAGCCATCGTGTTTGACCGCGGCAAAGCCATGGGTGTTCATGTAAATCTCCATCACTCCGCCCTGCAGGCTGGACGCCACGCCCGAGGCGTCTCCTCCGTATGCCGGATCGCCCCAGGCGACAACCGATCCCCCGGGCCGGATCGCCGCGAACGCATAAAAGTTCGGGAATTCAGTCCCCGAGCCTCGGCTCCAAATATGGCCCCTTCCCTCCAGGGACCCGTCACGGTCGACACTGGCAACCGTGCCGCTGGCACCTTTCAGCAAAATGCTGTTTCCAAATGTCAGGCCGTCGGATGAAACTTCGTAGCCGTCCGGAGCGGTCACCAGAACTGGAGAAGTGACTTCAAGTCCGTTCAGTGTGAAGGATTGCGCGCCGGATGCCGCGCCTGACGATGTCGAAAACCCGGTGAGAGCGGCAACAGAGGTAGACAACTCCCCGAGAACCGTCCCGGAGAGCGAGATGGTCTGCGTCAGCACGCCTGGGCTGGTGATTGTGAGATTTCCGCTGCGCGGCCCGGCGGATGATCCGGAAATCATCCTGGCATGAATCACCGCAGGCAGAACCGGCAGGGCGAAAGTTCCGATGTTGGCCGTGGTGCCCGATCCGCCAAATTCAGGATAACCCCAGCTGACAATCGAACCGTCGTTCTTCAAAGCTGAGAATGCAAGACGGTGGCCTACGATGGAAACAACTCCAGAGGATAGGTTTGAAGCCACCGCGGAGGAATCTCCTCCATTTTCAGCACTCCCCCAAGTTACCACCGCACCACTGGTTGTCACTGCGGCGAATGCAGCGTCGCTTGAAAAGATGGCACTGACGCCCTCGGCGAGTTGCGAGGCGACGCTCGATGAATCGCCACCGTTTGGCGGGACCCCCCAAGTCACTACCGAGCCGTCCTCCTTGAGAGCTGCAAAGCAGTTCCTGTTGGTATAAATGTCGACGACGCCGGATGAGAGTTTTGCGGCGACGGCGGAAGAATCTCCGCCGCCATAATCGTATCCCCATGTCACCACCGAGCCATTTGATTTCAAGGCGGCAAAAGCACCGTTGGAGGGATAAACCGCCTTGACATTTGAGGCAAGCTGGGATGCCACCGAAGGATTGGGATTACGATTGTAGCTCCAGATTGTTGAGCTTCCACCATGTAACTCAGCTCCCCAGGTCACCACCGAACCGTCCGCCTTCAGAGCAGCGAAGGCACCTTGGCTTGAATGGATGGACGCCACACCGGATAGAAGTTTGTCGGCAACCGCCGATGAATCGCCTCCCATGGTGGAGTCCCCCCAAGTCACCACTGAACTGTCTGATTTAAGCGCGGCAAAGGCCGAATCGGTTGAATGGATTGCGACCACCCCGGATTGCAGGCTTGAGGCTACAGCGGAGGAGTTGCCTCCATAGATGTTGGGGCCCCAAGTTACTACCGAACCATCCTCTTTCAGGGCTGCAAATGCATATTTGTTCGATGAGATGGAAACAACTCCGGAACCTAGTAATTGGGCAACCGCCGATGAATCGCCTCCTGAATCACCCCAAGTCACCACCGAGCCATCCGCCTTCAATGCGGCAAATGCGCTTGCGCTGGAGGAGATGGAAACAACTCCGGAAGTTAGCTGTGAAGCCACCGTGGCAGAGAATCCCGCCAGCCCGAACATGTTACCTCCAAATGTGTTTTGCCCCCAAGTCACCACCGAACCGTCGTTTTTCAATGCTGCGAATGCACGCCAGTTTGAATAGATTTCTATGACTCCAGACGAAAGCGAGGCCGACACGGCCGATGAGTCGCCGCCTCCGGTCGACGAACCCCACGTAATGACCGATCCCGTGCTGGTGATGGCGGCAAAAGCTTCAAGATTCGGGAACTCGGTTCCACTGCCCACCTCTATGAAGGCTCCGCGTGAAGTTCCCATGTCCTCCCGGAATATGCTTTGGATCCGTGGAGAGGAACCAAGCGTCACCTGACGCGAAAACTGGCTGCCATCCACCGAGAGCTCATAACCTGCCGGAGCGGTCAATGTGACTGGCTCTTTCACCCCGGCTCCGTTTAATGTAAAGAATTGCCCGTCCGAAGCCGAGTTCACCGAAGCGGAGAACCCGGTGAGAGCGGCGGCAGAGGAAGACATCACTCCAAGGACCGTGCCGGACAGGGGGATCGTCTGAGTATCCGCCCCGTTGGAAGTGATGGTTAGATTTCCGTCCATGGATCCGGATTGGGAAGGCGCGGCGAGACGCACCTGCAGGCCAACGGCACCAAGAGTGCCGTTGGCCGTGCGTTCCAAAGTGACACTTGATGCCCAAGTCGTGCCGTTTTTGGAAATTTCGAAGCCTGGTGCCACGCTTGCCGTGGCACCGTCCACCAGATCGCGGCCGTCGGCCGTGAACGATTGGGCGGCCGAGGCATTTCCAATATTCGTCTTGAATGGCTTGAATGCCACATGATTCAGAAGAACGGGTTTGTTACCGCTAATCGAGAAATCATCGATGCCGAGCGCGTGCGAGAATGTGTCGCCGCTTATGCCCGTGTAGGTCCAGCGCAGGTAGTAGGTCGCCCCTGGGGCGATGTTCAATCCGCTGATGCGGATGCTTTTCGGGATGCTCGACGGCGGGTTGACAAGGCTCGTGTTGCCGTCGCTTGCATAGCTCTGATCGCCCGAGGTGGCTGCGGTCGAGGGCGACGAACTCGAGCCGTGGAAGAACGTCCACTGGTTGGTACGGGTGCCATTGCGGTATTTTTCGTAATTCCACGCCAGATCGATAGCGGAAATGATCCGGCCGGTGTCATTGCGGAACGCATAGAGGATGCTGCGGGGCGTGCGGTAGACACCGATTCCCAAAGTGCCCTCGGCGCCGAGAAAGCCGAGGGCGCGGTCGGTGGCCGAGGCATTGATGCCATCAGCAAAGTTGTAACAACCCCCGCCGGAAATCGATCCTGAGCCCGTCGTTCCGCCGGAGTCGGTGGTGGCGCCCAGACCGTTGCTCCAGTCGATGGCATCGCGGCCGTTCCCGACGCGCCAGCCAACCGGCAGGGCGGCGGTGGTGCCGGCCATCGAGTCGAAATTCTGCGGGACTGGGGTGTCGAGGGCCGCGATGGGTTGTTGCGCGCGCAACGCGGCCACAAGGGCGGCGGACAGCAGGAAGATAGAAAGGCGTTTCATGGAGCTTGTGGCAATGGTGAGATTTCTTCGCCCAGAACCCTTGAGTGTCAATGCGGCATTTGAGGTGGCGTCTTACTGAGCAGTTTTCAGGATAAACTACATCAGATGATTGCTGTATGATATCGGAATACCGAAAATTGTTGGACGGACTTTAGACCACAAAACCAGCGAGCATATCAGGATTCTTGCAGTGCGAAGGGTGTGGGAGGAGCAGTCACGCTAAACGGGAAAACCAATCCTGCTGGTCGACTTGATTGGCGGGCCTGGCCGGCGTGATTCAGGCCTAGCCCGACTTCCGCTGTTAGATTCGCAATTCATCGAGTTTCGCCCGTCTGAGGCGCTGGAGCCCTTGATTTTTCGAGGGTCCCTCTTCGGAAATGCCTGTGGTGGAGACCCACCCCATGGACACCCCGCCGGGTCCTGTGTGATATTCGCCCCATCGAACGATGTTTTTGCGTGCGAACAGGCGAATCAAGGATGGTAAGGAACACCGCTACTGGAGCGTCGTGGAAAACCGCCGGGTGACCGGTGGCAGATCCGTTCAGAAAACCCTGCTTTATCTTGGTGAGATCAACGACAGTGACCGCTACGCTAGGACTCGCGCCATCGAAGCTGTCGATGAGCGCGACCAATCCCACCCGATTCATCTCTTCCCCGAAGACCGCACGCCCGATCCGCGGCTCGAACATCCAACGCTTCAACTCCGCCTCGACAAAATCGAATTGGCCCATCCACGTCAAACTCCTGCCGCGTGACGGAGAGTTATATGTATTGGCAAGGAGCCTGCCGCGTCGTGGCAAGGAGAGCGCCATGCGGCGCAAAAAGCTCAAAGCCTACCGGGCACGTCTCAAGGAACTCCAAAAACGCAACAAACTCACCCGTGACGAACTACTGTTGGCCATCGGAGCCGCCAAGGAAAAAGCCGGGCGCAATGCCCACCGACTCGTCATCATTCATCTTCCCGCCTCCGGGGAACCAGTCACCGCCGAAACCTTCCGCATCGAGTTGGACCGTGAGAAGCTCAAAGCCACCCGCCGTCACGAAGGCCAGTATCTGCTGCGAAGCAACCTCACCGGAGCCGACCCCGGCGAACTGTGGCGCAACTACATCCATCTCGTTCGCATCGAAGAAAGCTTCCGCACCCTCAAAGGCGACCTCGGACTACGCCCGGTCTTTCACCAACTCGACAAGCGGATCGAAGCCCACGTCTTCATCAGTTTCCTCGCCT
>JALRFY010000251.1 GCA_023253625.1 Akkermansiaceae bacterium | reverse complement strand
TTGTCATCGCGCAGGACCATTTTGGCGGCCTCTTTGGTCACGTCGGTGCCGGTGATGCCCATGGCGACGCCGATGTCGGCCTGTTTGAGCGCGGGCGCGTCGTTGACGCCGTCGCCGGTCATGGCGACGACGTGGCCATGGGCCGCAGCGCCTTGACCAACCGCAGTTTCTGCTCGGGTGCCACGCGGGCGAAGACGTCGGTTTCCGCGGCCAGCGCGGGCAAGTCCCCGTCGCTCGTTTTTTCCAACTCGCGACCTGTCAGGCAGCGGATCTTGCCGCCGTCCGCCACCAATCCGATGCGCGCGGCGATGACCTTGGCGGTGGCGGCGTGGTCGCCGGTGATCATCTTCACGGTGATGCCCGCCCTGCGGCAGTCCGCCACCGCCTGGATGACCTCCTTGCGCGGCGGATCGATCATGCCCTGCAAACCGAGAAACGTGAGACCGCCGCGCACGTGTTCGTGTTCCAGCGTGTCCTGATCCGGCGGCGCATGCAGCCGGGCGAAGGCGAGCACGCGCAAGCCCTGCGATGCCATCGACTCGACTTCGTCCCGCACCGCCTCGCGGTCCAGCGGCACCGGGTTTCCATCCGCGCCGAGCATGTCGTCACAACGTTCCAGCAGCCGTTCGACCGCGCCGACCTTGTAAATCACCCGCTTCGATCCGTCGTCGCCTCCGCCATGGAGGGTGGCGCGGAACATGTGTTCGGACTCGAAGGGAATCATGTCGATGAGCGGCGCCTCCTCCGTCGTTTCCGCATGGAGCAGCCCGGCCTTGGCGGCGGAAACCAGCAGCGCGGCCTCGGTGGGATCGCCCTGAATGCGGTGGCGGCCGTCCTCCAAGACCAATTCCGCGTCGTTGCACAACACGCCGGCGCGCAGGCATTCGAGCAAGGCCGGATGCGCGGCGGCATCGATGGTTTTGTTCTGATAGATGATATCTCCTTCGGGATGATAACCGCCGCCGCCGACCTGATAGTTCCGGCCGCCGGCATGGATCGCCTGCACGGTCATCTGGTTTTCCGTGAGGGTGCCGGTCTTGTCGGAGCAGATCACGGTGGTGCTGCCGAGGGTTTCAACGGCGGGCAACTTGCGGATGATCGCCCTCCGTGCGGCCATGCGCGAGACACCTGCAGCCAGCACGATGGTGACCGCCGCGGGCAGTCCTTCCGGGATCGCTCCCACCGCCAGCGCCACAGCCGCCATGAACATGTCCACGGCACCCTCGCCACGGACCACGCCCACCACGAAGGTGAGCCCGGCCAGCGCGAGGATCACCCACAGCAACAGTTTGCTGAAACGCGCGATCTTGCGCGTGAGCGGAGTGGAAATCTCGACCGCCTCGGCAATCAGCCACGCGATCCGGCCGGTTTCCGTGCGGTCGCCGGTGGCCCAGACGAGCCCGGCCGCCTGCCCGGCGGTGACCAGGGTCCCGGCGAAGGCCTGGTTTTTCCGGTCGGCGAGCGCGATGTCGTGATCGAGCGGTTCGGTGGTTTTCGCGACCGGCAGCGATTCACCGGTGAGCGCGGATTCGTCGCAGTGCAGGTTGCGCGTTTCGAACAGGCGCAGGTCCGCCGGCACGCGGTCGCCGGCTTGAAGCAGGACCACATCGCCGGGCACCAGTTCGGAGGATGGGATGCGCAGTTTGCGCCCGCTGCGCCGCACGGTGGCCTCGGTGGTGACCAGGCGGGTGAGCGCCTCGATCGCCTTTTCGGCACGGTTTTCCTGAATGAAGCCGACGACTGCGTTCACCAGCACCACGCCGAAAATCACGCCGCTATCGACCCATTCGGCGAGCGCCGCGGTGACTGCCGTGGCGGCCAGCAGGATGTAGATGAGCGGTTGGTGGAGCTGGAGCAGAAAGCGGAACCACGCTGGTTTCCCCGGACGCGCGGTCACCGCATTGGGGCCGTATTTTTCCAAACGCGCGGCGGCCTCGTCCGCAGCCAGCCCGTGCCGCAGGTCGCTTTGCAACAGGCGCGCGGCCTCGGACACTTCAAGATGATGCCAGCGGGCGTCCTTTCCGACGGTGGGTATTTCCGTCATCATGACACACACAGCATACCACCCGCAGGAAAATCCAACAATGCGAACCGGCCTCAGGGCGCAAAAAAAACGCAAAGGTTTTCAATAGCTGATGCATACGGAGCGGCCGTTCATGATGCATCCGGCGCTTCTTGCACGCCTTTCAGGGTGCGGATTCACGAATATCCAACCCGGGTTAGTCGGCGCTATCGCGCCTCGACCCCGGGCTATTGTCCGCAATCCCGCCGGGATTCTTGTTGGATATTCCTGATCGATGCACGCATCTTGTCCATCGGGAGGGCATTTGGGATTTACCGGCAATCGCGGACACCAAACATCACAGCCCGCGGAATTGCGCGGCGAGTTTCTTGGCGGTGGCGATGGTGTTGCGGTGGAGCTTGGCGGTGAATTGCGGCTCGCGGTTGTAGCCGCCGCCGTAAAGCACGGCCACCGGGATGCGGTTGCGGATGAAGGCGCCCAGCAGCACCTCGTCGCGCCGCTGGATGTCCTTCAGCGAAAGATGCATCTGGCCGAAGCGGTCGTTGCGGTGGTTGTCCGCACCGGAAATCCAGATCACGAGGTCCGGGGAAAAGGCATCGAGCGCGTTGGCCAGGCTGGTGAAGAGCTGGTGGAGATACATCTCGCCCTCGACGTAGCGGACGGTCTCGATATCGAGCGAGCTGGCGGTTTTTTTCGTCGGGTAGTTCCGCCCGACGTGGATCGAGTAGGTGAAGACGCGCGGGTCGCCGGCGAGCAGGGCGGCGGTGCCATTGCCTTGGTGGGCATCGGTGTCCACGACCATGATGCGGATGTTCGGCTGCCGGATCTGGAGGTCGCGGATGGCGATCGCCACGTCGTTGAAGACACAGTAGCCCTCGCCGTGTTCCCGGAAGGCATGGTGCGTGCCGCCGGCGAGGCAGACGCCGACGCCCTCGGCGAGCGCGGCATGGCAGGCAAGCCGGGTGGCCTCGACCTCGATGGCGCTGCGCGTGAAAAGGCGCGGCGTGGCCGGCAAGCCGAGCAGGATCTGCTCCTTGCGATCGAGCAGCCCCGACTCGATCCGGCGCACGTATTCCGGCTCGTGCACGCGATTGAGGAGATGCACGTCCGCCGCGCGGACCTCGACGATTTCCTCGGCGCGCAGGATGCCGCCATCGAGCAGCATGTCCTTGGAAACGCGGAATTTCTCCATCGGAAACGGGTGCCCCGACGGCAATTCAAGCTCGAGTTCCTGCGAGTAAAAACAGCGCATGCGCACGCCCAAACAACAGCGGATACCCCACACTGAAAAGGGCAAACGTGTAAAATCACTGCCCGGAAATGTGCCAGGTCAAGGCAGCGGTCCGCAAATCTGCCGAGGTGTGGGTTTCCACCGCCGGGTGAACCGGAGCATGCGGCATAATGGGCGGCGCTGATCGACATTCCGTCTTTCATGGCTTTGGCAATCACCGTTCATGCACCTGCGCCCCCAGCCGGCGCGCCCGGCCAAACCCGGTGGAAATTCTAACGGAAACCCGAAAGACCGGCATGCGGCTTGCTGTAATTCGTTCATGAATCGAAAACGATTGTTGCTGCCCATCGCGATTTGCGCACTGGCCGCCGGCTGGATTCATAATTTGTCGTCCACGGATACGGATACCGCAAAGCGCGTCATCGGCCAGACGGCGCGGGTGGGCATCGAGGAGGTCGCCATGGAATTCGTGGCGCGGGTGGATACCGGTGCCGCCACCACCTCGCTGCACGCCGAGGAGGTGCGGGTCGCGAACGAGATGGTGGATTTCGTGGTCTTCAACCGCGACGGCTCGCGGGTGCCGCTGAGGCTGCCACTGGCGCGGATGGGCACCGTGCGCAATTCCGGGGGCAGCAAGGAACGCGTGTTCGTTGAAATGACCCTGAACCACGAGGGCGAGAGCAAGCGGGTGATGGTGAACCTGAACAACCGCGCCCGCCTCAGCTACCCGCTGCTTTTGGGCCGCAACTGGCTCATGGACGATTACCTCGTGGATGTTTCCCGCGAGCCGGAAACTCCGGCGCGCGCGGCGGATGGCCAAAACCAGCGATTGCAAAGCCTCGCCAGGCAATGAAGTATCCGCCGCCATGTCCAATATCCCTTGGCAGCAGGTTTTCTCATTCACGCCGTCCGACCTGGTGAAGCTGTTCCTCAGCGCTGCGATCATCGTGATCGTCAACAAGGTTCAGCTTTTCAGCGACCGCCTTTCCGCGCTGCTGATTGCGCTGCCACTGACCTCGCTGGTGGCGATGGTTTGGATGCAACAGGGTGGGCAAACGCCGCAGCGCATCGCGAACCACGCCGAGGGCACGTTCTGGTTCGTGCTGCCGACTTTACCGATGTTCTTGTTTCTGCCCTGGATGCTGCGGCAGGGTTATGCTTTCTGGACATCCTTGGCGGCGAATTGCCTGCTCACCGCCGTATTGTTCTGGCTGACGGTGGTTGTGCTGCGGCGATTCGGAATCGACCTGATGCCGGGCTGAAAAAAACCGATCCACCATGTCCTACCGCACCTCTCCCGCCGACCTCGAAGGCATACCATCGGGCGTGCCCCACATCATAGGCAACGAAGCCGCCGAGCGGTTCTCGTTTTATGGCATGAAGGCCGTGCTGGCGATCTTCATGGTGCAATACCTGCATCTGATGGACGGCCGCGGACCCTCTGCGATGAACGAGGCGGAGGCCACCGCGCGGGTGCACTTGTTCAACGGCGCGGTTTACCTCACGCCCCTGTTGGGTGCGCTGCTGGCAGATGTTTTTCTCGGGAAATACCGCACCATCATCGCGCTCTCGCTGATCTATTGCGCCGGCCACGCGGCGCTCGCCTGCATGGGTGCCTTCGGGAACTCGCCGTGGTGGCTGATGGCCGGGCTGGGGCTCATCGCGCTCGGCTCCGGCGGCATCAAACCGTGCGTTTCCGCCCACGTCGGCGACCAATTCGGCGCGCGCAACGCGCACCTGCTGCCGCGCATCTTCAACTGGTTCTATTTTTCCATCAACATCGGAGCCTTCGTCTCGATGATGCTCACGCCGTGGTTGATGGAATGGTATGGACCACACTGGGCCTTCGGCGTGCCGGGAGTGCTGATGGCCATCGCCACACTGGTGTTCTGGATGGGCCGCAAGCGCTTCATCCACGTGCCGGCGGCGGGCAAGGGCTTCGTGCGCGAGATTCTGCGCGGCGGCGGCTGGCAGGTGATGCTCAAACTGCTGCCGCTCTATCTGTTCGTGGCGATGTTCTGGGCGCTCTTCGACCAGACCGGATCGACGTGGATCTTCCAGTCGCAGGACATGGACCGCAATTTCCTCGGCTTCGAGTGGCTTCCCTCGCAAATCCAGTCGTTGAACTCGGTGTTCGTTCTCACCTTCATTCCGCTGTTCTCCTACGGACTCTATCCGATGCTGGACAAGGTGTGGAAACTCACACCGCTGCGCAAGATCGGGCTGGGTCTGTTCGTGATGGCAAGCTCGTTCGCGCTGGTCGCGCTCATCCAGCAATGGATCGAGGATGGCGCACGGCCGAGCATTTCATGGCAGATCCTCGCCTTCGCGCTGCTCACCGCCTCCGAGGTGATGGTTTCCATCGTCGCGCTCGAATACGCATACACCCAGGCGCCGCGGACGATGAAATCCGTCATCATGTGCTTCTATCTCGGCGCGGTGGCGATCGGTAATTTCCTCGTCGCCGGCATCAACACATACATCCAGATCCCGGACGCCGCCGCGATCCAGCTGGAACAGGCG
>JALRFY010000120.1 GCA_023253625.1 Akkermansiaceae bacterium | reverse complement strand
CGGGGCACCGGCGTATTGGATTTGTCGCTCGCCATCGAGCACATACACAAGTGGCCACATGCCCACGCGGTAGGCACGGGCAAGTTGGTTTTCTGGATCGGAGAAACTGCGCCATGCCACGGCACTGGAGCCTTCGAGATCGCGCAGTTTGTCGAGCGCATCGTGATTGACACCGAGCACGGCCACCGGGCGGGAGCGGAATCGGCCGTGCATTTCATTCATGATGCGGATGGCGTGATCGGCTTCGTTCATGGTGCTGCTCCAGAACACAAGGACGACGATGTTTCCAGCATGATCGGAGAGTTTGAGCGGGCGGCCGGCGGAATCGCTGCCCGCGAGGTCAGGGGCCACGCGTCCCTTGCTGAGGTGGCGGATAACATAAAGTTCGTCCTCGGCGATTCGAGCGACGGTGGCGTTGTCAGTGGCTTGGACGTCTGAGCTGTCGATGATCGCCTTGCGGAGGTAATTGAGACGTTTGCGCATGATTTCCGGCTCGTCGCCGAGCGAGCGCAGGGCGATAGAGGCGGCGAGTGCGGCAACGCCCTGAGTCTTGGGCTCGGGGTGGGAGGTGATGATTTTTTCCAAGAGCGGGAGGGTGCGCGGGTCCGCATTGTCGGCAAGCGCCATGCAGACCGGAGTCAATCCGGCGCTGGCGAGATGATGGGCGTCGAGCGCCTTGAGGATGGCTTGAAGCTCTTGGCTGAAGACCTGCTCGCGGGTGCCGTTTTCGCTCGTTTGGAAATGGCCGGGAGCGGCCCGGAGGAACCAGGCGGCATGATCGAGCACCCATGGTTGGTCGAGGGCCGGGCCGATCTGTTGCCAGACCCGGCGGAGGGCCTTGACGGCATCGGGTTGTCTGGCGAGTGCGGCGGCGCGGGCATCCGGTGTGGTGGCAGCGCGGGTTTCGCTCAGCCATTTTTCCATTTCATTCTCCCATGATTTCCGGATGCGCGAGGCTTCTGCGGGGGATGCCTGCGCATTCATAGGCGCGACGAACAGTGCGACGGTCAGCAGGCGGAGCAGGTGTTTCATGGCGGGAGCTAAACGTGGAACGCCCCGGATGGAAAAACAAAATCTGCGGCGGGAATGTGTCCCGGAGATGTGTGGAAGGATGGGAAATGGCGTCTCACCGGGGAAACTTCCTGCGCCCTTGATAGAGGAGGCGCGGAGGCCGGGCGGGGCGTCGAGTGCGAGCCAGGCCAAGGTGCCGGCTCCTGGTTCGGGGCTGAGGCGGGATGCAGTCATGTGGATGGCGCTCATGCGCTCTGAACATTGAGGAATGATCGGCGGAGGTCCATCATCGGATGTCGAAACGCCCGGGCCTTGCATGAAGCGGACCGGGCGGACTAGTCTCGGTTTTACATCCGAAGATGCAGCGCTACCACCACACACAATTCGCCAACACCCGCCGATTGCGGGATTTGAAAAAAGCCGCCGGCAGCGTGATTTCGGTGTGCATTCCAACATTGAATGAAGCGGCATCCATCGGCCGCATTGTGCAGACCATATGCAGCGCCTTCGTCGATGAGACGCCACTGGTCGATGAGGTCCTGGTGATCGATTCCGGGTCGGACGATGAAACGCGCGACATTGCTGCAAACGCTGGCGCCAGGGTGTTGATTTCCGCCGAGATCGTTCCGGAAACCGGAACCCACACCGGCAAGGGGGAAAATCTCTGGAAAGCGCTGCATGCCGCGAAAGGCGACATCATCTGTTATCTCGATGGCGATGTGGAGAATTTCCATCCCGGATACGTCGCCGGATTGATCGGTCCGTTGTTGGAGCGTGCGGAAATCGAATATGTGAAGGCCTACTATGAGCGCCCGTTGGTCAATGGCGACTTGGCGCATGCCAACGGCGGCGGTCGCGTTTCCGAAATCCTCGTGCGGCCGTTCATCTCGATGTTTTATCCGGAGCTCGCCGGCATCCTCCAGCCGCTATCCGGCGAGTATGCCGCGCGGCGAAATCTGCTGGAATCGCTCCCCTTCCCCACCGGTTACGGCGTCGAGATCGCCCATCTCATCGATCTGCTGCAGATGGGAAAACTCGATTGCCTGGCGCAGACCGACCTCGCTTGCCGGGTCCACCGCAACCGCGCCGACGGCGACCTCGGCGACACCGCCTTCGCCATCCTCCGCGTGATGCTGCGGCGCATGGAGCGCGACGGAAAAATTTCACTCAGTGAGCCGCCGACCGAGTTGCACCAGCGCTGGCTGATCGATGAAGGCGGCGTGGAGGCCGTTTTGAAAAACATCCCCGAACCCGAGCGACCGCCAATCCGGCCGGTTTAGCTTCCTGCAGTCCACTCAAGCCGCACCATGCACGATATTGCCATCATGACAACACCCCTCGGAGAATTCGAAAAACTCGGTCAGTTTTATCTCGGCCGCGGCTACGATCCGGAAACCAAGCAGGCCTCCGGTGATCTGCTGCTATACGATTCCAAGGATCTCGTCACCCACGGGGTGGTGCTCGGCATGACCGGCTCGGGCAAGACCGGCCTCTGCATCGCGCTGTTAGAGGAGGCCGCAATGGACGACATCCCAGCCATCGTCATCGATCCCAAGGGCGACATCTCCAACCTGCTGCTCGCGTTTCCGGATCTCGACGCCGCGAGTTTCCGCCCGTGGATCAATGAGGACGATGCCGCGAAAAAAGGCATCACTCCGGACGAGCGCGCCGCCAAAACTGCCGCGATGTGGAAGAACGGCCTCGCCGATTGGGGGCAGTCGCCGGAGCGCATCCGCAGACTCAATGACAAGGTCGACATCAACATTTTCACTCCTGGCAGCAAGGCGGGCATTCCGGTATCCATCCTCAGCTCGCTGGACGCGCCGCCGTCCGATGTGATGGACGATTCCGAGTTGTTAGGCGAGCGGATCGAGAGCACGGTTACCTCGCTGCTCTCGCTGGTGGGTGTGGATGCCGATCCGCTCCAGAGCCACGAGGCGGTTTTGCTCGCCAATGTCTTCCACAGCGAATGGGCCGCCGGCCGCGGACTGTCGCTCGAAAGCCTGATCCGCCACATCCAGAAGCCGCCCTTTGGAAAAGTCGGCGTCATCGATGTGGAATCGTTCCTGCCGGAAAAATCGCGCCAGGTGCTTGCGCTGCGCTTCAACAACCTGCTCGCTTCGCCTGGATTCGCCACCTGGCTTGAAGGCCCGCCGCTCGACATTGCGAAGATGCTGCACACGCCCGCCGGCAAGCCGCGCATTTCGATTTTCTCCATCGCGCATCTCGGCGATGCCGAGCGCATGTTCTTCGTGAGCCTGCTGCTCAACCAGATGCTCGGCTGGATGCGCACGCAAAACGGCACCACTTCGTTGCGAGCGCTGCTTTACATGGATGAGATATTCGGTTTTCTGCCGCCCACCGCGAACCCGCCTTCCAAGCGGCCGATGATGACGATGTTGAAACAAGGCCGCGCTTTCGGGCTCGGATGTTTGCTGGCCACGCAGAACCCGGTGGACCTCGATTACAAGGCGCTTTCCAACATCGGCACCTGGTTCCTCGGCCGGCTGCAGACCGAGCGCGACAAGCTCCGCGTGATC
>JALRFY010000089.1 GCA_023253625.1 Akkermansiaceae bacterium | reverse complement strand
CCGTCGCCGTGCCGATCGTTGTCGGCCTGCTGTTCGGCGTGCCGGGAGTCTTCGGGCTGCTCTCCGGCGGTCTGGCGACGGGGTTCGTGCTTGCCGTGTTCATGGCGAACTCCGGTGGCGCATGGGACAACGCGAAGAAATACGTCGAGGAAGGCCATCTCGGCGGGAAAGGCTCGGCCGCCCACAAGGCCGCCGTCATCGGCGACACCGTCGGCGATCCCTTCAAGGACACCGCCGGGCCATCGCTCAATATCCTTATCAAGCTCATGAGCATGGTCTCGATCGTCACTGCCGGCGTGAACATCGCGTTCACATTGTTCTGAGCTGGAAAACCAAGCCGGCATCGCCGGTGGCAACCCTGATCTGGCATAAATCTTGCATGCAGTCACCCAGCAGGACGGCTGAACACACCGGACTGAAAAGCAAGGTTGCGACCATCCTGGATTGAACTTACCAAGCGCCGTCCGCGCAACTGATTGAATTCCCGCTCTCGCCATTGCATCATCCCAGCCTTAAGTCCTGTCATGTCCCACAAGACCAAGATCCTCTGCACTCTCGGCCCGGCCACTTCATCGGAGGAATCCATCGCGGCGCTGATGGACGCCGGTGCCAATGTGTTCCGGCTCAACATGAGCCATGCCAAGCACGAATGGGCGGCGGAAATGACCCGCATCGTCCGCCATCTCTCCCAACAACGCGGCGGTCACCATGCCGTGCTCTTCGATCTCACAGGTCCCTCGATCCGCACCGGCGACCTCAAGGAACCGTTCAAACTCGCCGAGGACGATGCCGTCGAGTTCCGCAAGGCGGGTGCCGAGGCCAGCGTCGATTTCTCGACCACCGTCAACTACGACGGCCTGATGGAGGACGTCTCCGCTGGCAACACACTCGTCGTGGACAACGGCGCGCTGCTGATGCGCATCGAGAAGGTCGAGGCCGACCGCATCCTTTGCCGGGTCAAGACGCCGGGCAGCATGGGCTCGCGGCGCCACATCAACCTGCCCGGCGTGCGCCTCAACCTGCCCGCACTCACTGACAAAGACCGGGCCGACCTCGCGCTTGCCGTGGAGTGTGGTGCGGATTTCATCGCCGGCTCATTCGTCCGCGATTGCGCCCATGTGCGTGAACTCCGCGAGACCATGAACTCGCTTGACGGCGAGGCTCAGATCATCGCCAAGCTTGAGGATCAGGAAGCTGTCAGGAATTTGGATGCCATAATCCGCGAGGCGGATGTGATCATGATCGCCCGCGGCGACCTCGGCACCGAGGTCGAATTTGAGGAACTGCCGCTGCTCCAGCGCCGCATCATCAAGCGCTGCCACGAGATCGGCACCCGCGTCATTGTGGCCACCCAGTTGCTCGAATCGATGATTCAGAACCCCACGCCCACCCGCGCCGAGGTGACCGACGTGATGAACGCTGCCTATGAGGAGGCTGATGTCCTGATGCTTTCCGGGGAAACCAGCGTCGGCCGCTACCCGGTGCGTTGTGTTGACGCGCTGGTGCGCATCATCACCCGCATCGAGCGGACCGCCGGCCAGGGATTCGGCCAGGCCATGCTTCTGACCGACGAGCGCCGCAAGGTCGCCCGCGCCGCCGTCACCCTCGCTGATTCATTGCCCGAAGCCCGGCTGGTTGTGCTGACCCGCCGCGGTGTGCTTGCCAATCAGGTGGCCATGCTGCGTCCGCGCACCACCGGCTTTTTCGCGGTCACACCGCGCGAAAGCGTATGCCGCCAGCTTGCCCTCACCCGCGGCGTGCGTCCCATCAAGATGGCCTTTTCCAGCAACATCGAGGAAACCATCAAACGCGTCAGCAACGAACTCCTCAAACTGGATCTCGCCCCTAAAGGAGCACCGCTCGTCATTGTTTCCGACGTGCTGTCCGACCACTTCGGGGCCAATTCGATCTTGCTGCACCACGCGTGACCGGGAACCAGCCGCTGAAATTCAACATCAAGACCTGTTGGAGTGAGCGGGGCTTGCAGTTTCAATGGTGCCTGGTGTTTTCCAGTGGTCCATTGGTTCCGGCTTCAGGGCAGTGGAATCAGTTCGACCTTGCGCACATGGATCGGCTGCCAGCCGTCCAACACCGGCTCCAGTGTGAGCATGATGTCCTGGTTGGCGGAGAGTGTGACCTCGCCGACGCGGCTGATTTTGTAAACACCCGTGCCGCCGCTGGCCGGCACCGAGAGGGCCAGCTTGCCGTTGCATTTCACCAGCAGCACCGCGCCAGCGGATTCCGCTGAGGTCTCGATGCGGACCAGATAGCGGCCGTCGTTGGGAACGCGCATTTTCCAGCTGGCGGTGTCCGCCGGATCACGCCAGTGGCCGAGGTGGGAGGAGCCGTCCTGGGTTTCCACGCGGATGGTGCCGCCGTTGATGATGGCGCGGTCCGCGGGCAGATGGAGAGCACCGTTGGCATCCGCAGTCAGGGCGGGACTATCCTTGGCGGGAGGCTCCGCAAACACCGCGTGCGTCATGGCCAGGGCGGCGATGATCGCGGGAAATCTGCGGAGCATTTGTTTCATCTGCGCCCATTACGTGGTCGTGCCGGCGGCTCTTACACCCGGAACAGCGTGATTTTCCGGAGTGCCTGGGGAAAAGGACGACCTGCTGTCACTCGGCGGCTTGGATGGTGATTTGAAGCGCTTTTTCCGTCGCGAGGTATTTGGCGGCGAGAGCGTTGATTTCAGCGAGTGAGATCGAGCGGTAATCCTCGTCACGCTTGCGGGCGAGGTTGAGTTTCCCGGGATCGGCTTGTGACTGGCTGAGCACGGTGTTGAGCCAGTAATGGTTGTCGCGCAGGGTTTTTTCGAGCATTCCGAGGGCAGGTTTGAGGGCGCGGTCGAGTTCATCCTCCGAGGCGCCATCCTGGGCGAGCGATGCGGCCTCACTGAGGATGGTTTCGAGCAGCACGGGCAGTTCTTCGGGTTTCCCGGCGCTTTCGCCGACGAGGTATGCCATGCCGTCGAGGCCGTCGGAGCCGGTGGCACCGGCATTGGGGCTGTAGGAGGCGCCGAGTTTTTCGCGGATTTCCTCGCGCATGCGGTCGCCGAGGATCGAGCCGAGGATGCTGAGGCGGCGGAATTCGGGGATATTGTTGCGGATGCCGGCGGTTTTCCAAACGACCGTGGCGATGCCCTGCGGGATTTTGGATTGGTAGGTGAGATGTTTTTTTGCGGGGGCCTGTGGGAAATCGATCTTCCTCGCCTCATCCAGCGCCGGTGGCTGGGCGGTGCGTGCGGGCAGCGCGCCGAAGGTGGCAAGCAGTTCAGGCAGCACGGCGGATTCATCGAAGTCGCCGACGATGCTGAGCTCGAGGTATCCGCCATTCAGTTCCGGGGTGAGCCATGCCTTGGCGTCATTGATGGTGAAGGAGGCAAGTTGTTCCTGCGGCGCGGTGGCGAAACGCGGATCGTTGCCATGCAGCCAGGCATCCATTTCACGTTGTGGGCCTGACGGGGTGTGCTTGAGCTGTTGATAGAGCATGGGCAGCGCCTTCTGGAACTGCCATAGCGCCTCCTCGCGGTAGCCGGGGTCGGTCAGCGCGGCGCACATCAGGCGGCATTGCAGCGCGAAGTCCGCTGGCGTGGTGCTGCCGGAGAGCACAAATGCGTCGTCGGAGATGGATAGCGTGCTGTCCACGTTTTTGCCGGCGAGGACCTGGCGCAGCTCGTCCACCGAGTGCTTGCCGAGGCCGCCACCCTCGAAGACGGCTTGCGCGAAGAGGTCGAGCATCGGCTTGTCGCGCGGCTGGGTGAGCTTGCCGGCACCGACACGCGCCAGCAGGCGGATTTTCCCGCGTTCGAAGTTGGTGCGTTTCAGGTTCACTCGCACCTGGTTGGATAGCACGAGTTGCGAGATATTCATGTCCACCACTTCGGCGCGCTTGGCCACCTCGCCGGGCGTTCCGAAGTTCTGATAGCCGAATTCCTGCGCCTCGCGCGCGGCGGGCGCTTCCACCAAGGTGCCGCGGGAGTCCTCGAACAAGGCGGCGAGTTCCAGAGTGGCGTTTTCGGGTTGCTGTTTGGTGGTGAGCACCAAATGGAATCCGGGTGATTGCCAGAATTCCCTGAATGCCGCGTGGCAGGCCTTGGTGTCGATTCCGGAGAGGATTTCGCGGGCGATTTCAAGGTCTGTCTCCGGATCCGAGAAGACGCGGTCGCGGTTGACGGTGCGGGCGAGCACGGTGGCAATGCCCTCGGACTTGCGGGTTTCCTTTTGTTTCACCTGCTGCTCGTAGGCATTGAGCTGGTTCGCCCTGGCCTCGGCCAGTTCGGCATCGGTGAATCCGTGTTGCAGCGCGCGGCGGAATTCGCGCTCGATCACCGGCACCACCTCCCGCCAGCGGTCGTCCGCGGCCGTGACGCCAATCGATCCGAATTCGAGCAGGTTGAACCAGGTGGTTTTGTAAACCGAGCCGGAGGCCACCGGCGAATCCTGTTCCTTGGAAATGCGCTCGAAGCGCCGCGAGATGATCGAGTGGGCGATTTCCAGCGGCATCTGCCCGGCACGTGTCTTGCGGGTGTCAGGCTCGCGCTTGTGTGGGCGCACGAGCATGAGCGAGACATCGGTGGCGCTCACCTCCTTGTCGTGAAAGACCGCAGTCTCGATTCCCTCCGGTTGGCGGATGGTGCCGGGATCGGGATCCTCTCCGGGCGCGGCCGGGTTCGCCATGCTGGAGAATGCCTCGGTGATTCGCTGGCGCATCTCGTCCACCTTCACATCGCCCACCACGATGAAAGTCATGCGCTCGGGTGTGTAGTAGCGGGTGTAGAATTCGACGAAACGCTCGCGCGGTGCGGATTCGATCACCTCCTCGATGCCGATGGGAAAGCGCTTCGAAACGAGTGAGTCCGGCATGAGTTTCTCGAACTGCTGTTCCATGAGGCGGTATTCCACGGAATCGCGGCTGCGTTTTTCGGCGAGTATGACGCCGCGTTCCTTGTCGATTTCCTCCAGACCGAGCAACGCACCATCGCAGAAATCGCGCATCACGGTGAATGAAAGATCCATGGTTTCCTGCGAGAGGCCCGGCAGGTCGAGCATGTAAACCGTCTCGTCGAAGGAGGTGTAGGCGTTTGCGTGCGCACCGAAGGCGATGCCCAGACGCTGCATGCGTGGGATGAGCTCGGCGGCAGTGAAATTCTTGCTGCCATTGAAGTTCTGGATGGTAATGGATGATGCTTCATTATTCTTAATGATTGGACTTCCCAGATTGGTTACACCAATCTCAAATCCGTCCGTTTCGGTGGTGCCGGTGTTGTTTCCTGCCGTAAATCGCATGAAGTTGGGCTGGCCGAAAATGGCATTCTGATGCTATCGGGCTGTGGGTGTGCTGATTCCTATGCCCACGTTGCCATTGTTGTTGAAAATGTTAGTGCGTATAATTCTGGTGGTGGTAAATTATCATATTATGATTATAACCCATTTTTCCCAGATTCAACAACAAATACAGAATATAGTTATATACTTTTTCCTATTGATGGTGGGACATTTGTATTAAC
>JALRFY010000073.1 GCA_023253625.1 Akkermansiaceae bacterium | reverse complement strand
AGAGGACCGGAATCGACGCACCTCTGGTGCACCTGTTGTTCCGTCAGGAGCATGGCAGGGTAGCCAAGTGCGGCATGGATAAGCGCTGAAAGCATCTAAGCGCCAAGCCATTCCCGAGATGAATTTTCCCCGAAGGATCGTGGGAGACTACCACGTTGATAGGGTGCAGGTGGAAGCGTGGCAACACGTTGAGCCGAGCACTACTAATCATCCGTTCGGCTTGATTCCTGTTTTTTGGAATCGGAAAAGTACCAGAGTCGCCGCAAGCGCGAAGTCATTGAAAAATCATTCAAGCTCTCCGTGTGGATGCCAGGGAGCGGGTGGCGGGCGAAAGCCCGCGACAGTGGATAATGGCACGAGGAAGGTGGATGTATGGATTCATCCAAGGTCCTCGTTCTGTCATCCACAATCCCCTCAGGCCCCCAGAGTCCCAGATTTGGAGTTCCGACGGCATCCGCCGCAAGACCCCAAGCCTGCCCTCTGGTGACCAGAGCGGGGTGGAACCACCCGGTCCCATTCCGAACCCGGAAGTGAAACGCCCCAGCGCCGATGATAGTGGGACGACAGGTCCTGTGAAAGTAGGTCGTCGCCAGGTAAACGCCCGGCACTTTGCCATGCAAAGTGCCGGGCTCTTTTTTTATAGGGAAGTGGCTCTTCCGCTGCGGGCTCTTCCGCTGAATCGGCGGGTGACCCTTAAATCCGCAGTTGGAAGAGGGATGAAGGGCGCAAGTTGAGTCAAGTGCCGGTCGCCTGGCCGGCAGGTAGTGACGAGTTGCTCATGGCGTAAGTTGGTTTGGTTGCATGGGACCGGGATCCGCATGACGGGCTTATGCATGGATTTGGGATTCCAGCATCTGGGAGAAAACCTCTGGCAGGTCCACTGGCTGGATGCCGGTGCGCGCGGAGGGAATGATGTTGCGCAGGCCGTCGGCATCGGGGCCGAGACCCAGGCAGTGGACAGGGGTTCCGCCCATGCGGATGGCGGTGATGCGATTTCGGATTTCGTTGACGTTGGAAACCTCGCCGTCGCTGAGGATCCATAACCGCGGCCGGCAGGATGCGGGCAAGATGTCATGCATTCCGATCGCGGTGTCGAGCGCGCGGTCGAGGCGGGTGCTGCTGCCTCCCGCTTGCAGCAGCGCGGCGACGCTGCGGCGCTGCATGGAAGCGTCAGGATCTTCCCAGTGCTGGATGATGCGGCAGGCGGAGCTGAATCCGACGATGCCGAGCGGGATTCCAAGACGCAGGCAGACCTCGCGCATGACCACGACGGCATCGAAGGTGGCGCGGGCACGCGGACCCCGCATCGAGCCGGATTCGTCTGCCAGCAGGATAAAGGCCGGGTCGGGGCGGCTTGCCAGCGTGCGGCGTTGGAAGACACGTTCATACTGCCGCGGATCCGCCTCGCACTGCATGGCCACCCTTAGGTCAAGGCGGTTGCCGCTGCGATGGCAGCGCGAGGTTTTCGGCCGCGAATCAAGCGTGAGCAGGCGCAGCAATAACTCGGCACAGGACTCGATCAGCGCCCCGTGCTTGGCAAGGGCCTGATGGTAGGTTCGCTCCGAGCGGTTTGCGGGCGGGGTGGAGTCGTGATCCGCCGCCTCCGGATGACGGCCGCGATGATCCGCATCGCACAGATGTCCCGCCATTGCAGTGGCACTTGCCATTTCATCGGCGGTCCTTTGCCGCGTGGGCTGGCTGTCCGGATGATCCAGCAATTTCCTGAACACCGGGACGATATGCTCCCAGACAATTTCCCACATGCGGTGCTGGGTCATGCGAATGACGCATTCCTCCGTGGTCGGTGGCCGCTCGTGGTCGAGAGCACGGTATGACCCAGCCACACGATGGCTTTGATAGACTGGCAAAACCATTGCGGCGGAAGGTGGCTTAGGCGGGGGGAAGGCCGCCACCGCATCGAGGAAACGGGGCTTCACCGCCGCGATGGCATCCGTGGCGAGCGGGTGGAGTTCGCAAGGCGGCTGTTCCCGCCACCACTCACTGAGCAAGCCGAGGAGGAAACCGCCTGCGGGGTCCCCGGCCAGCCGTGCCCGACCATCTGCGCTGGCGGGCGCAACCAGCAGGCGGTCGTTGTAAAGACGGACCCATGGCCGGCAGCCGGGGAAGCGCTGCTGCAGCCAGTTCTCGATGCGGCAATCCTCCACCACATTGAGCAGGTGGTGGATGCCCGGCTCGCGCTGGCGGAGTTTTCTCGGCACGATGTCGGCGATGCGGGTGATCGCGCCGTGGGCCGCTTCATGCAGGATCAACCCGCGGCAGAAATCCGGTGGACGCAGCACAAGGTCGGCCGGATTGACCGTGATCACACCGGTCGCCCAATTGAACGACCAGGCACAGCCGCTCTCCCCTTCCTCGACCATGATGTTGGGACGTGAGGAGGCGAGTGCGGCGAGTGACTGGAGTTCTGCGAGCATGGTGGGCTGAATGCTGAATTGCTGAAATTCCGGCCTGGTGAAGAGGGATGCATGCTTGCGGCGATTCGGATCATGCGAGATCCGCCGCGCGGAGGTGGGCTTGGATGGCCTTGCGGTCGGCGGGGTCCGGGTAGCGGTCGATGTAGATCTGGCGGATGGCATCGCCGAGTGATTGCCGGGGCTCGGATTGGGAATTCGCAGCGCAGAGTTGGAGGGTGGCGATCAGGTTACGGCGGGTGAAGGTGTGTCGTTCGCGGCGCTGGCGGGCGAGTCCGGGCGTTTGGCCGGGCGTGTGCGCGGCCTTGGCCACGGTGCTGTGGAACATGGCAAAACGGGCAAGCACGGCATCGAGCTCAGGGATTTCCTGAAGCTGCGGGAAGAGCGGGCAGACTGCCTCTGCCCGGTAGGATTTTCCCTTCCAGCAAACCACCGGCTGCTCGCCGAGCACCAGCGTGCGGAGCATGGCGAGGATGGCCGCCTCGTCGGGTGCATGGGCTTGGTGCCAGATGAGCCAGCGGTTGCGGAAGGCCGGGCTGAGGATGCTGCGGCCGGAATACTCCGCCGGGTTGAGAGTGGCCAGCAGGCGGAAATTTTCCGAAACCTCCACATCGCCGCCCGGGCCGAACACCGCTCCGTCGCCCTCGCTGAGGACCAGCGTGGGCGGGTGCTCCAAGGCGCAGTTGAGTCGTTCCAGCACCTGCGGCTCGGCGAGGTTCATTTCATCGAGCAGCAGCCAGTGACCGCAGCGCATCGACTGGGGCAGCGCGCCTTCCTGGAAGCGCCAGCCTTGGTTGGTAGGAACATGGCGACCC
This sequence comes from Akkermansiaceae bacterium, assembly GCA_023253625.1. Taxonomy (GTDB): domain Bacteria; phylum Verrucomicrobiota; class Verrucomicrobiia; order Verrucomicrobiales; family Akkermansiaceae; genus Luteolibacter. The sequence continues at coordinate 2,646 of JALRFY010000073.1, read as the reverse complement.
ACCAGTTCTCCCGCGTCGGTCTGGCCGTTCAGGTTGAGGCGGATCACCGGCTGGTTGATGAGGTGGGCGAGATAAAGCACCGCGGTGGTCTTCGACGCGGCGGTCTCCCCCTCCAGCGCCACCGGCATCGAGTGCCACACCCCGGTGAGCACCGCCTGCAGTGTTTCCACGAATGGCTGGTCAAAGCAAAGCCCGGCGAAGCGCCCGGCCTGCGGAATGTATTTCCTGTCGCAATCCGCCACACCGGGTGCCGGCGGCAGCGGGCGGTCCATCATGCGCCAGACGCCGCCGTCGCGGCACAGCAGCGACTCGACCGGGCATTTCTGGAGTGGCGCGCTGCCCCCGGACGTCATCAATCCGGCCATCAAACCTTCATCGCGGAGCGCTTCTCGGATGGCATCCCATGCCACCACTTCCAAGCCCCGGGCACGCGATTGATCCAACAGCGAGGGTTCGGCCTCGGGACCGGCCACGACACACTGCGCGGCATTCAGCGAGCGCACCACGCGGTGACCGCGGCCGCTCAGGAAATTGCTGGCTTGTTGAAGTTCATGATCGTTGAAGCCGCGCAGGCAGATGGCGGCGGATGACTTTTGGAGCAGGGAGATCATGGTGGGGTGTGCGTCAATCGGATGGTATCGGGCGGATGGAAATTCGGTTAGGCAAACAGGTCATTGAGATCGTCCTCATCGTCACCATCCCGGGCATCGGTTTGAAGTGTCGCCGCGGCCTGTTCGAGATCGGGCAGGTGATGGAGGATGCGATCGGCGAGATTCGGGATGCCGAGGATGAGCCGGGTCTCGATATTCTGGCGCAGTGTCAGGTTTTCCAACCCTTCAAAAGCACCCAGCAAGTCCAGCGAGCGGGCATCGAGCTGCCCCCGGATCCATTCCCAGCCGAGGCCGGCGCGTTCGCAGTCCTCCCACCGCAGGTAGTCACCGGTGACTCCTGCCTCATCGATGGCCTTGAAGGTGCCGTCTCCATCATCCTGATGGACGCGATAGATGCCGCCGATGCGGTAGTGATGGTGGTTGTGGTTGGCAATGATCCGGATGCGGGTGCCGACAGGAGCTGGACTCATGGCTGGTGGATGGTCAGGGGTGGTTGGCGGGGCTGGTTTCAATGGCGGTGCAGGTGTCGAGGATCCTGCCCTTGAGGTCCGGTATGCTGGCGACCAAGGCGATGCGCAGTTCCGAACGCAGGCGCAGGCTGGAAAGGCCATCGAAGGCGGAGAGCAGTTCGAGCGCCTCGGCGGAAAGCTCTCCCTTGAGCCAATCCCAGCCGATCTCTCCAGCCTTCTCACAGTCGAGCCAGCGGATCCATGAGCCGGTTTGCCCGTTCTCGTCGCGCGCCCGCAACGTGGAGTCCCTGGTATCGATTTCGGTCACCTCGTAACTTTCATCACGGCGGTAGTCGTGGCAGTCGAACATGGCGATCGGGCGGATGCGTTCGCCGAGCTTGAACGGGCAGGTGGCTGAACCCAAACGGCGGCGGGGTGATTTCATGGGCATGGCGGGATGGATGGTTAGATATTGATTCATGTTATGCCACCGGAGCAGCGTGAGGCCAGGGAACGCTGAGGTTATGACATAAACCTGTCTCCTTGCGGATCTTGGCGAGAGTTCCTCGACAGCGCATGCCGGAGGCATCCGCTGGCAAATCCGGCAATCGCCAGACGGTTGAGACCTCTTCCGCAAACCGCCCGGACAGGCCGACCCCAAGTTCCGGCGCGAGTTACTCGATTTCCCGCAACACATCGAACTGCCCGGCCAGGTCAAGAAAGGGCGGCTGGTGGCATGAGCCAAGCTGGCGCGGCATGAGATCGGCGAGACCGCTGTCGTTCTCATGCTGGCAGTCAAGTTGGACACCGCGCCAACCGCCAAACAGGAGACACGGACAAGCCACGCGGGATGACTGTAGGCAGCAGCCCGTCGCCGGATCCGATTGGGAAACTCCGCCAGCTTAACTGGCAGATGCCGCGGCAATGGCAGCGCGCGGAGCGATGACGGGTGGTGGATTTTCTCCTGAGTCAATTGCATCCGGGCACAGTCCGCCCGGCGCGTGATGAACCCTCGGTCCCGGGCACGGAACCGAGGCCGCAGGGCGGATCGCCGGGGGAATGGCGACAATATCGCGCGGTGGTGCCCCGGTCGTTGGGGCGGCTAAGGCGAAAGATCAAGTCAAGCGATCTCCATTTTTCTGGATCTTCGCGTTTTTCCGGTTGTCAAAATCCGCCGAGCCACTCTTACTCGCTCTGCGCACATGGACATATGTGCAAATGGCTCGATAGCTCAGTTGGTAGAGCAGCGGATTGAAAATCCGCGTGTCGCTGGTTCGATCCCGGCTCGAGCCACCTCCTTGAAATCAAGGAGTCATGGCAGCGAATAGCCTAACAGAAAAACAAGGCTGCTGCGCGAATCAAACGAAACCGCCGCCCCTTGCGGCTATGACGGCCGATACGGAAAAGCCGTGCCCGGACGTATCCAAGCAGGTTCCGGGGGGTATCGAGCTATCAACCATTTCCAAGACATGGCGTATTGGATATCAGGAGGCTCAGGCTTGGAAATCGACCCTGCGGCTACCCGTTAAAAGCCCGGCAGGGCCTCAAGTTTACGATATCAGCCGGTGGGCATGGCTCACAGGGTC
>JALRFY010000286.1 GCA_023253625.1 Akkermansiaceae bacterium | reverse complement strand
TGGCCGCCGCCAAGAAGGTGCTTGAGAAGCTCGGTAATTACTATCCCGGTGCCAAGGAATACGAGGTCGCCGGATTCTTCTGGTGGCAGGGCGACAAGGACATGCGCAACCCCGCCCATTTCGAGCGCTACGAAAAGAACCTGATCCAGCTCATCAAGGCCCTGCGCAAGGATTTCAAAGCACCGGACGCGAAGTTCGTCACCGCCTCGCTCGGCCAGACACAGAAGGGCTCCAAGGGCGGCGACGGAGTGATCCTCGATGCCATGGAAGCCGTCTCGAAGAGCAGCGACCCCGAACTCAAGGGCAAGGTCGCCTTCGTTTATGCCAACCCGCTTTCCAAGGGGGGGAGCTCGAGCGGTCACTACGGCGGCAATCCGGAAACCTATATGAACGTCGGCGAGGCAATGGGCAAGGCCATGGTCGAATTGCTCCAGGGAAAATAAACACTTAACTCAATTCTTATCCTATCATGAATACAACCGCCATTACAGTCATCTGCGGGGCGCTGGTCGCCACCGCTGTCGCCATGCCGGGCATCCACGCGGCCCCACAAGCGGCGGCCGCACAGGCACCCGCCAACGATGCCGTCCAAGCGCTGGAAGTACGGTATTCCGCCCGGCTTGAAGCGTTGCGCTTGGAGATTTCGAAGGCCATCCAGGCGGTGGACGAAGGCAAGAAGGCCGCTTACGCCGCGGCCCGCGAGGCGGAGAAGGCGGCCAAGGCCGCGCTCGATGCGGCCGTGGCAAGGGCCGGTGAGCTGCAACAGGCGGAAGCCCTTGTCGGCCATGCCCGTGGGCATTGGATCGGCGGTGCCGAAAAGGCGATCGCGGCGGCCAAGGAGAAACTCGCCAAGGCCAGCACCGACGCCGAGCGCAAGGCGGCACAGGAGGAACTCGCCAAACACCAGGATGGCCTCAAGGCGGGGCATGAGGCACTCGTCGAACGCCAGGTGGCGCTCGAGAAAGTCAAGCGCGAGCGGCCGCAGGTCGAGAAGGAACTGGCGGCGGCCGGGCAGGCCCATGAGCAGGCCATCGACGCCACGATCCAGGCGGTTGGCGATCTGGGGCTCGATCCGATGCTGGCCAGCGACAAACTCGACGCCCTGCTCGCGGAATACGTCATCCTGAGCACGGCCACCCCGCGCGCGATGGCCGAGTTCGCGGCACGCGGCGATCAGCAGCAAAAGCTGGTCTCTGAGTTGCTCGCCGACGGTGGCCTGATGGTGCAAATGGCCGCCGCCGCCGGCGCGATGGGCGGCAGATATGGCGAGGCGATGGAGGTTTACACCGCCATCCTGAAAGCCAGCGACAAGGCCCGCGAAGGCGTGTTGCAGCGTCTGGCCGTGGCTACCGCCCTTGAACACGCGGTCCCGATCAAGCAGCGCAACCCGGCGGCCGTCACCGACGGGCCGGAGCATGTCGATCCGGTCAAGCGCTACCTCCATTTCGAAAAGGCCTTCCTCGACGGCGAACTCGATCCGGCCTTCAAGGATCTGAGCGCCTGGGACTACCGCATGGTCGTCAATGGCGAGGAAACCGAGGAGGTCCTCACCTGGGGGCGCCAGATGCTCCGCAACTACCGGCCGGACCACATCACCACCAGCGACTACAACTGGCGCTACGTGGCGATCGTCCGCAGCGACGTCCGCTATGGCTCGCAGGACAATCAATACGACGAGGATCGGCTGCATTTCTTCCAGAACATCCTCAAGAACGGCGGCGTCTGCGGCCGCCGCGCCTTCATCGGCCGCTTCATCCTGCGCGCCTTTGGCGTTCCCACCACCGCCCGTCCCCAGCGCGCCCATGCCGCGCTCACCCACTGGACGCCCGATGGCTGGGTCATCTGCCTCGGCGGCGGCTGGGGCGTCGGCTGGCTCAATGATGCCGATGGCAAACGCATCAGTGACCTCGATTTCCTGGCGATGACGCAGGCGCGGATGACCGGCGAGCCCTACATGCAGGTCCTGCGTGCCCAATGGATCGGCGATGTCATGGGCGAGGCCCGCACCTTCGGTTTCCTTACCGGCGATCCCGCGTTTTGGAACGGCGTGGCCCTCTATACGCAACGGAAAATCATCCGTGAAGCCGATGCCAAGACGCTCGCCGCGGTCGGCGAGGACATCGGCGAAGCCAACGAGACCAAGGAGAAGGTGGAAATCGCTAAGGTGACCCTGAGCGCCGAGGACCGCGCGATCACCATTGATGGCAATGGCGTGATCACCATCCCTGCCGCCGCTTGCAGCAAGCCCACCGCAAGCACCGGCAAGATCCTCTTCATGCCGAGCATCCTCGGCGGCAAGCAGCTCCACTACAACCGGAACGGCGCGCCCGAGGACTTCGAATACACCATCGACGCCCCCAAGGCCGGGAAATACGCGCTCACCGCCCGGGTGGTGACACCCAGTTGGAAGCAGCGGCTCACCGTCAAGGCGAACGGCTCCAAGCCGGTGGACATCGCCCTGCCGTTCACCGTCGGCATGTGGGATCAGACCGAACCGGTCGAGATCACCCTGCAACAAGGCTCCAACGTCCTCACCTTTTCGCGCGAGCAGGACACCGGCCTCAAGGGTATCACCATCCGGGATTTCACCCTGATCCCAGTGAAATAACGCCAGCCCGCCATTGGGTGAGCGATCCAAAATTATGTGGAAGCGGTTCTTTCTTTGAATACGGGCAAAAGCCGTGAAGCAGCCGTCCGCCTCCGCGCACCTCCTAATCCATGCATTTCCTGAAAAGGACTCGAAAAATCCTCAATGCGCCATCGTATACGAAGTTTAAACCACTGGCGGCCCGCATCCATGACCATTTCCACCAAATCATGAAATTTGCCGAAACTAGAGCCTTGCCCATGATTTCACACAAGTTTCTGGTTTATTGGCTTTCATGCCTGATGGCCATGCTGGCCAGCCTCCCCCATGGCATGGCCCAGCAACGTGCCGGAGAGGAAATCACCTACCCCGGCGAGGCCTTTGCCAAGCTCGACACCTTCGAGGGGCTCAACCTCCAGGATGCCGACAAACTCTACGGCCAGAATGATTTCAAGGGCGCCTTCGCCGCCTACAAGGCCTACTCGTTCGAGTTCGCCAAGAGCAAGGCGCTGCCCTACGTCCTGCTGCGAATGGGTCGCTGCCTGCATCAACTCGACAAGCGCCACGCCGCCATCAAGGCCTATCAGGATGTGGTGGACTATTTCCCTGACGACATCCGCTGTGCCGCCGCCGCCCTGTTCTACATCGGCCAGTGCCACGGGCAGAACGGCGACGTCGCCAAGCAGACGGCGACTTGGGCGCGCATGGTAAAAGACGACGACTACGTCTCGCAGCCGAATTCCGGCACCGCGCTCACCTTCCTCGCCCAGGAGATGGAAAAACTCGGCCGCTTCGAGGAGTCCACCGATTACCACTGGCGGACCGCCGTCAATTTCCTCCAGAGCAACCCGCATGCTGCCGGCGAGGCCCGCAGGGCGGTCATTGCTCATTACGTCCGCAGGAATCCGAATCATGAAAAACTGAAGGAATTTTATATTGCGGCGAGCGGCTTCGACGGCCGTGGTGTGAATACCAGTAATCCGGATGAAGACGACCGCTACTGGTCCACCGCGCTGGGCACCGCCCTCGACCACGGCACCGAGGCGGAGGCCCGCGAGAAGGCCTGCGCCTATTGGGCGGCCAGGCTTGGCGAGCGTTTTCCCGAAAACGACGGCCTGCGCAAGCTTTGGGCCGATGTCCTGCTGGTCGCCGAGAAGTCTCCGGAAAGCTGGCTGGCGCGGATGGAAAAACAGTTCAAGGCACACCCCGCCACCCTCGACCGCGTGCTCCAGTGGTGCAGCTTCCTGCCGCCGCCGAAAATCCGCTCCGAATTCTTCGCCCGCGAGAGCAAGCCGTTCCTGGGCGCACTCAAGACCGAGGAGAAGGTCGGGCTCATGAACCATCTGCGCCACCCGCTCGGCATGCACGAGGAAGCCCAGGCGGTGATGCGCTCGGTCAATCTCAACGGCATGACCGACGAGCAACTCCGTGCCCATGGGTTTTTCCTGTCAAGTTACGAGCCCGAGGATGCCGTGTTGAGCTGCTTCGCGCGGATGAAGGATCCCCTTTCCGCGGCCAAGGCGCGCTTCGACTTTTATAAAGGCCGTAGCCACCGCAACCGGGAGAATTCCGAAAAGGCGCTCGCTGAAATTCCGGCACTCCAGAAATCCCCCGATCATGCCGGCTCCGACCTGATGTGGGCCAAGGGCGAACTGCTGTGCGAAATCGGCGAGCATGGCGAGGCCATCAAGGCCTTCCGCGCCGCCAACCGCGAACCCGACACCACCTGGGTGGTGGCCGATTGCCACATCGCCCTGCAACAATATCAAGAGGCCATCAAGACCGTCCGCGACCTCGAATCAGTCAGCGGCCTCGCGCCCCGTGCATCTTTCAAAATCGCCGACATCCACCGCATCGCCGGTGACAAGGCGCGCGAGGTGGACCAGCTCCGCCTGGTCCTCAAGCGCTATCCGAAAAGTGGTGAGTCCAGCGAGGCCCACCGCCGCCTGGAAAGCTACGGCGTCGCCCTGATCGGCGGTGAGGCGGAGGCGCAGAAGTAGCCAAATGACGGAATACCCAAGGATCCAGATGCCCAAGCAATTGCCAGGATTTGAAAGCTGAAAGAGCCATGCATTTCGCACCCCGACGCACCGAAACGATACCGATGAAAAACACCCGCACCCGTCCATCTTCCATCCTTCGAACCTCGCTCTTCGGGATTCCTCGGGTATTCGGGTATTTCGGCATTTCGGTATTGCTCAGCCCGTTTTCCTCCGCCCAGGACGATCCGGAGGGTTCCGGCCGCTCGCGCATTTCTGCCGAGATCGACCGCGAGGCCAAGCACCTTTACGACAAGGCGGTCGAGTTGATGGAATACAAGCAATACGAGCGCGGCCTCGCGATGCTGAACACGGTCGTGCGCGACAACCAGGGCACCATGCTCGCCCACATGGCCCACATGGCGATGGGCAAGCATTATCTGGGGCAGAACAACTCGAAGGAGGCGCTCGGGCACTTCCTGCTCCTTACCCGCGTGCTGGCACCGGCCCCCGGGGAAAAACAGCCTGAGGATGAGCTTGCCCTTTATCATGAAGCGCTTTTCCAGGCCGGCTTCAGCCATTACCAGGCTGGCCAGTATGCCTCTTGCTTCCCGCTGTTCCGCCGCCTCACCGAAGTCGCAGGCCGCACCAAGTGGGCGAACATGGCTTATTATTACATCGGCATGAGCCACTACCAGTTGAAGAACTGGAACAAGGCCATCGATTCCCTGTCGCTCGTTGGCACCGAGGTCGAGGAGGAAGGGTCCTCCGCGAGCGATGAACTCGGGCGCATCGAGATCGGCCAGCGCTTTTATTCCAAGATCGAGGACGCCGATGTGCCGATCATGCGCAAGCTGGACGTGCCCGTCACGGCCACCGTGGAGGTCAGCAGTGGCGACAAGGAAACCATCACCGGCGTCCCGGTCCCGGGCAAAAAAAACGAAATGCTCGCCTCCGCCCCGACCGCGCTCGGCGAGCCGAAACCCGGCGACGGAGTGATCCAAATGGTCGGCGGCGACATCCTCACCGTCACATACATCGATGAAAGCACACTCGATGGACAGAAGGGCATACCCCGCACCGGCAGGGTGCGCGCCGTCAGCACCGGCACGGTCGGCTTTTTCCTCGGTGACTACTCGACCCCCGCCTACGTCGCCTACCCCGGTCAGCCGCAGGTGGTGATGCTGCGCGACGCAGATCTGGACAAGTCGCCGCAAGCGGAATCCATCACCCTCACCGTGGTGTCGCGCTACAAGGTGGAGGCGACCGAGGCCAGCGAATCCGAGGACCTGCTCGATATCTTCGCCCTCGAGGACGAGGAGGAAGAGGCTTGGAAGGACCGCGACAGCGTGACGGTGAGCCTGGTGGAAACCGGCGATGGCCCGCAGATCCGCACCGGTGCCTTTCTCGGCCGCATCGCTCTCGCACCGGTCGAGGACGGGGTCACCCCCAATCCCGGCGACAGCATCCTGCACTGCGATGAACTCGACGAGCTGGTCGTGACCTACACCGACGAAGTCCATCTCTACGGCGATGAACCGCGCGAAACCCAGTCCGTCATCAAGGTCTCGGGCTCGGTGAATTCCGGCGTCAGTGCCGACCAGTATGTCGTCTTCGAGGAACTGCTCAAGGCGCGCAAAGGCTCGGTCGAGGCGGAGGCCCTGGTCGGGCTCGGCGGGATTTACAAGGATATGGGACTCGACCAGCGGGCCGCGCTGCGCGCGCGCGAGGCGCTCGACAAGGTGGATCCCATCATCATGACGCGTGACAAGCTGCCCGGCGACCTCGTCGAGAACGCGTTCCGCCTGAAGTGGGAGGGCGAGCTGCTGCGCGATGACTTTGATGCCGCCACCGCCACCTGCCTAGCCTTCAACCGGCTCTATCCGGAATCGGTGCTCGCCGATCAGGCGCTGATGACGCTGGGCCGGAGCCTTACCGACAAGGGTGAATACGAGAGGGCGGTGGATGTTTACGGCCGCGTGTTGCAGTTGGAAAATCCGATCTCTGCCGCCGAGGCCCAGTTTCGTATCGGCGAGGCCCTCGCACAAAAAGCCGAGAAGGAGGCCGAGGCGGCCGACGAACACAACAGCAAGTGGGGCAGGGCCGGCCTCAGCAAGGTCACCGCGCTGCAGAACCGCATGAGCGCCGCCATCAACGCCTACCGCAGCACCTACGAGAAATACCCCGAAAGCGCCTTCGCCGCAGAAGCGCTCGGCAGGGTCGTCCGCCATTACGTCGAAACCGAGAGCTTCGCCCAGGCCGCCAACCTGCTGGAGAGCGTTTTCGCCGACTACCCGGATGCCGCCTTCCTTGATGAAATGCTCCTGCTTTGGGCCAATGTCGCCTTCCGCATGGGCGACAACGAAACGGCCAAGGCCAAGTTGCAGCAACTCATTTTCGATTACCCCACGAGCAATCATACCGCGGAAGCCCGCAACAGGCTTGCCGGGCTGGCCGGGGAGGCCGATGGAGCCGCGAAAGGCGCCGGGGAAGGTGCCGCGAAAGGCGCCGGGGAAGGCGCCGGGGAATGACGAATTGAAAAATACCCCAATACCCATAGGAAATCCGAATTTCGAAATCCGAATGACGAATACCCCGCAAGCGGCAACCAACCCACGTGGAGCAACCCTCCGTCCCGGCAATCTTCCTTCGTCCTCTGGGATTTCGTCATTCCTCGGGTCCTTGGGTCTTTGGCTGTTTCGCCATGTTCTGTGGGTATTTCGTCATTCCTTGGGTCTTTGGGTCTTTGGCCATTTGGTGATTGCCTCGCCTGCCTCCACTTTTGACGAGCAGCGCCAGGCCGTTGCCGCCGCGATCGAGACGCAGCCGGAGTCGGCCATCCTCGCGCTGCTCAAGGCGGGCATCGAGGAGGGCAAGCCCACCCAGGCCATCGCCGAGGCGCGCAAGTGGCTGCGGCAGAACCTCCCCAAGGATGACAAGCTGCTGCTCCAGGCGGGCCGCGCCGCCGAACTCAGTGGCGATGCCGCCGGGGCCGCTGCTCTCTATCAGCAATATCTCAAGCTGGCCTCGCCGGATGCGGATGGTGTCGGAAACGCGGTGATCGCAGTCCATGTCCTGTTGCGTGACCAGCTCAAGGATGTCACCGCAGCCTACAGTTTCAACCGCATCTCCTGCGGACGCTTGATCGCCAATGTGGCCGTCCGCCAGTTCGACCCGTGGTTCATCGGGGAAGCGATCCAGCGCGGCGACGTGATCGCGGTGGCCGACCGTCTGCGCGTCATTTGCGAGGCGGATATTTCCCTCAATGTGCTGGTGCATTTCTACGAACCGCACTTCCGCTGGTTGTTGCAGCAGGTCAGCGGTTACATCGACCAGGGTGGCAAGGCCCGGATGACCCCGGAACTTGCCGCCGCCTGCAAGAACCTGGCCAAAGCCATGCGCCACCATGAAGAGCTGGCCCTCCAGCTCGACTGGGCCGCTGCGGTGGCGAGTTATAATCTGGCGATGCTCGCCGAGCAGAACGTGGCACCTCCGATTGGGGAGGCCAAGGCCCTGCTCGCCAAGTATCCACACCATGCGCTCTGGGTTCAGAATGGCTGGGCCGGCGGCGGCAACGGGCCATATTATCGCGGCGACCCCGCCAAATACTGGCCGCATGAAATCGATGCCAAGATGGCTCCCATCGTGGCGGCGGCGGCAAAGCTCAACCCGCTCCAGCTTGCCGACCTCATGGCATCGTGGCGAAATGGCTACTATGCGGATAGGGCTACCCGCCCTTTGGATGTGGCGGCGGTGCTCGATTTCATCCGCTCCGCCCCGCAACGGATGAACAGCCGCAACGGACTGCTTTTCCTTGAAAAAGCCTGGAATCAATTCACTCCCGGGGAGGCTGCGGCACTCGCTCCGGGAATCGCCGCAAATGAGCAGGAGGAGGCATCCTTGATCCGCGCGATCGCCGCCGGAGGTGAAGGCAGGGATTTCGATAAGATGGCCGATGCGCTGCTCGGCCCCGAGGTATGGCGGCTGGATCCGAGCCGGCTTCCCGCATGTTTGGATCAACTCTGGCACTACGCCGGCAACACCGTTGGCGTTGAGAAACGCGATCAGCGCATCGCCGAGGGCAACGCGCTCGCGCAGAGGGCGAAGGAGGAAGTTTTGCCGAATGAGGCGCCGCCCGCTCAGCACACTGCCTTGTTCCAGAAGCTTTGGGCGGATTACCGCTCCCCCCAGCCCAAGATCCCCGGCGTCCTCGGCCGCTTGCAGGCCGTTGTCAAACTCACGCCCGATGCGGTCCCGGCCTTGCTCCGTGACGGCAGCCCCGAAGCGCTACTGCTGGCGCGCAACACCATCGCCTCCGGCTTCGCCATCGCCGATCCGGTCTGGCAGGAACTCGAAACGCATGTCGGCATCAATGTGTGGGCCTATGCTCCGATGGCCGCTTATCTCGCCCAGCGGCATGCCTACGGCAACATCGAGGAGTTGAAGAGGCGCCTGCCAAACA
>JALRFY010000268.1 GCA_023253625.1 Akkermansiaceae bacterium | reverse complement strand
ACCACGCATCACTCAAGGAACGGGTGAAAGCAGACAGGGCTGCGATCAAATCAAACCCTAAACTCGTGAAATCATTCTTTCACGCCCCAAGTGTAACCTATGCTAAGGACTAGGCAGTAGATCCGGTTCCATTGCTGACCGGTGGCTTCCTTGAGGAGGCCCGCCTCGATCCAGAATTCGACACCTTGCTGGGTTTTTTGGTAGGAAACACCTACCCGCTGCGCGTGGCGGCCAATGGAGATGAACTTAGAATCCGCAGCTGCAGGCTTCGAACGAAGATTTTCAACCAGGGATGGCACGGATTTTCACGGATTGTATGCAGAGTCATCAGAGTTTGCTGGTAATGGAACTCTTCACCTGTTGGTTGAGGAGCTTGGATTACATAACTCATTTGAAATCCGGGTATTCTATGTAATCCGTGGTTCCTATTGCTGCATTTAGGTTCATGGTGTGGAATTATTATTTTGGAAAACAGGGTCGATCTTTATTATCAAAAATTCAATTTTGCGACAATAAAGGGGCGCTGTATTGCCGTGAAGCACAATTGACGGCAATACAGCCGCCAGTTCACCGCCCCGGCGAGCGCGTTGTTTTCCTCCTCGATCATGGCGATGGCCATGTTGGGCATGCTGCCGAAGTCGTGCTTGAGGTCCTTGAGCGCCGGGACCACCTCGCCGTTTTCATCCGTTCAGGATTCATGCCAGCGCGCACCGACGGGCACGAAAAAGGTCTCGCCGTAGGTGGTCTTGTCTTCGAGCAGCTCCGGGCCGGTGTGGCCGTAGTCCTTCTTGATGACCTCCCGTTTCAGGTCGAACTCATCCGACAGGCGCTTGAGGAAGAGCATGCCCAAGATGAATTTCTTGAACTCCGAGGCATCCATCTTCCCGCGCAGGATGTCGGCAGACTTGAGGGGGAAGGATTTGAGCTGGGAGAGGGTGGTTTTTTCGCGGGTCATGTGGGTGAAAAGGGTGGGGAAAGATAGTCCGAAGCCGTCTGGATTTCCCGTGCGTCATTCGACCTGGATGAATCATTTTTGACAATCGTTCGGAAGATGTTGGGTGAAGCGTCGTGATTGCGCGCCTTTTCCTCGCGGTATTCCTTGATGGTGAGGTTGCGAAGTTGGGAGTCGCGGCCCTCGATGTTGTGGACGAAGCCGACGGAGGAAACGTGCGGCTCGATGATGTGGATTTTCTGCAAGGGGGTGACGATGAGGAGCTGGAGGTTGAGCTTGGCGAAAAGGCGCAGGCCGTATTGGGCGGACTCGTCGGAGCCGCGGCCGAATGCTTCGTCGATCACGACAAAGCGGAACGAGCGCGAGCGGACGCGCCCCCATTCGAGGCCGAACTGATACGCAAGGCTGGCGGCGAGGATGGTGTAGGCGAGTTTCTCCTTCTGACCACCGGATTTGCCGCCGGAATCGGAGTAGTGTTCATGCTCGGTATGGTCCTCCTTCCACCGCTCGCTGGCGGCGAAGGCGAACCAGTTGCGGACATCGGTGACCTTGCGGGTCCAGCGGCGGTCGAGTTCGGTGGTGCCTTCGCGCCCGCGGAAGCGTTCGATGATGGCTTTGACCTGGAGAAATTTGGCCTCGGAGTATTGATCGTCTTCACTTCCTGTTAGCGCGCCTTCGGTGCAGGATTTCAATTCGGTCTGGAAGGCGCGGATATCCTGGTCGGGCACGGGAGTCGCTTCGAGGACGATATAGCGGCCGGGATTGTAGTCGATTTCGACGAGCGACTGGTTGATGCGGGTCACGCGGTAACGGATGGTTTCGCGCTGCTGGTTGAGGTGGGCGTTGAAGTTGGCGATCTCGCGAATGGTGTTCTGGTTCAGCAGTTCTTTGAAGCGCTGCTCGAAGCGCGGGAGGTCGTCTCCGCGCAGGCGCTCCAAGAGTGTCCTGAATTCATCACTGGATTCGACAGCCGCGTCGATCTCGCGGGTTTCCGCCTCGAACTCGCGGCGGAAGTCACTCATGCGCTGGATGAGGCGGTCGCGCACGGTGGCGGCGGACTTGTCGCGCGAGTCGATTCGCGCTTGGAGCCAGTCGCGGGTTTCCTTTTCGCGGGTGTCGCAGCCTTCGATGCTGATGGTTTTGTCGCCCAGGGCCTCGCTGCGGATCGATGCAAGCCGTTCGTTCCATTTGGTCAGATCGGCAATGTCGGCGCGGGCAATCAAGTCGCGCGTGCTGACAAGCGAGGTCTTGTTGTTCTCGATGCGGGTTTCAATCGCACCAAGTTTCCTGTCTTCCTCGGACTTCTTCTCATTGCCGTCTGCGATGGCTTTTTCAACGACCTGAAGTTTTTCGTTGAGCTGGCGGAGAATGTCGGAGGCGTTTTCGAGCTGTCGGCGTTCATCCTCCAGCGCGGCGATTTCGTTGGCGACGCTTGACCAGTCGATCTCGCGGAAATCGCGGTATTCTTCGAGTTTGGAGAGCAGGCTCAACCGTTCGCGAAGTGCCCGCCGCTCGGCATCGGCTTTGGCGAGGCGCGCGACAACGGCGGCACCTTGCGATTCGATCCTGGATTTCTCACGTGCGAGGGTGGCGATTTTCGCCTCGTTGCTCCAGCCAAGGATGAAGCGCGAGCGGTCGTCGATGCGGTGGCGGTCGTCCTTTTCGTGGCGTTCGCCCGGCATTTTCATTTGCCCGGCGAGGGTGATGGCGCGGGTCTCGCGGCGGAATTGCTCGGAGGTCGCGCAACATGCGACATCGAATCGGTGCGCGAGTTCTCGTTCCATCCAGTCGTAGAATGGCGAATCCGGACGAATCTGGAGTTTCCGGACGATGGAGTGCGGGTGGAGACCGGGTGTTTCGTTCGAGTTGCGGGAGCGAATGCGGAAATAGACAAGCCGCCCGCGCAGTTGGGTGCGGTCCACCCATTCGACGACCTGCGGGTAGTGGCTGTCTGGCACAAGCAGCGAGAGGCCAAAGTTGTGCAGCAGACGCTCCGCGGCTCCCTCCCATGCGGATTCCTCGGGGTGCACTTGCAGGAGCTCACCGGCGAAAGGCATGTCTTCCGGCGTGATTCCGATTGCCTGGCAGAGAGCCTCGCGAATCGCGATCTGCTGGGACGGGATGTTGCTGCGGCGGGCCTTGAGGCTTTCGATTTCTGCGGCAACGGTGGCGAGTCCATCCTGCAAGTCGCGCATGGCGACTTTGCCTTCGGTGATGCGGTTTTCCAGATCGGCCTCATCCGTTTCGCCTTTGCCTTTGAGCACGGCGATGCGGTCGTGCCGGGCGTTGAAGGCGGCAGCATCGCATACGGTGGGTTCGTCGAGCTTTGAGACGAGATCGGCGTAGAAATCGAATTTCTTCTTCCGCCGGTCGCGTTCGGCCGTAGATTCTCCAATGCGGGCTGATAGGGTGGTGATGCGGTCGCCTCCGTTCTCGGTGATTTGGCGGCTGAGGTCTGCCTCGTCACGGCGGAGGGCGGCAAGAGTCTCAGCGATGCCTTGGATGCGTGACTTCTGGCGTTCATGCTCCGAGTCGAGAGTGGCCGCGCGTTTCTCCAATAAATCCAATTTGAGCGTGCCAAAATGGGCTTCCAGATACTCGCGGGCGGTTCGCAATTCCTCGACTTCAGCGCGCAGCTCCTCGTGCCGGTTGCAATCGGTGACGATGGGTTCCAACAAGGCGACCTGACGCTTGGCGCGGATGACGGCGGCATGGGCGCGGTCGAGGTCGTCGAAGTGGGATATGAGATGCGTGATGCGTTCTTCCACATCGAAGGGTTCGAGCATGTGGCCGCGGACGAAATCGGTCAGGTTTCCCACGGATTTCATCGAAACCGTCTGGTGGAAGAGATCGAGCGCCTGTTCGTTTTCAATACCGAAGCGGCGGCGGAACCACGAGCTGTATTCCGGGAAGGCATCGAAAGTCTGGGCGTCGTTTTGGCGCAGCCTGCGGCGGAGTTTGGAGATATCCGCATCAAAGTCGGAGAAGTCGCCGGTGATCGAGAGCGCCTTCTCCGCGCCGACATAGAAACGGGCTGGCTGGCCGGCGGGGTCCTTCATCCAGAGGACGCAGGCGAGACTGATCGTTTGGTCGTAGCCGCTGTTCTGGAAGACGGCGAGGATGACGGAAAACGTATTGGCATCGCGCAGGCCGACCGGCCTGGCGGCTCCGACACCGCTTTCCGAGCGTTCCGTGCGGTGGTAGCCGAGCACGTAGGAGCGCAGGCTGCGTTCCTTGAATTCCGCGCCAGCGGCCTTGTTGTAGGCGATACGGTTGGCGGGAACGAGCAGCGTGGTGATCGCATCGACGAGAGTCGATTTCCCGGAGCCGATGTCACCGGTGAGCAGGCAGTTGCGGCCGTCGGGATGGAGGCTCCAAACGCGTTTGTCGAATGTGCCCCAGTTGAAGACTTCGAGCCGTTGCAGACGGAAGCCGGTGAGGGCGTCGTCGGCTGCGAATTCGAGCATCGGCGGATCGGAATCAGTCATCGGATTTTTCCTCACCAGGGTTATCTAGATGGCGGCGGTAAGCTTCGAGGCGGGTATCGAAATCCGCCAGCCATTGCGCATCGACAAAGGCCTTGAGGATGCGGCGGACCTCGTAGCTGGCGGGCGCGGAGCTGGAGCTTGCCTTGAGTTTGCGGACGAAGCCGAGTTCGACGATTTTGTTGAGGTGGGTCTCGATCTGGTCAGTCAGGCGAGCCTCGTTGCTGTGGGTTGGCAGAAACACCCGGATCATCTCCGTGATTTCATCGCGGGAGAGAACGAGCCTGGCCTCGCCACCGGAGGCGTCGAACTCCGCGAGCTTTTTGCGCAGCAGCGCCAGCAGCAGGCTGA
Organism: Akkermansiaceae bacterium; assembly: GCA_023253625.1. Classification (GTDB taxonomy): domain Bacteria; phylum Verrucomicrobiota; class Verrucomicrobiia; order Verrucomicrobiales; family Akkermansiaceae; genus Luteolibacter. The sequence continues at coordinate 12,086 of JALRFY010000268.1, read as the reverse complement.
CGGGAAACGACAACTGGCGGCGCGGGAACAGGCGTGGCGTGGTGGCGGCTTTGCCAGGTTCGCTCTCATCCGTCTCCCGCGATCGCAGGAAGGCGTATCCCTCGGCCTCATCCAGCACCAGTTCAAGATCCAACACGCGGACGTAGTCGCGCACCTTGGCATCGAGGGTTGTGAGACGGCTCCAAAGCAGCGGATCGTTCTCCTGATAGATGACACCCTTGAGCAATGGAATCACCACGGCGGAGAGAGCGGGTTCCTGTGGCGATGCGGTGGTGTCCATGGAAATGATGATTTGCGGGATTTATTCGAGAAATGGATTGATGACCCGAACTCCGGCATAACTCTGACCGTGGGTCGGATCCTCGGATGTTGGTATCGAGGAAGAACTGTGCGTGCATGGGAGTCGGCGCGGCTGAGACGTTTGGATGCGGTGATGCCCGGGGCCTTGTCCATGGCGGTAAAGAGCGTTTTGGCGCGGTCATTGGCGCTTGTTTGCTTTTCCGAAATCACGAACTCTAAGCCCCTAACTACCAGAGCGCGCAATGTGGTTTGACGCTCGGCAGCCAACAACCTCACTTGTGTGACAAGGGAATCTGGAATCTCAATTGTTGTCTTCATGCAATCCGTGGATACGTTTCTCGGGGCATTTTTCAAGTGGCTTACAGACCTCCAATCAAGCGTGGTCAGCCGCCGCAGCATTTCTTGAATTTCCGGCCGCTGCCGCACGGGCAGGGATCATTGCGGGTAACGCCGGGGTATTTCGGTGGAGGAGGCACGGTGGGGCGCGAAGAAAATTCGCTTGGTTGTAGCAGCTTGGCCAGGTGGTCAGAAGACACGCCTACATGCTTCCGCTTGGGTTTCCGATCAAAACAAGCCCACCACTCCATCATCGACACCACGTCGTCCACCAAATCGCAATCCTTTGTCCAATTTGCGGCATCACCGCCGGATTCCGCACGGCTTTCGATGTGCTCCAGACGATCGAAGAACAGGTCGCACAATCCGTCATCAAATGCCTGGCGGACATGCGGAAGAAGGGCTGCGAAACCCAGATCCCCGGTCAGGGAACAAAGGGTGTTCCAAGCGTGACTGTATTTCCGCTCCAGTTTGCACTCAAACAATTCCCGGAAGTATTTCTCCACCGCCTCGATGGGAAGCACTCCGGCACGAACCAGAGCGGGATACGTGTGGAGTCCGCCGCAGGCACGGGCGTATTCATCGGCGGCCGGGTTCTCGATCAGCTTGCGCAGCGGCTCCTCATCGCCGTTAAAAACGCTCGCCACGATGTTGTGCATGTTCTCAGTGATCGAATCCCCGAAGAGATCCCCAGGAATCCCATTCCCGAGATTCAGCAAGGCAATCAGCGGGAGGTAGGCGCGGGTTTCCCGGAACTGGGCCAGCAGGTATGCCGCATACGTGCAATGCATCACCTTCGGGCCGTCCAGATAGGCAGCCGGATTTGCATGAGCGGCCCGCAAAATTTCCAGAAGATGTGGGGTCATCTCTTCGCGGCGGGCGATGATTTCCTGGATGGTCTTCTTCGGGAAGCCGCCGGATTCGGTGTAGTCAAGGCGATCGAGTAGTTCGGATGGGCTGGATGTCATGGGATTTATGAATGCACTGTGTTCACCTCACAAAAATCACACGCGGCAGACGGGCGGATTTGTGGATGGCTGAACCGTCTTCCTTGATGCTGGACCATTCCAACACATCCTCGGTGGATTCGTCCACCGTGATGGTGAAGGAGGTATGGGCGAGTTCGAGGTAAGCGACGATTTCCGCGAGGCCGTGCCCGGGCGGGCGGGATTGCACAAGCTGGCGGAGCGTGACCTGGCTGGCATCCCTGAGACTTTGGCGGATGTGGGAAGTCAGCGCCGCTTTGTCCACCAAACGCACGGCGAACAACGCTGAGGCGTCGATTTCCTCGCCGGATGCAGAGAGTATGGCGGAAGCAAGCGAGGGCTTGAAGGGTGGTGAATACAGCGGACGTTCGAAGGGCAGCGCGATGGCGGCGGAAGTTTCGCGCACTTCCATGAAGGCGGCGGTATTTGGCGGAGACTCTCGCAGGGCCAGCGATTTTGCCTCGATGCCGCGCAGCAAATCCATGATACGGCGGTTTTCCAGCCACGCCTGATCATCGAGGAAACGGCGGAGTTGCTTGGAAAGATCGGCGACGGTGCGCTGGGTGTGGTCGCCCGCCTGAAGCCAGTCGTAATGCACGCGCCGCAAGCGTGGGTCGGGTTCGGTGGAGGCGACGGCAGGGTGTTCGAGGATGGTGTCGAGCAGGTGGGTGAGTTCCTGCTGGCGGCTGTCGGACATCAGGAAATCCCAGAACGCGCGGAAACTACGGCCCTGATCCGAGTCGTCGATGGCATCCTTGCGGCCCATGATTTCATCGAGCAATGCGGCCTTGCCGCCTTCCCAAAGGGCGATGCGTTCGCGCACCGAACGGTCGAGCAGTCGGAAGTTCTGTTCCACCTCACGGAAGTCGGAGAGCAGGTCGCGCGCGATGTGGGTGAACTGTTGGAAGCGGTCGCGCAGGGCGGTGTCATCAAGCATGGCGGCTTCGCCAGCCAATGTGCGGGCGATTTCCGCATCGAGTTCATCGCGACGCTTCTGCAACTCTGCCACGCGGGCTTCCGGATTTGTTTGGGATCCAGTGGCCATCTGGCGCAGCAAGTCGAACAGCAACAGCAGCCGCGACTCGGTGCCGACGAAACTGCGCGCCTCCAACTCCCCCAGCCAGGTGATCACCCGTTCGACAGCGGGCACCAGGTCATAGCTCGGCTCATCGGTGCCGCGCGGATAGAACTTCCGCAGCCAGCCTTTCGCGGGTGATGACCAGTCGCTCAGATATTCGCGGGCCGATCTGGGAAACGAATCATTGCCCAAGCGCTCTCGCAGGACGAACAACTCGTCCTCCAGCGCCTCCGCAAGATCGGCCTCCGCCATCAATCGGACGTTGGGCTGGATGAAAACCCGATGGAGAAAGGAAACAACCAACGGCGCATGATCCGAGCGCAACAAGCGCCAGGACGGGTGCTCCTGTTGCAGGAGTTGGAGGGTATCAAAGTCGAGGGAAGCCATCGAGGTTGTGGAATGTCGCTTTTTGGATCAGTTCCCGTGCGCCATCGATTTGAACTGTTCGGAAATACCGGACAACTGAAATTTCCTCCAATTCTCTGTGCTCGAGAAGGCAAAACGGCGTAGTCGAAGGGTTTGAGGATGTTCTTCATTTTTTCTCCCATCGACGGTGACGACATGGCGGTTCCGCCGCGCGGCAAGCCGCTCCATGCTCCGCGCCACATGGTGAATGGCAGCATTCCTGCCGACGGAGGAAACCTGCTGCTCTCCGCTGGAGAAAGGACGGACCTGATTGCGCGCCACCCGAAGGCGGCACCGTTCATCAGGGAGCAGGTCGGTGCCGAAGGACTCATCAATCGCAACGACAGGCATTGCCTGTGGTTGGCCGATGGAGGCGAGCGAAGAACAACCCGCGAAAGTCGAGCAAGCCGCGCAGGCGGTGCTGGATGCGAGGGCGCGATTTCCTAACAGCGCCCCTCAAGGCCACGGCCACGGAAAGACATTGAAGAAACAGGCCGCAACCAACCAGTTTCATAAGAGCGCGCTGGCCGACCACTACGATCCGGTCGCCATGCCGCCGCGCCTCGCCAAGGCTCACGAGTCTCTCGACCGTTCCGTGGACCGCTGCTATCGCAAGGAACCCTTCCACACCGACCGCGGGCGGGTGGAATACCTCTTCGCGCTCTACGTAAAAATCGTCGCACCGCTGGCGGCTCCGGAGGTGCGCTCCATTATTGCCATCCAGGGACGCTCGATTTCCAGCGATTGCCGCACCGATGACTGATAGGCGCCGGGCAGCTCCTTCTCGACGGCGAGATAGCGGATGAAGGCGTCGATTTCCCGTTCCATCGGATGGCGGAGAATGTGGGAATGCAGGCTTGGACGCAAATCCAAACTCGAGTTTTACCCTGGGTAGGTAATGAACCGCGGTTGGACGTAGATAAACTTTGATTTTCAGTGGCTTGTGCTGAATTCATGCCATCACCAGATGGACGAGAAAGTGAACTGCCATAACGCTTTGATGGTCCGTGTGGATCTGAAGACGCCCTGTCAAAAAAACGGTGGATTCTTATTGACGCGGTCTGAGACAGGAGCTAACGGGTCGTTTTAATGAAAATAGCGTGCTCCAGCGACTATGAACGAAGTCTGCAGTTTCGAATCGGATGTTGCCCTAGTTTTCGGCCACCGTGCATCCCCCCAAACCGACCAGGCGTTCAATAACAATGCTGGAAAAATGATCCGCTATCTTGTTTCACTCATTTTCTTTAAACCCGGTAATATCGTTAAAAATCATAACGGTTTACATCAGGATTGCAATTGAATGAAAAAATAAAAACATAATCAAAAATCCATGAAAAAACACAACTTGACACGCCTGTTGCCGGCCTTGACCGCCACATTGGCAGGCACCTCCCCGGCCCATGCCCAGCTAACCACCAACCGCTACTGGGATCCAAGTGGCAGCGGCAACTTCGGCAGCATCAACAACACCACCGTCTGGGTCTCGCCGCTCAATACCATGTGGGGTTCCCAGAACGGGGGGTCCGCACGCCTGCAAAACTACACGACCACCCTGAATGACATTTGCAACTGGGGAGGTCCGATGCCCCCTGCGTCTCCGACGAATCCCCTCGGGGGCGGCATTGTTCCGGTGGGTATAGTCAATGCCGGTTGGCTCAGTTTCAATTACATTACCGCCCGGGGCGTCACGCTCTCCGGCGGCACCATCACCCTCAATACCAACGCCAGAATCATCGTCAATGACACCACCTTCACACACACCATCACCTCCACACTGGCGGGGGCGGCCACCGGTATGACCAAAACGGGTCCCGGGACCGTTGTGCTTTCCGGCAGCAATATTTTCACCGGTCCCACTGCTGTGTCTGCCGGCACGCTTGCCTTGGGCAGCAGCAAGGCGCTCGCCAACAGCCCGTTGAATACCGCTGACAGCATTGCGGGAGATGCCGCCAACGGCTTGCAGACCACCGTTGCCTCCCTGACCTTTGGCGGACTCACCGGCGACAAGGACCTGGCCTCACTCTTCAGAACCACTTCAGGTGGTTTCGAGACGGTGAGGGATCTCACCCTGAACCCGGCTGCCGCAGTGGTAAACACCTACAGCGGGGCCATTGGCGACGGCGCGGCTGGCATGCATCTTCTCAAGGAGGGTCTAGGCACCCAGATTCTTGCCGGTGCCAATACTTACACCGGCGACACCTATATCAACGCCGGAACACTCACTCTGGACTACAGCTCCGAGGACAACCGTAAGCTCTCCGCCACCGGAGCGCTGGTGTTGGGCAATGGAACGCTTGAACTGACGGGCGGCACCCATGAGGAAGCCGTCGCCTCGACGACTTTGGCCGGCAATGCCAAGGTGACGCGGAGTTCCGGAGCCGCAAGGATCTCACTGGGTGCCATCAGCGGGACCGGCACTGTCGATTTTTCAGGGGACAATATCGCCACCACCACCACCCCGAATAATTCCCTTGGCCTGCTGCCGTTTGCCACCATTGGCGGCAGCGACCTGGCAACCAATGACGGCAGTGGCAACATTGTCACCTTCAGCGGCTACACGGACATCGACGCGCGCGGCCCGAGCACCGTGCCGGACAACGCCAGCGCGATCGTCCGGATCCTGGGCGACGGCACCAGTGGCGACATCGTTCTGGCCACTCCCACCAACACCATTTACTCGCTGTTGCAGAGCAACGCCAGCTTCGCCGCCACTATCGACACGGCGGACAAGTCCCTCGCAACCACCGCCATCACGGTGGGTGCCAGCGCCGAGTCGCTGCAGCTCGGCGTGGCAGCCGGTGACGGCATCCTGCGGAGTCCGGAAGATGGCGGTAACCTGTCACTGACCAGCGCCAACGCCGCCAAGTCCCTCACGCTCAACGCCTCCATCGTGAACAACACCTCGGCGTCCGCGGTCAGCACGGCAGGTGGCGGCACCGTGGTGCTGGCAGGAACCAACACCTACACCGGAGCCACCACGGTGGGCGGCGGCTCGCTGGTATTGAGCGGATCACTTGCCGGAAGTGCCGTTTCAGTGGTCGGCGATGCGGTCATTATCCAGACTTCCTCCGGCTCCATCGCGGGCGATATCGGCATCACCCATGACAGTATCGGCACATCAACGCTCGCGGGGGCCAATAGCTACACCGGGGCCACCGCGATCAACACCGGCATCATCAACATCCAGAATGCCAACGCCCTGGGAGACACGGCTGCCGGCACTAGCGTCGCCAGCGGCGCGGCTCTGCAACTCCAGAACGACATCACGGTCGGGGCGGAGGCGCTCACGCTGCAGGGCAGCGGCATCGCCGGCAGTGGCGCGTTGGTCAACATCAGCGGCACCAACACTTACGGCGGCCCGGTCACACTCACGGGAGACACACTGATCACCTCAGTGGCAGGCAAGCTCACCCTGAGCCATCCGGGTTCGCTTGTAGGCACCGCCACCAACCTCACGGTCGAAGGCGCGGGAAGCACCACCATCGACAGCACCATCGAAACCACCAGCGGCAGCATCGCCAAGCGGGGCACCGGCACGCTCATGCTCACCGGAGCGAACACCTTCACCGGGGGCGTCAACGTCACCGGCGGCGTATTGAATATCCGCAACGACACCGCGCTGGGAACCGCTGCGGGCGGTGTTGTGGTCGGCAACGGGGCGGCGCTTGAACTTCAAGGAGACATTACGGTCGGCGCGGAGGCGCTGACCTTGGTCGGCACCGGTGTTTCCGGCACCGGCGCGCTGCGCAACATCAGCGGAGACAACACTTGGGGCGGAGCCATCACGCTCAGCACCACCACCCGTTTCCAGTCCGATGCAGGAACCCTGACCCTTGATGTGCCATCCGGCAACGCCATCGTTGGAACCGGCCCGGCGGCGGGTGCCGGCGCAAATCCACCGATGGTCTTCGGCGGCGACGGCAACATCACCGTGGCGGATCCGATTGTCAGCGGTTGGCCCGGCACCGGCACACTGACCAAGCAAGGCACTGGCACGCTTACTTTCCAGGCAGCCAACAATTACACGGGCCCTACCGTGATCTCGGCCGGCATCGTCAGTCTGGAAAATGCCCTCGGCATGCAAAGCAGCCCGCTGGACACCGCCGCCAGCGTGGCGGGTGATGCCACCAACGGCTTGAAAACCAGCTCGCCTACGCTGGTCTTGGGCGGGCTCATCGGAGACAAGAACCTCGCCGACATGTTCACCACCAGCTCCGGCGGCTACGACGGCGTCACCGCCCTCACCCTCAATCCCGGACTGGACCGGTCCTACTCGGGAACCATCGCCGACGGCGCGGCTGGAATGACCCTGACCAAATCCGGGGCGGCTGTCCAGACGGTCTCCGGCGCACTCACCCACACTGGCGCAACCACCATCAGCGGAGGCACCCTCAAGCTGGGTGCCGAGGCCTCGATAGCCGCCACCCCAAGCATCACCCTGGGTGCCGGCGGGAGCTTGGATGTGTCCACTCTGAGCACCCCGCTCAGCCTGGTTGAAGGCCAAACCCTCAGGGCCAGCGCCACCGGTGCGAATGCGTCCGGCTCGCTGATCACCGCTGCAGCCAATGATCTGACGCTTTCCGCAGGCGGGTTGGTCTTCACCGGATACGGCGGAGCCAATGGAACCAACTCCGCCAACGCCCCGCTGATCGTCACCGGAACATCCGCCGGGGAGCTGAAATTGAACGGCGCACCCGTGACGGTCACCACGACCACCTCGCTCGCCCCCGGCAATTATGTGCTGGTGGCCGCGGGTGGAAGCGCCCTTGTTTCGGGAACGCCCGGCGCGCTCATCGTCAATGGCGTGGGAGTTGACGGCATTGCGTCGCTCTCTGTGAGCCAAGGACAACTGGTGTTGGGGGTGGTCACTGGAGGCTATGAAGGTTGGACCAATGACTTCCCGGGCCTCACCAACATCGATTCCACAATCGACTTTGATGGAGACGGGCTGTCCACGGGAATTGAATTCGTGGTCGGCGGCAATCCGACCGTGAACGACGCGGGCTCGGTTGCTCCGACGCTTGCGCAAAGCGATACCGGTCTCGTCTTCACCTACCGTCGCGCCGACCTTGCCAACACGGATCCGGCGGCGACCATTCGAGTCAGCTACAGCACTGACCTCCAGTCGTGGACACCGGCGGAGGAAGGGGTGGATGGCGTGTCGATCCTGGTGACCGACGACTTCTATGCCGCGGCACCTGCCGGGATCGATAAAGTGGAGGTGACGCTGCCTTCTGCCTTGGCGGCTGGCGGCAGGTTGTTTGCCCGCCTCGAAGTATCCGGCTTGCCGGCCATCTTGTTCAGCGCCGACTTCGAGGAGGATAACGGCGGCTTTATCGTCACCACCGAGCAGGGCACGCCATGGGCATGGGGTGATCCGGATTCCACCGGCCCCGGCGGCTCTGTGACAACCGGCAACGGGGGTTCCGCCAACTGCTGGGGCACCGGCATCGGCAACCCGGGATACTTTATCGACCCGACCACGACCGCCCTGCGCTCGCCTGTCATTGACCTGACCGGGGTGACCAGTGCCACGCTGTTCTTCGCCCAAGCCCTTGATCTGGAAGCCGGTGACACCGCGGTGGTCAACATCATCGATGACGATAGTGACACCGTGATTGCCCCCGCGGTTTACACCGCCACTGATGGGTCCGGCACCACCGCCATCTGGGCCGGAGCCAATGGCGGCATGGCGATTCCCATCCCCGTTGGGGCGCTCGGCCAGAAAGTCCGCATCGAGTGGAAGCTCCGTGGATTTGGCGGCAGCTCAGATGACTATATGGGCTGGTATATCGACGATGTCGTCGTCAGAACGCCATGAGGAAACAACACAGCACGCGTTTTCTATCCGATACCCGGTCAAAGTTCGATTTTTCCATTTATTTTCCAAGGATCCGGAGCGACCGGTGTCTCTATCTGATGTATGAAAACGATTCGATTTGCGACATTATCACTGGGCATGGCGGCCTCGGGCTGGCGGATGTTTTTTTTCGGTGGCCTGGCCGCGCTGCTTTCCGGTTGGGGGCACGCGGCAGTCATTGAGGGGACGGAACCGAAGGAGTATCCACCGGATGCGGGCAGGCACGTGGTCGAGATCCGGCGTGAGGCAGCCAATGCCGTGCAGGGAAAAATGATCGCGGCGGCCGAGGCGGCGATTCCGGACGAGGAGGCATTGCGCAAGGCCGTGGGCGACAGCCAGCCGTTGGCCAAGGGCGAGGTGCAGTGGTGGCATGAGGAAAAACTGGGCATCCGCATTCCCTTCGCCATCACCGGCAATGCGGTGGCTTACTACAAATCCCTCGTGGAGGGATACGGGAAGCGATCGTTCAAGCGCTACATGCAGCCCTCCAGCAAACTCGAATATCACGCCAGCGCGGCGTTTCACGCGGAGTTCGAGCATGGCGGCAGGAAGTTCAAGGACGTGCATGTGGTGACCCTGAAACTCCGGTTTGCCCAGTTCTTCGCCGAGACGACCACCGAGGCGCTTGAATTCGAGAAACAGCGGACCGTGATTCTCGACACGAATGGCGCCGTGTTGGCGGTGGATGGCGACGGCCCGACCGAGGCGCCGATGTTGGCGATTTGACGGCCTCGCACGGGGGCTTGAATCCTGACCCAGGCCGGGCTAGTCTTCCGCCACGACCATGTCCGTGGAGTTCAAAGACTACTACGCGATTCTGGGGGTGCCGCGCGACGCGGCAGCCGATGAGATCAAAAAGGCCTTCCGCAAGCTCGCGCGCAAGCATCACCCGGACGTGGCGGGTGACAAGCAGGCGGCCGAAGAAAAATTCAAGGAGATCAACGAAGCCTATGAAGTGCTGTCTGACCCTGGGAAGCGGTCGAAATATGACCGTCTCGGCGCGGATTGGCGTCATGAGGGCGGTTTTCCGCCGCCGGAACAGGGTGGGGGATTCCAGGAATTCAACTTCGGGGGCACCGGGTTCAGCGACTTTTTCGAGCAATACTTCGGTGGCGCGGGGCGTTTTGGATTTCCCGGGGGATTCCAACGAGCTGCGCATCCGGGGCATGGCCGCATGCGCGGCAGCGATATCGAGGGCGACATTCTGGTCACCTTGGACGAGGTGATGCACGGGGCGGTGCGGCCGGTTTCGTTGCAGATCACTGATCCGCAGACCGGCCGTTCGCGCAGTCATGGCTTTTCCGTGCGAATTCCGCCGGGGGTGACGAATGGCAAGCGCATCCGGGTGCCCGGCCAGGGCGAACCTGGCACCGGCGGTGGCGAGCCGGGCGATCTCTACCTGCGCGTGCGCCATGCCGCGCATCCGGATTTTCGCAGCGAGGGGGCCGATCTTATCCACGATCTGGAACTGGCGCCATGGGAAGCCGTGCTTGGCGCGGACATCAGCGTGCCAACGCTCGACGGATCCGTGAAACTGCGCATCCCGCACGGCAGCGCCGCCGGCCAGCGGCTCCGGGTGCGTGGCCGCGGCCTGCCGAAGGGGAAATCCGGCGACCGTGGCGATTTTCATGTGGTGCTTTCGATCCGGACGCCGGAGCGGATCGGCGAATCCGAGCGCCATATGTGGGAAAAACTGCGCGATACATCCACCTTCAACCCTCGCCGCCAGCAATGAACATGGAGCCCGATGCCACATACTCGTTGGAAGTTTTCGCCCGCATCAGCGGTGTTTCGGAGGAGACCATCGACCACTACCGGGAGCACGGCTTCATCCGCCCGGTGCGCGGCCATGGCGAGTGCTACGATGACGAGGCGCTGCGGACCCTGCGCCGCATCGAGCACCTGAGGGAAACCTGCGGCGTGAACGATGCCGGCCTGCAGCTCATCCTGGGGCTGCTGGAGGAAATCGAGCGCCTGCGGCGTTGATGGGCGAAGCCGTGCGGCATGCGTTGGATGGCTGGACCAGCCGTGATTGCGGGTGAAAAAATGCTTTGCAAGGCGGGTTGCCGCATCTTTATTCGCCGCCCGCGGGCATATCAAACACGCCGTAGGTCCTCTTTCCCGTTGTCGCTCTGGCGCAGCGGGTGCCCGTTGGAGGGAAACCCGGCCAACCACCACATCCATGTCAGACACCAAACTTGCTCGTTTCGAGCGACCGAACCGCCTCGTCCGCAACGAGGATACCGCCTCCGACACCTACGCCCAGTTCCTTGCCGAGCCCTTCGAGCGTGGATACGGCCACACCCTCGGCAATTCCCTGCGCCGCGTGCTGCTTTCCTCACTGGAAGGTGCCGCCATCACCTCGGTGCGCATTGCAGGTGTCCAACATGAGTTTTCCAGCCTCCCCGGCGTGGTCGAGGACGTCACCGACATCGTCCTCAACCTCAAGAAGGTCAAGTTCGCCCACAACGACAAGGAGCCCCGCATCCTCTCCATCAAGGTCGAGAAGGAGGGCGTTGTCACCGCCGGCGACATCCAGGACGACAATGTTTATTCCGTCGTCAACAAGGACCAGGTGATCTGCACCCTCGACAAGAAGGTGAAATTCGACTGCGAGTTTGAAGTGCGCGTCGGCCGCGGTTTCGCCACCGGCGATGAAAACAAGCGCAAGGACCAGCCGATCGGCGTGATCGCCATCGATTCGATCTTCTCCCCGGTCACCCGCGTCAAATACGCCGTGGAAACGGCGCGCGTCGGGCAGTTCACCGATTTCGACAAGCTGGTGCTCGACGTCTGGACGGACGGTCGCGTCACCCCACAGGATGCGCTGCTTCAGGCTTCCGCCATTCTTCGCCACCACCTCGATGTGTTCGTCAACTACGACGAAAACGCCGTGGAATTCGAGGAGGCCCCGGCCGAATCGAGCGAGGAGAACGCCGCGCTCAAGAAATTGCTCAACATGTCGGTCAACGAGATCGAGCTTTCGGTGCGCGCCGCCAACTGCCTCAACAACGCCAACATCACTACCGTCGGCCGGCTGGCGATGAAGTCCGCCATGGCGTCCTCGAGTACCTGCCGGCACATGCTGATCGCCTGGATGACATTGCGTCCGAGCCCGGCG
>JALRFY010000175.1 GCA_023253625.1 Akkermansiaceae bacterium | reverse complement strand
ACCATGGATTTCGCTCGCCGCGATCTCCTTGGAATGGCTGGTGATGGGCAATGGTGGATATTTTCTCCGCAGGATGATTTTTCCACTTTCCAAAATCCGGGGGATCACCTAACCCTGCCGCCCGCCCACAATGGTGGTCGTAGCTCAGTTGGTAGAGCCCCGGATTGTGATTCCGGTTGTCGCGGGTTCGAGTCCCGTCGTCCACCCCATCTTTCCCATCGGGGTTCCGTTATGAGGAGCAGCACTGGAGACCGGGCGGGGGAGCAGGATCCCAAGCCAACGATCTCATGCAGCCGCTGGAAAGCCGTATTCATTACAAGTTCCGCAACTCTCTGCTGCTGGCCGAGGCGCTCACCCATCCAAGCCTGGCATACGAATCGCAGCGTCCGCATTTCGACAACCAGCGCTTGGAATTCCTGGGGGACGCGGTGCTGCAATTGATTGTCACCGAGCAGCTGTTCCGGTTGTTTCCGGATTTCCCGGAAGGGCGGCTCACCAAGCTGCGCGCGCGGGTGGTCTCAAGGCGCGCGCTGGCGAGGTTCGCGATGGCGATCCACCTCGGCGATTATGTGTTGCTCGGAAAAGGCGAGGAGGCCACCGGCGGACGCAGGCGGCTTTCCACACTTGCCGATGCCTTCGAGGCATTGATCGGGGCGGTGTATCTGGATTCCGGAGTGGATAAGGCAAGCGAGCTGGTCTTGCGCCTCCTGGAAACGGAAATCGGCAACATGGCCAGCAGCCCGGAAGAGCGCAATCCGAAGGGAGAGTTGCAGGAATGCCTGCAGGCGATCCAGCCGACCGCACCGTTCTATCGTATCATCGGTGAGACCGGGCCGGAACACCGCCGGGTGTTTCAGGCGGAGGTTGCCTGGATGGGGCTCGTGCTGGCCACCGGTAAGGGCAAGAGCAAAAAAGAAGCCGAGGCGCGCGCCGCAGCCGAGGCCCTGCGGGTGAGGGTTTGGGAGACCGATTGAGCGTGGCGCGGAATCAGGGGCCCCACAGCGGACTGAGGAAATCGAAATACCATTTCCAGAGTTGCCAGCCACCGATGGCCCAGGTGAGGCAGCCGAGCGCGAGGAAGGGGCCGAAGGGCAACTGCCGCCCGAAGCCGATGCGCCCGATCAGTGCGGCAACGATGGCGTAGATGGAGGCGGCGAAGAGCGCGAAAAACACGCCCGCCCAGCCGAAGAAAGCGCCGATCATGCCCAACAGGTGGATGTCGCCGACGCCCATCGCCTCGCGTGGAATGACGGCTGATGTGGCCGTGCCGTCGAGCGATTTCAGCTCGCCGATGTGGCGCACGGTGCCATCCGGCAGTTCGATCTCCGTTTCGCGGATGATCAGTTTGCCCGCGCCGACGGATTGGCCGTCCACACGGATGTCCTGGCACTCGACGATGAGTCGGTCTGTCTTGCGGGAAAACATATCCCACCAGGCGACTTCTTCGCCGCCCGTCACGAAGTGCAGCGCATCGTGGTCGTCGCGTGGTTCGCGCAGGTGCCATGGCTCTGGCTGGTCAAACTTCAATGCCTTTTTGCCGAAGGCCATTTTGCCGAGTTGCACCACCACCCACAGCCCGCCGAAGCCCGCGAGCCAGCCGATGGCACCGTGTTTCAAGCCATCGATCCAGCCGCCCGGGTCGCCGCCGGCAAGCATGGGCAGGCGCGGCCAAAGCGCGCAGGCGAGGAGCCCTGCGACGCTGCCGCCCCATGTCATCGCGGTGGGAATGATCAGGTGCTCAGCGTCGATGAATGTGATGGCCACCAGCAGCGCGGCAAGCAGCCACATGAAAACAACCACCTGTGGGGCCTGCGGGGCAAACACCACCCATAGCAGCGTGAAAAGCAGCGCCGTGAGCAGTTCCACCGCGAAATAACGGAAGGCGATCGGAGCGCCGCAAGATCGGCACTTTCCCCGCAACTGCAGCCAGCTCACCAGGGGCAGGTTCAGCCACATTGGGATCGTATTCTTGCACTGCGGGCAGAATGAACGCTTCGGGTCGTTCACCGACATGCCATGCGGCACGCGATGGATCACCACGTTGAGAAACGAACCAATAGACGCTCCGAGCATGAACGCGGCAATCCACCATGCCCAGTGATCGAGGAGCGGCTGGATCGTGAGGAAAAAGCCGGTGGCGGCTAGCTCCGCTTGTGGAAATCCATGCCATCCGGTCATAAGGGAATCGATTCGGTTGGTCCTTCAGCGGTTGCGCCGCTGCCGCAATACCCGCTCGCCCTCGCGGAAGTAGTCAAGGCGGTCCCGTGCGTGGATTTCCAGATACGCGGGATCCTCGCGCAAGGCCTTCAGCTCGATTCGACGGTGATCGCGCTGGATCAGCACTTCCGCTTCGCGTTGTTCCGCGTTGCGATGGCGCTCCTCCAGCTTGACCAGCTCGCGGTGTTGCGGCACGGCCGTGGCCACCACCACGAATCCAAGCGCCACCCCGCAGGCCATGAAGCCCATGCGTCCCGCACCGCGGATTATCCGCGTGCGCGCCTCCATCCGGGTGTATCTGGCCGTCTCTATGCGCTTTCTCAACATCGCTGGGGCAGGATCTTCAATGAATGACAGATGTCAAGAAAAGTCAATGACTTGGGGAATCCCGGCGCCTTTTCCCCGGCTGGGTTCTGGACATCCGCCCGCTGCGGCGCGATAGGAAAGCCAAGCCATGCACCGCCCGATGCCACATCGTCCGCTTTTGTGTGGAAGCCACCGCGTGGAAGCCGCCAGCACGCTCACGCATGCTGCGGGGCTGCGGTTCAGCGTCGCCGCGCGGGTGATCATGCTGGCCGCCTGCCGTTTCGTTTTCTAACCAAGTCACCATTCTTTACATCGTGCCTGAGTTGCCGGAAGTCGAGACCACCCTCCGCGGCATTGCGCATCACCTGAATGGCGCATGCATCCGCGAGGTGATCGTGCGCCGTCATGACCTCCGCCAGCCGGTTTCCAAAAACCTCTCCGCCATCGAGGGGCAGCGCTTCACAAACTCCGCAAGAAGATCGAAATACCTGCTCCTCGGCATCGATGATGGCAGCACGCTGCTCGTCCATCTGGGCATGTCCGGAAGCCTGCGCCTGGTCACCCCGGCCGCACCATGGAAGACGCACGACCACATCGGCATCTCGCTCGACAATGGCATGCAGCTCAGGTTTCACGATCCCCGGCGCTTCGGGCTCGTGCTGCGCCTCTCTGGCGATCCGATGCGGCACAAGCTGCTTTCGAGCCTCGGGCCCGAGCCGCTCGGCGATGAATTCACGCCCGGTTCTCTGGCTGCCGTCTGCGCGAAACGGAATAGCGCAATCAAACTCGTCATCATGGACGCCATGGTCGTCGTGGGGGTGGGGAATATCTACGCCTCCGAGGCTCTCTTCCGCGCCGGCATCCTGCCGCGCACCCCGGCCAAACGTCTTTCCATGAAACGCATCGCCCGCTTGGTCGCCGCCATCCGCGAGGTGCTGGCGGATGCCATCCAGGCCGGCGGCACCACGCTGCGCGATTTCCTCCATACCAATGGAGAGCCCGGCTACTTCCGCCAGCAGCTCTTCGTTTACGAACGCAAGGGTCAACCCTGCCGGGTCTGCGGGACGCCCATCCGCCACGCCGTCATCGGCCAGCGCTCCACCTATTGGTGCCCGAAGTGCCAACGCTGAGAAGCGGCGCTCGGAAGAGCCCCACGAAAGAATCCGTGGTTCCTATCCGCGATTTCAGCACGAGCTCTCCCTCATGCAGAAACCTGCCCACTTTGCCCAAAGTTTTCCTTCCCACCGGCAGGGGCTTTACTTAATGCTCCCGCCGCCGCGAGTGCTGGACCAAAAAATTCAGCACTGTGGATTTACAACAGGGGCCGAATAACCCTTGAAAGCGCGCTTAGCTCAGTGGTAGAGCACATCCTTCACACGGATGGGGTCGTAGGTTCGAACCCTACAGCGCGCACCAATTTGAAAATCAATCACTTGTGGCGTTTGGGGGCTTCGCCTTGTGTCCCATGCCGAGTCCCATTCTGATTTTGCAACTTTGTTGCGTTTGCTGCGGGCCTCGATCCACCGGGGCCATCGTCGGGCGGATCCACCTCGATCCACGATCTTCGATCCGGCCACGCCTGTGGCAATGCCCGAGCGGTCGGGGCTCCGGGCCTTGGCGATGAGAACCGCCTTTCTTGGCTTCAGCGCTTCGATCTTCGCCCGCATGAATTTCTTTGGATCGAAATCCACCGCGGCCATTTCCGGCGGCGTGGCCGGCATGCACCGGCCGCGCCAGTTGTGTGAATGAGGAGAGTCTGGCTGCTGCGTCTGGCACGGGCATCGTCCGCGCGGCGAGGAAGGCCGGGCTGGGTAGCTTGGCTCACTCCACGTCATCCGCCAGTTGCGGCGGGATGAGGAAGCGGAGCGTGCCATGGCGTGACGGCGGCTCGATGGTGAGGCAGACGAGTGCACCTTTCTTGACAGTCACACCGCCGCCGGCGATGCCGAGGACCCACTCGACGAGATTCGAGAAATCCGGTTCGTGGCCGACGATGGCGACGCGCTTGAATTCGCCGAAGCCGGCGAGTTCGCGGATGGCGCGTTCGGGTGTCATCCCGCAGGCCAGCCAGCTCTGGATCACCGCGCCGGGGAGTTCGGCGGCTTCGCAGAATAGATCCGCCGTCTGGCGGGCGCGGACCAGCGGGCTGGTGAGAACGATTTCCGGGCGCCATTTCGAGCGCAGCAGCACTTTGCCGGCGTTGCGCGCCTGCGTCCGGCCTTTTTCCACCAGTTCCCGCGAGGTGTCGCCGTTCTTGTGGAATTCCTCCGCCTTGCCGTGCCGCAGTAATATCAGGTCCATCTGGGCGATATGCTGAACAATTCAAAAGCTGAAATAGAGACATCACATCGTCATGCCGCCATCGACGGCGAAGACCTGGCCGGTGATGTAGCGGGCGGCGGGAGAGGCCAGAAAGGCGACCATTTCCGCGATGTCGGTGGTTTCACCGAAGCTGCCGAGCGGGATTTTCTGCAAGACGGCTTCCTTCACGGCATCGGGCAACTCGCCGGTCATGTCGGTGGTGATGAATCCGGGGGCGACCGCGTTGCAGGTGACGCAGCGGCCGGCGAGTTCGCGCGCCACCGCCTTGGTGAAGCCGATCAGGCCCGCCTTGCTCGCGGAGTAGTTCGTTTGGCCGGCGTTGCCGATCAGGCCGATGACCGAGGCGATGTTGATGATGCGCGGGTCCTCGGCCTTCATCAGCGGACGCATGAAGGCCTTCACGGTGTTGAACGCGCCCTTGAGATTGGTGTCGAGCACGGTGTCCCAGTCCTCTTCCTTCATGCGCATCAGGAGCGTGTCGCGGGTGACGCCGGCGTTGTTGACGAGAATGTTCACCGGGCCGAGTTCGTCGGCGATTTTCTTGGCGAGATCCTGCACCGCAGGGTGGTCGGCCACATCCACGGCGTAGGCCTTGGCCGTGCCGGGAAACTCCGCGTTGATCTCCTCCGCAGCCTTGCTGCAGCTCGATTCGCTGCGGCTCACCACGGCGACTTTGGCTCCCTCGGCGGCCAGTTTGCGGGCGATTTCCTGACCGATTCCCCGGCCGCCGCCGGTGACCACCGCGATTTTGTTGGCAAAACGTGACATGGCCGGAGGGTGGCCGCTCAGCCGCCGCCGTGTCAATGCCCGCAGACAAGGCTGGCGTAGCGGTGGGAAACCGCACAATTTTCATTCCGCGTGGAAGTTTCTGCCGCTGCTATGCGTTTCGCCAGACAAAAGCCCGCCCTGTCACCGCTTTCATGTGCGAGATTGATCCGACCATGCCGCCATTGACCACCGTCGAAGAGGCTCAACCTGCCGCCGCGTCCGAATGGCGTGAGTGGATCGAGGTCCATGGCCCCAAGATGTTTCTCTTCGCGCGCCAGCAGACGCGCTCCTACGAGGACGCCCAAGATGTCTTGCAGGATGCGTTCGTCAAATTGGTGGAGAAAATCCGCAACGACGAATTCGTAGGCGGCACCGAGTCCTGGCAGCCTTATCTTTACACCACCATCCGCCGGCTCGCCATCGACCTCAGCCGCAAGGATGACCGACGCAAGCGCCGTGAGGACGCCGCGGGCCATGATGAGGAAGAGGCGAGCCACGAGTCGTTTCACCCATGGTTCGACAGCGGATCGTCCGACGACGAGACGCGCGGGCAACTCGAGGCGAAGCTCAAGGAACTGCCGGAAAAATTCGCCGAAGTGATCGTCATGAAAATCTGGGGCGAACGGACATTCGCCGAAATCGCGGAAACCCTCGGCATTTCTCAAAACACCGCGGCATCCCGGTATCGCTATGGACTTGAAGCCCTCAAGCGCAGCCTCAAAGGCGCTCGCCGCATGGGGGATATCTCGATCTAAACCTAACCCCAAACCCATTCGAAACTGTCCACATCCGTTGCATCACATGTCCGGCGAACTCAAAGATTTTGAAAATGAATTGCGCACCTTCCGCCCCGCCACAATTGATGGCATTTTTATGGAGCGCCTCGAACAATGCGCTGATGGTACATGGGATTTCATCAGCCCTCTTGAACTCGGATTGGAACACCAAGTGCGTGCTCAAGCGCCATTGCCGCTCGATCCCGACATGACCGGGCGCCTGCTCGCGGAAGTGATGGATTTGCCCTTTCCCAAGTCTCCGCCGAAAATCGTCCGGTTTCCGGTTGCGATGGCCGAAGAGCCCGCCATGCCAGCGTCCGGCCGTGGCAGCAGATGGCTCGCCGCCGCTGCCGCTGTCGCCATGGTGGGCGCGGCCGCCGGATGGTTCGTGCCACAGGTTTCCCGCTCTGTAACCCCACTCGCCTCTGAAAAACGCTTCACGTCAGAACATGCGGTGACTCCAGCCGCTCCGGCCATACCCTCTGGTCTCACTCCTGCCGGGCTGAACCGCGGCCTCAGCGCAGCCACCGACGAGGGTGTCATCCTCCAGGGCAGCAATCGCCCGCATCGTGTGCTCAAGTTCGTTTATCGCGATCAGGTGACCCTCAAGGACGCCCAAGGCAGGACTTATCAGGTCGAAAAACCTTGTGTCGAATACCTCATCGTGCCGGCCAAAACCGATTGAGGATTGTTTCCTTAGACAATTTGCCGAGCGTCTGTCGTTAACCCTTTGAAATTGAAAAATCGCCCAACCATGAGTTTCCGCATCGCCATCACACCGTCGCTTGCCGTGTTGCTCGCCTCGCCAGTGATTGCCATCGAGGCCCCGCCCGACGACGCACCACCGCCTCCCGAGCTGGCCCCGGGCCGCGAGGCACCACATCCACAGGTTGATCCGGTGCCCGCGCGTGCCTACCTAGGTGTGGTCGCCGAACGGGTGCCCGAAATGCTGGCAGCACATCTCGGGATAGATGCCGGTTCCGGTATCGTCCTGCGCGCCGTAATGCCCGAAAGCCCCGCCACCAAGGCTGGTTTGGAAGTGCATGACGTGATCACCCGTTTTGCCGGCGGTCCGGTGGCTTGCGCCGACGATCTCACTGCCGCCATTGATGGACACAGTCCCGGCGACGTCGTACAGCTCGACCTCATCCGCCGCGGTGAACCGCAGAAACTCGATGTGACTCTGGGCAACCGTCCTGCCGATCTTGCCGGTCCCGCTGTCCGGCCCTTGGACCAGCTCAATCTCGACGGCATTCCCGATCCATTCGCCGAGCGCGTCCGCCGCATGCTTGAAGGCCACCGGGGCGAGCTGGTGCCCGGCTTCGGCCAAGGAATTCAAGACATCCCGGCCGATATCGACCAGGCGATGCGCGACTTGCAAGGCCGCATGCGTCAGATGGCTGAGGAAATTCCGGGCCTGCCGGATATGGGGGGTATCCGCATGAACCACGGCGCGACTTTCCGACTGATGGACGAGACTGGGAGCATTGAAGTGAAGTCCATCGATGGTGGCAGGGAAGTTACCGTGCGAGACCCGCAAGGCAACATCACATGGGCCGGCCCTTGGGACACCGAGCAAGACAAGGCTGGCGCGCCCGAAGACGTGCGCCGCCGTGTCGAGCGTCTCAACATCGAGAATCACGCCAATGGCCTGCGCCTCAATTTCCGCCAGGGCGGCGTGGAGCCCGGCGGCCCCTGAGTGAATGGTTTTCTTGGGCAATTCGAACGCTTGGATGCGTTCATGGAGGACACCCGCGTCCGGCTCCGGCCGGGCGCGGGTGAATCCTTTGCACGAGCGAATGGCATCCATCCGCATTTTTGACTCGCCGGTCGTGCTCTGCGTGGTAATTTCCATCGTTATGAGACTCCATATCAGACGCCGCTCCGCAGTGTTCGCCGCTTGTACTTTAGCAATCGGCATGGCTTCCGCAGCCGCCCGCGATTTCACCCAGAAGGAAACCGGCAAGACACTCCAAGGCAAGGTGCTGGCTCTGAATCACGATGCCGGCAACGTCACAATGCGGCTTGATGACGGACGCACCGTCAGCTTCAAATATGATATTCTTGTTGAGGAAGATGTTGATTTCCTCAAGGAATGGGCCCGCAAAAAAGCGCTGACTGACCACATATCGGTTTCCGCCACCCGAATCGCCGGCGAACGGGGCAAGCAGATGGCCGGTGATGTCTACGAATATCGCTCCGAGGAAGGCGGCTTCAGGATTATGGTGCGCAATACACACACCAGCGAAGTGGTTCCCGAAATCCCCATCAAATGGCACATGGTCGTCACCCGCGCCAATGGCAACATCGAGGTCATACGCGGATCCGAGACATTCACATTGCTCACCGCCGGCTCCACCCGCGAAATTTCCACCGCCCTGGTCAAGATCCTCACTGCATGCAAATCACTCAGCTCTTGTCCGACTTGTGTCGATCATGCCAAGCAGTTCAAAGGTGACCGCCTCGAGGGGATTCTCATCGAGTTGGCAGATGAAAATGGCGAGACTGTCCAGGAGGTCTTCAGCCCTGACTTGCGCGAGTCACGAATCCGCCAGGCGCTTGAAACAAAAGCCTCCAAGTAGTGGATCAAGCCATGGCGCCCGGGGAGTGGCGAAAACTGTTCGCCGATGTTCATCAGCTTGGGATGAATTGCCCGGATGAACTGCATATTGCCATTCGCTGATCTAGGCTGACATGCCCCGCTTTGCTTTCCGTTTGGTCGTTCCCGGTGCCTGACTCGAAGCTCCTCGCACAAGGGGATTACACCCGCTTTACCGGATGATCCACCCTGGCAATGACTTTTGCCAGGGTGGATCACGGCTTGACGTGCCGTGGCCGGCTGTTGACTCTCCGCGCATGGGTCCGCGCGTATCGTTTTACACACTCGGTCTGTTATGCGGCTTGGTCGTCGCCGGCGGGTGGTTCGCCTGGCTGGGGCAGCGGGATGAAAGCGGCGATGGCGGTGCCAAGGTGCTGCAAGTCGCCCACGGCCTGCCGGTCAGCCACCCGGTGCACCGGGGCCTCGAGGAAATGGCACGGCTGGTGGCGGAGAAATCCGGCGGGCGGATGAAGTTCCAGCTCTTCCACAGCGAGCAACTCGGCACCGAGGTGGAATGCCTCGAAAAAGCCCAGGCCGGCACGCTCGCCATCACCAAGGTGAGCGCGGGCGTGGTCGGAAATTTCGTGCCGGTCTATCAGGCCTTCAGCCTGCCTTACCTGTTCCGCGACGAAGCTCACTTCTGGCGCGTCCTCGATGGCGAAATCGGCGATGCCATGCTCGAACGCCTCGCCGCCCGTGCCGATGGCTCGACCAGCGGCCTGCACGGGCTGGCTTGGTATGATTCCGGCAGCCGCAGTTTCTACACCAAGACCCCGGTGCGCGGACCCGACGACCTGCGCGGCCTCAAGATCCGCACCATGAGCGATCCGGTGGCGATGGACATGGTGCAGGCGATGGGCGGCTCGCCCACCCCGATCGCTTGGGGCGAGCTCTACACCGCGCTGCGCCAAGGCACCGTGGACGGCGCGGAAAACAACCCGCCCAGCCTGCTTTCCAGCCGCCACTTCGAGATCTGCAAGCACTATATTCTCGACCACCACTCGCGCATTCCCGATGTGCTCGTGATGAGTGCCGTGGTGTGGAAGGATCTCAGCCCGGAGGAACGCGGCTGGATCACCGAAGCGGCGCGCGAGTCCGGCATCTATCAGCGCAAGGTCTGGGCTGAGGAATCCGACAAGGCCATCGAGGAAGTCAAGAAAGCCGGGGTCAACGTGGTCGAGGCGAACCTCGGGGAATTCGCCGCGCGGACCGAATCCGTGATGAAGAAACACGCCACCGGCGCGATTGGCGAGCTGGTGGAAAAAATCCGCGCGGTCGAATGATCAAGGGCATCCTCAAAGCGCTCGATACCCTGCTCGGCCCGCTCTGTGCGCTGGTCTTCGTGGCCTTGTTGCTGGACGTGCTGTGGGGTGTGTTCACCCGCTACTTTCTCGGTGACCAGGCGCGTTGGACCGAGGAGTGCGCGCGTTTCCTGATGGTCTGGCTGGCGTTTCTCGGCGCGGCGCTCGCCTACACCCGCCAAGCTCATCTCGGTGTGGACATCCTGGTGGCCCGTATGGACCCGCAGGCCCGCCGCATCGCGCTGCTTGTCGAGCATGCGGTCGTTTTCCTTTTCGCCGTGCTGGTGCTCGGTTACGGCGGCGGCGAGTTGTTCCGCGAACGCTTCGCCTCCGGCCAGACGATGCCCGCGCTCGGCATCCTCAAGGCATGGCAATACTTCTGCCTGCCGGTGAGCGGCGCGTTGATCGGCTTGATCGCGATCGGGCACTTTGCGGAAACCCTGCTGGCGAAACCACAGGACGGGGAGGTGCTGCCATGAGCGATGGTCTTGCCATCATGCTGGTGGTCTTCACGGCGCTGCTGCTGCTGCGCACACCGGTGGCCATCGTGATCGGCGCGTCCACCGTGCTCGCCGCATGGGCGCTCGGCTACCAATCGGTGCTGCCCACCACCTCGCGTGAAATGGCCAACGGCCTCGACAACTACCCGCTGCTTGCCATCCCGTTTTTCGTGCTCGCCGGCGACCTGATGGGTGCCGGTGGATTGGCCCGGCGCCTGATCGATCTCGCCGCCTCGCTCGTCGGCCGTTTCCGCGGTGGCCTGGCGGCGGTCAACACGCTCACCTGCATGCTGTTCGGCGCGATTTCCGGTTCGGCGCTGGCCGCCGTTTCCTCGGTGGGCGGCACGCTGATTCCGGAAATGAACCGCAAGGGATACGATAAGAATTTCAACATCGCGGTCACCGCCACCGCCGCCACCACCGGCCTGCTCATTCCGCCCAGCAACGTGATGATCGTTTATGCGGTGGTGGCTTCCAATGTGTCGATCGGAGCGCTGTTCATCGCCGGTTTGCTGCCGGGCCTGATGATGGGATTGTTCATCATGGCGGTGGGCGTGGCTATCAGCATCCGCCGCGGCTACGGCAAAGTGGCCGCCGACGGCGCGGAAATGACGATCCCGGCATTTGTTCCGGCACTCGGCCGTGCCTTGCCGAGCCTCCTGCTCATCATCTTCGTTCTGTGGGGCATCCTCTCCGGTGCCTTCACCGCCACCGAAGCCTCTGCGGTGGCAGTCCTGTGGGCCTTCATCCTCGCGGTTGTGACCTACAGGGAAATTCCGTTCAAGGATCTGCCCAAGCTGGTCATGGGATCGGCCCGCACCTCCGGTGTGGTGCTGCTGCTGGTGGCCGCCTCCGCCGCCATGAGCCGGCTGCTGACTTCCGAGCAGGTGCCGCAACTCGTCAGCGAGGCGCTGCTCGGCATTTCGTCCAACCCGCTCATGATCCTGCTGACCATCAACATCATCCTGTTGATCGTCGGCACCTTCATGGACATGACGCCCGCCGTGCTGGTGTTCACTCCGATCTTCCTGCCGGTGGCGATCGGCATCGGGCTCGATCCCATCCACTTTGGCATCATCATGATCGCCAACCTCTGCATCGGCATCTGCACCCCGCCGGTAGGCACCTGCCTGTTCCTCGGTTGCACCGTCGGAAACTCGTCCATCGGCGCGGTCTCCAGGGCGATGATCTGGTTCTACGCCGCGATGATCGCCGCGCTCGGCCTCATCACCTACTGGCCGGACCTCACCCTGTGGCTGCCACGGGCGATGGGCGTGATGGGCGAGTGAAATGCCGCTTCGGGATGGACCTTGGCCGTCCGCGGGCCTAAACCACCCGCATGAACGTCCGCACCCGCTTCGCTCCCTCGCCCACCGGCTACCTCCACGTCGGCGGCGCGAGAACCGCGCTCTTCAACTGGCTCTTCGCACGAAAACACGGCGGCACCTTCGTCCTCCGCGTCGAAGACACCGACGA
>JALRFY010000147.1 GCA_023253625.1 Akkermansiaceae bacterium | reverse complement strand
TTTTCTGTAAAATTCTTCAAGGCTTTTACCTGAAGCAGGTGGCTGTGGTTTTGTTTTTCTGTTAGTTTTGTGGTTTCAGGCAGGATTTCCCGGTTTCCCAGGCTTGGGAGATTTCGATGAGGACGGCGGTGACGAGTCGTTGCAAAGATTCCCGGCTCGCTTCCAGGGGCATCTTGGCGGCTTGTCGTGCCTATTCTAAAAAGAAGAACGGCGGCTCCTTGAGGGGAGCCGCCGTGACGATGATATGAATGTGTGAGTTTGGTGGGCGAAGGCTCAGATGCCCTTCTTGACCACGTCGTTGAGCAGGTCGATGACGCGGTTGGAGTAGCCCCACTCGTTGTCATACCAGCTCACAAGTTTGAAGAACTTCGAGTTGAGCTCGATGGACGAGCCGGCATCGAAGACGGACGAGGCGGCGCTGTGGATGAAGTCGGAGGAAACCACCTCGTCCTCGGTGTATTCGAGGATGCCCTTGAGGTAGGTTTCGGAAGCCTTCTTCATGAGGTCCTTGATTTCGGCCAGCGAGGTTTCCTTCACGGTCTTGACGGTGAGGTCCACCACCGAGACGGTGGGGGTGGGTACGCGGAAGGCCATGCCGGTGAGCTTGCCCTTTACTTCCGGGCAGACGAGCGCGACCGCCTTGGCGGCACCGGTGGTGGAGGGGATGATGTTGAGTGCGGCGGTGCGGCCGCCCTTCCAATCCTTGCGCGACGGGCCGTCCACGGTCTTCTGGGTGGCGGTGTAGGAGTGGACGGTGGTCATGAGGCCTTCCTCGATGCCGATGCCTTCCTTGAGCAGCACGTGGACGAGCGGGGCGAGGCAGTTGGTGGTGCAGCTCGCGTTGGAGATGATGTGGTGCTTGGCGGGATCGTATTGGTCGTCGTTGACGCCTTGGACGAAGGTGCCGTCCTCACCCTTGGCGGGAGCGGAGATGATGACCTTCTTGGCACCGGCGGTGATGTGACCCCTGGCCTTTTCCGCATCGGTAAAGAGACCGGTGGACTCGATGACGATCTCGACGCCCATTTCCTTCCATGGCAGGCCGTCGGGAGTGCGGGCGCTGACGACCCTGATCTCGTGGCCGTTGACCACGATCACGTCGTCGTCGGCGAGGTCGGGCGAGGATTTCTTGGAGGAAACGGTGCCGTTGAAGCGGCCTTGGGTGGAGTCGTATTTGAGCAGGTAGGCAAGGTTGTCGGCAGGGACGATGTCTCCCACGGCGACGACGTTGAAGGTTTTTCCGAGGTGGCCCTGTTCGACGAGGGCGCGGAAGACAAGGCGGCCGATGCGGCCGAATCCGTTGATGGCGATGGTGGTCATGGCTTGAGGTGGGAATCGCGAGCGCGGCTCTTTCCGCGGCGCGGGCGCGCATTGTGCACGGCGGCCACGCAGCGTCAACCCCGTCGCACGGGATGGCGGAAAATGCGGGTTTTTCTGCAACAAGGGGGCTGGCAACGCTCAACGCATCTTGAGCAAGCCGGCGTCCTTCATTTCCTGGCAGGCGACGCAGAGCGAGGCCGAGGGCTTGGCCATGAGGCGCTCGATGGGGATGGCGTCATGACAATGCTCGCAGGTTTGGTAGGTCCCGTCATCGAGCCGTTCGAGGGCGTGGTCGAGCTTGAGGATCAGGTTGCGGTCGTCGTGGGCGATGCGGCGTTCGACGGCCTCGCTGGCGATTTGCACGGCGCGTTCCTCGACGTTGCGGGTTTCCCAGTGGTCGAGCGGTCCGCCTTCGCCGCCGTGGTTTTGCCATTCGGTGGCGATGCGCTGGCGTTCCTCGGTCAGCATGCGGCGGATTTCCTCTTTCTGGGTGGCATTCATGATTTGATAAACTAATGCAGCATGGCTGGCTATTCTGCTGTTTTTTTGCGGAAAGCCACGCGTCGATTGCCACGAGGCGTTCAAGCGCGGTCGGGGAAAAGCGTGCGCCATTTTACGAGTGCGGCGCGGATGTCCGCGGCATCGCGGGAGGGGCTGAGTTCCCAGACGAGCGGGCAGGCGGCTGGGAAATATGGCAGCAGGGATGCGTAATCGAGTGTGCCGGCGAACGGGACGCGGTGGTCACGCGCGGGCCACTCGACGTCGTGGACATGCCCGCCGATGAGGTGTGGCGCGATGGTGGCGAGCCATTGGCCATGGTCGAGCAGGCCGAGGTTGTGCTTGAGCTGGACGTGGCCGAAGTCGTGCCAATAGCCGACCCAGGGGTTTTCGGCGAAGTGCTGCTGGAGCGCGATCATTTCGCGTTCGCTGGGCACGTCCTCGTAGCGCGAGCGGGATTCGATGGCGAGTTTCACCTCCAGTTCCGCGGCGCGGGCGGCGATTTGCTCCAGCGCTTCGATGGCCCGGTGGTAATACAAGGGTCCGATTTTCTCGCGTTTCTTCACGAAGGCGTTCTTGCGCTTGATGAAACGCGGGGCGTGCGCCTGTCCTTCCGCCACTGCGGTGGTGAGCGGGCGCGTCCACTTGGCGGGATTCATCGGCACCGAGCCCATGTGGAGCACCAGGTAGCGCGCTCCGAACTCCGCGGCCACATCAAGCGTGCGCAGGGTCATGTCCATCGCGCGCTTGCGGTCGGTCGCGCGGTGTGAGGTGAACTCGTAGGCATCCGGTGCGTCGATCATGACCTCCACCGGCGCGGGGAAATAATTGTGCACGCCGGCGCAGGTGAAGAGGCCGCTTTTGAAGGCCTTGCGGATGCCGGGCAGCTTGGCCACCGTCATTCCGTGGGAGAGTTCGATGTGGCGGAAGCCGAGGTCCACGATTTCGTGGATCATTGCCTCGCCGTCGTGGTGACGGCCGTTGTTCCAGCAGGTTGAGAAGGCGAGCATGGGAAAAATCCGCCGCAAGGGCGCGCGCACGATAAAGGAGCGGCGTGCCGGGATGCCAGCGCGGATTCCCGGTTGAGCTTTTGTGGCGGGCTGCTTGAATGGCCGCCCGCCACCGCGAACCACGATCATTGCCATGGGAAGAGCCTTTGAATGCCGCCGCCGCGCCAAGGAAAGCCGATGGGCTACGATGTCCAAAATTTTTCCGAAGCTCGCCAAGTCGATCACCCTCGCCGCCAAGGACGGCGGGCCGGACCCGGAGACCAACGCCCGGCTGCGGGTGGCCATCGCCAATGCCAAAGCGCGCAACCTCTCGCGGGAAAACATCGATGCGGCCATCAAGCGCGCCAGCGGCAAGGACGCGGCCGAAATTTCCGAGATCAGCTACGAGGGCAAGGGGCCGCACGGTTCGCAGTTCTTCATCGAGGTGGCCACCGACAACTCGAACCGCTCGGTCACCAACATCAAGACCATCTTCAACAAGAACGGCGGCCAGCTGCTCAACTCCGGCGCGCTTGACTTCATGTTCTCGCGCAAGTCGGTGATCGAGTTTCCTGTACCCGAGGGCAAGAACCTCGAAGAGATCGAGCTCGAACTCATCGATGCCGGCCTCGAGGAAATGCATGTCGATGAGGGAGTGGTTTCGGTCATTGGCGACTACACGGCCTTCGCGCAGCTTTCGCAGGCAGTCGAGGCACTAGGTATCACTGCCACCAAGTCGGGCCTGCAGCGATTGCCAAACCAGCCGATCGAACTGACCGAAGA
>JALRFY010000255.1 GCA_023253625.1 Akkermansiaceae bacterium | reverse complement strand
AGGCGCCGCGGACGATGAAATCCGTCATCATGTGCTTCTATCTCGGCGCGGTGGCGATCGGTAATTTCCTCGTCGCCGGCATCAACACATACATCCAGATCCCGGACGCCGCCGCGATCCAGCTGGAACAGGCGGTGCTGAAGCTCCCGGCCGACTGGCGCAAGGACCCGCGCACGATCGTGCTGCCCGGATACGACGGCACCACCGGCACGGATGACGACATCATCGCACGCCTCAAGGGCGGGGTGGTGGCCGGATTCGAACTGCCGGAATGTGATGCGTTCGATCAACTGCTGCGTGTATTCACCACCACATTTGGCGCGGACGGCTTCCCCCGGCCAGACCAACTTGCCGCATCCTTTGGCGGCACGCTTGGCAACGACCCGTGGGGTAATCCGATCCGCTACGAGCGTCTCAACGACCGCACCGCGCGCCTGATATCCAACGGCCCGGACCGCAAGCCCAACACCCGCTGGGACATGGGATACATTGTCACCGTGGCCGGGCCCGAACGTGTTTCGCAAGCCTCTTGGACCGACCGCCTGCGGCCCGCCGAGACATGGCTTGAACGGCGGAAAAAGGAACTGGGCATGGGCGAATCGACACCAGCTGCGGCCGCGGGCGTGGAACAACCGGTCGAAACCAAGGCCTTCGTCGGCGGCCAGACCAAGCTCCACGGCACCGCGTATTTCAGGTTCTTCACTTGGCTGATGCTCGGCACCGCAGTGTGTTTCGTGCCTTACGCGCTGGTTTACCGGCCCAAGACCTGGCTTCAAGAGTGAGCCAGCTTCGGGATTGGCGCGGCGATGCGCGTGCTCTAGAGAGCGTCATGGCGATTTGGGAAAACGACAGGATCCGGATCGATGATCTGACGGATCACGAACGGATCGGTGAGGGAGCCTGTGGCACGGTGTTCCGCGTCAAAAGCCCAGAGGGACCGCCGCTGGCCCTCAAAATCCTCGATGCCTCTGCGGTAAACCTGCATTTGTTGGAAAACGCCACCCGCCTTTTGGGCACCGGCGGCTGGCCAATGGGTGTGATGCCGGTTCTCGCCTGCGATTTCCGTGGAGAACCGTCATGTTTCGTTTCCGACCTCTTGGCGGATGGTGGCGATAAAGCACCGCCCGCCCCCCGATCGCTCCAGCATCGGCTCGATGACTACCCCGGACTGGACGCGTGGAAGACCGTCAAGGCGATCGCCCGCGCGCTGGCCGCAATGCACGCGCGCCACGTGCCGCACGGCAATCTCAAGCCAGGAAATGTGTTCTTCGACGCCACCGGCGGGGTCTTGTTGCGCGATTGGGCGCTCGGCCACATGCCCGGAATCGACAAGGATGATTTCACCGACGCCCTGCTCTATCAGCCACCGGAGCAATTGCGCGACGCGGCAGCCTACACGGCCGATGGATTCCGCTGCGATGTCTTCGCCTTCGGCGTCCTGGCCTTCCGGCTTTTGACCGGCAGCTTCCCGCGCTGCCACGCCACATTTTCCCATGTCGCACCTGCTGCCGGGAAAACCCGCACCGAGAACATCCGGGCGGACTTGAAGCGAATCGCCGCCAATCTGGAGGCGCAGAATGATTTCACCTGGCCCACAGACACCAGCGGTCCGCATGAGATGGTCCTCCGTGGCTGGATCGAGCGCTGTCTCTCCCTCAACCCCGCGGACCGTCCACGCGACATGATCGAGGTCGCCGCAGGCCTGGCGGAAACCCGGCAGGACAGCCCCGCCATAGCGACAGCGGTGGATGCATCGTGCGACGCACCTCGCGACGATGCCACGCGCGCCCGCCGTTCGTATTTCGGGCACGCCGGGGCAGCGGCACTGGCGCTGCTTTTCGCCGCGTTTTGGCACCAGCGGGGTTTGCAAATCGAGGAGTTGAGAAAATCCCACGACGCCCAGATCCGCGTGCTGGAAGCCGATCTCGAAACCGGAACCGCCGCGAGATCCGCCGCCGATACCCATGCTGCGGAAACCGCCGCCGCACTGGTGGACGAGCGCGAGACCTGGGTTGCGCGCCTCAAGGCCTCGGAACTCGCCGCTGACCGCCTCTTCGCGTGGCTCATGGCGGACCACCACCGCCACATGCCGCCGCTCGATGGCCGCGAGTTGCGGTTGCGGCTGCTTGATCAACAATTCGAGGATTTTCTCAAGCACGCCAGCCAGGAACCGGAACTGGTGGACGAGCGCGCGATGACCCGTCTGCGGCTCGCCGAAATCTCGCTCTCGCTCGGCGAGCCCGAGGAAGCCGCCGCCCGCCTTGATGAAGCTGCCAACCACTGGCATGAAGCACCGCCCATTTCCGCGCTGTCCCTCCGCCTCGCCGCCGGCCGCTTGTGGCTGGCGATGGTTTTCCAAGAACAGTCGAAATCGGAAGCCGCCGCCGCGTTCGCCGCCGCGCGCGAAGCCTTGGCCGCAGTGCCGCGCTCCGGACTGGACACCGCGCGTCTCGATTTCCTGCTCGCCCTGCTCGACTTGCACGAATCCCGGATGCACGCCGCACGCAGCGACGAGACCCGCGCGCTCGAGCAGTTGATGCGCGCCACCCAGATGCTCAATTCCATCTCCAGCCAGCGCCCCGATGCGGCGGTGCTGCGCTCCAAACTCGCCGCATGCCACCTTTCCACCGCCACCATCCTCGAAGGCATCGGCAATCCGGGCGACGCGCTCGAAGTGCACGCCCTCGCACTGGCGGAATTGGAAAAAGCCGCGGAAAAACACCCAGAAGCCCCGGAACTACAGCACATCCTCACCGCCGCGCACACCGCAATGGCCGAGGCCGCCATGGTATCCGGCGACCCGGACCGCGCATCGATCCACATCGCAGCCGCCGTAAAATCACTCGCCGCATTGCCTGCATCCCATCGCGATGCCGTGCTCCAAGCCACCCTGCTCGGCCTGCGCGCAGGCATCCTGCGCGGTAGCGGCAAACCCGATGAAGCACTACCGCTCTACGACGAAGCCATCCGCATGCTCGAAGGTATCCGCGCCGCGCCCGCCGCAAATCCGCTGCCCGCTTACCGCCTCGCCCTGCTCTGGTGGCAGAAAGCAAGGCTGCTCGGCGATTCCGGCCAGATCGACGGCGAAATCGAGTGGCTCGGCCGCGCCCGCGATCTATTGGGCAGCCTGGTCCGCGACGATGCGGTGAGCGGTCCGCTGCCCGAGCAGATCCTTCGCGCGTCCGCCTACCTCGCAAGCGACCTAGGCCATGCGCTGCAAATCGCCAACCGCAAGGGTGACGCCAGCCGCACCTTTGATGCCGCCGTTTCGCTCTGGGAAAAGCTCACCGCCCTGCGCCCGAGCCACGGCGAATACCAGGAGGGGCTGACCTGGAGCCGCCAGCGTCGCGCGGAGCTGAAATGACCCAGATCCGGATTCGGAAAATTACCGCGCACCAAAATTGCTGCGTCTGATTTCACGCTCCCACATGCCCCTCCCCGCTCATGGCATGAAGAAACCGCCTGAAGGCTTCACTCAGACAATCCTGGCGTGGAATCCCACGATTTTTCTGAATCGCCATCACGCGCCTGCGGAAAACGCCAGCGCCCGCTGTTTCATCTGCGTGGCCATCAGGTTCAACGCATTGGCCCGGGTCGGCGCGAGATGTTCCTTCAAGCCGGTTTGATCGATGAATCCCATGTCTGCGGTCAGGATTGCATCGGGATTCTCGCCATCCAGCACCCGCACGAAAAGCGCGATCATCCCCTTGGTGATGAGCGAGTCGGAATCGGCGAAATATCGCACGCAGCCGTCCTTGAGCTCCGCATCCAACCACACCTGCGACTGGCAGCCCTTGATGAGGTTCCCGGGATTCTTCGAGGCCAGATCCATCGGCGGCAGCTTCTTGCCCAGCCCGATCACGTATTCGTAGCGTTCCGTCCAATCCTGGAACAAGGCCAGTGCCTCCAGCAATTCCTGTTGTTTCTCTGCAATCGTCATCAGCGCCGCCAGTTGAACGCGGAACCCGCCCGCCCGCAAGCCCCTTGCAGCATTTGAAACACAATGCGGGCCATGGACTGGATCGCTTTGGATCGTTTTGGCTGGAACCGGACTCAATGCGAAAAAAAGCCGCATCGGCAGCGGCGCCGGACCTTTGTGGCAGGCCACGCGGCTCGGCTTCTGATCGGAAACCCTCAGCCGAAACGGCCGAGAATCGGCGCAAGGTCGGCGGCAGTTGTTTCCGGCCAGTTTTCGCGGGCGGTGAACAGCGCGGCATCGAGCGCGCGGTGCGCCGCGCTGGCGGGCATGGCCGGGATTTTCGCGATGGCGGCGCGCACAAGACGTTTGGCGGTCTCGCTGCATTGCCGCAGGTTTTCGATCACCGCATCCACCTCCACCGCCTGCTCATCCTCTTTCCAGCAATCGTAATCGGTGACCAGCGCGAGGGCGGCCATCGAGATCTCCGCCTCGCGGGCCAGCCGGGCTTCCGGGGCGTTGGTCATGCCGATGAGGTCGGCTCCCATCATCCGGTGCATCGCCGCCTCGGCGCGGGTGGAGAACGCCGGGCCGTTCATGCAGAGATAGGTGCCGCCGTCGTGCAGGTTTTCCGAAACCTCCCTGCCAGCCTCCAACAACACCGCCCGCAGGTCCGGGCAGTAGGGGTCCGCGAAACCGACATGCGCGGCGATGCCACGGCCGAAAAACGTATGCTTGGCGGCGGTGCCGGTGCGGTCGATGA
Source organism: Akkermansiaceae bacterium (assembly GCA_023253625.1). GTDB lineage: Bacteria > Verrucomicrobiota > Verrucomicrobiia > Verrucomicrobiales > Akkermansiaceae > Luteolibacter. The sequence goes on along the minus strand of JALRFY010000255.1, from coordinate 2,672 downwards.
GCTGGTCCGGCACCGCCAGGTCGCGCGGCTTGAATTCCTCGCGCAGGCTGCCGACCGCGGATACCGAGATGAGCCAGCGCACGCCGAGCGAGCGCAGTGCCCAGATATTGGCGCGGTGGTTGATCTCGTGCGGCAGCAGCCGGTGGCCGACGCCGTGGCGCGGCAGGAAAAACACTTTGCGCCCCTCCACGCGCCCGCCGGCGATCTGATCGGAGGGCTCGCCGAAGGGCGTGGCGACGGAAATTTCGGAAAACCCATCCAAGCCCTCCATGTCATACAAACCGCTGCCGCCGATCACCCCGATCGACGGCTCAAATGGCAATTGGGAACTCACGCGCCCGGTGATATCCGCGTGATGCCAAATGGGAATCCTGAAATGCGTCAACACAGGTGGCGGAAAAAGACCACAAATACCGAAGACTGGACGGACAGTCGTGGGCCTCCCGTTTCACTCCGCCAAAAGTTGGTAGTCATTGCCCTCGATGCTCAGATCTCCGCAATCGCGGGTGCGGATGGCGCGGGTGTCGTCCAGTGGGGCGGCGGCTCGGATGGTGTTTCCCGAAACGCGGAGTCCGGTGGTGCCGCTGGCACCGACGGCGTTGTCGCCGCCAAGGATGAATTCGTTTTCCAGAATGCGGATATTGCGGTGGAAGGCAGGGTTGGGAGCGCTGTTGCGCGGCTGGATGGCGATGACGGGCTCGCCGCAGTGAAGAAAGCGGTTGCGGAGGATGGTGAGATCATGGACGGCACCGGATTCGTACCATTTCCGCGCGTCCGCATCGACCTGGATGGCGCTGCTGTGGGTGGCGATGAATTCGTTGTCCTCGACGAGCATCCTGCGGGAGCTGGTGAGCAGGAAACCGCGGGTCGGGATGTGCGAGACCTTGCAGCCGCGGATTTCGACCTCGGGATTCCAAGTCAGGTTTTCAAGCACGGCATCTTCCGGCAGCCCGTCCGGGACGGGTTGTTCGAGCGTGAGCAGAAGCTCCTTCGGATCGGGCATGGTGGCCGCCGCCACCCGGTTGTTCGCCAGCGTTGCCATGGTTTCGGGATGGACGAAGCCGACCTCATCTCCGGCATTGAAGGCCATGAAACCGAAGGTCTGTGGATGCATGAAGCGGACCTTGATCTGCTTGCCGGAGAGTTTCTCCACCATGCGCAGATAGGTGCCGTGGATGTTGATGGCGTCGTCGTGCGCTCCGGAAAAAACACAATCCTCCACCACGATCCTGCCGCGGCAACCGGAGAAGTGGAAACAATCCGCCCATGCGGCGGTGGTGCGGCCGCTGTCGGGATCGGGGGCGACGGAAACCGTGTCGAAGGTCAGGTTTTCCGAGAACTGGCTGACGACACCCATACCATGCAGAAAGTGGAAACGGACGTCCTTCCATGTGACATCGCGGCTGCGGCGGATGAAGACGCCGGCGCAATCGCGGAACGGATTGCGCAGCTGATAAATGTGGCCGGCCTGGAGGCGGTGCGAGCCGCTGGCGCGGACGGAAAACGGCCGCAGTTCCTCGAAAACAAGGCCCTTGAGCGGATCGGCCATGCGGTGGACGCGCCCACTTGTGGGATCGAGCTGCTGGCCGAGGCCGCCGGTTTCCGTCCACCCCTCGCCCTGCCAAAGCAGTTTCCCATCGGTGACCGAATAGGCCGAGTCACGGTGAATTTCCAGCACGGCGGAATCCGCATCGGCCTCGCTGACCTTGAACTCGGAAACGGTGGGCCGGTGGTAATCGAAGGCAAGCCCGTCGATGGCAATGCGGTCCGATTCCTCGATGCAAACGTGGATCATTTTCCCACGGGCAACGAATCGCGCACCCGGCCCGGAAACGCGGATGTGTGAGGCGGAGTTGACATGAAGCGCGACGGCCTTGGGGGTGTCCGGATCGGAGTTGGTGTTGGAGATCTGCCATGCCTCGCGATGGAGGCCATCCGGGCGGACATCATAACGGCCGGGAGCGAAGCGGACCTCGATGGGGCGTTCCGCGGTGCCCGATCCGCTGAGCGAGAGCGTCTGCGTCAACTCGCCGGGCGCGACGATTTCCACGCGGTCCCCGGAGGCCAACCGGAGCTGGCCGAGATGATGGAATGTGCGCCATGCCTGGTCGCGCGCAAGGCCGCTGCGGGAGTCGTCTCCGGCGGCGGGGTCGATGTGATAAGTGGTGGCACCGGGCGAATCGCGGTGGCGCTCTGCGGCGGCTGCGGACAAGGAACAGACAAGCAGGAAGATGGAGAGCGCGGCGGGGATTTTCATGATTGGATGTAACACCCTACGGTCCCATACGCGCTATCCATTCATCCATGCGATGGTGTTGGCGCGGGTGAGAGCGGCGAGTTGTCCGGGTCCCATGTCCAACAAACCCGCGAGCGCCTCGCCGATCGCCGGGAGGTTTGCGGGATGATTGATTCCCTGCCCACCCCTTCTGGAAATTATTTCTCATTTCATTTGTAAATTGTGAGCGATAATCTAATTCAGCCTTCAATTGATTCATTTGAGTTTGAGCTTGCGTTGCATCAGCCTTGCGTCCTTCCGCTGCCGCTTTAAATCCTGCGGTATCAAATAGTTGTTGCTGTGCAGCACTTCCTGCTAGAGTAGGATCAGTCAAGAAAGTGCCTGTTCTCCCTGCCAAACGGTTTAATGCTTGATATTTAGCATAATCATCTGCCGA
>JALRFY010000075.1 GCA_023253625.1 Akkermansiaceae bacterium | reverse complement strand
GGCTTGGTCACGGACGAAGGTGAAGATCATGTCGTCGCCATCGATCGAGGAGGTCGGCAACTTGCCGGTGTCGTTGGTGTCCTTGTCGCCGCCGAGCACATATTCCACGCCGTTGGGCACGCCATCGCCGTCATGGTCGCCATCCGCGCTGCCGTTCGGCGCATGGGTGGCAGCCCAGCCAGCGTAGCCGGACGCGGCGCTGAGAGCGAGTTGGCCAGTGGCTTGATCGAATGCCCATGTCTGGCTTCCGATCTGCCGGGACCAACTGCCGTCTCCCGCATCCGTGAAGCCCGCGACGCTAAAGGTTTCACCGTAGGTGACGTTGCTGCCGCTGACCAAGGTCCATGGCCCTGCGGCCGCATTGGTGGTGGCCGAGGTGTCGATGACGAAGCTGCCATTCAGGGTGACGCTTCCTCCATTGCGGGTGAGCCTGGTGCTGGCGCTATCGGTGACCGCGAACTTCAATTGGCCGGTGCTGGCGAGCACGAGAGTGCCCGAATTCACCGTGGTGTTGCCGGTGTAGGTGTTTGCTCCACTGAGAACCCACTTGCCGGTACCGTTCTTTTCCAAGCTGATCACCGTGCCGGTGAGTCCGTCCGGGATCTTGCCTGCGATGGTATTGTCGCCGGCGTTTGGGCCGTCGAGGCTCAGGGTCCTGCTGCCCGCGCCGGTGAACAGCAGGTCGGTGTTGATGGTGAGGGTGATGAAGGATTTGGCGGGGTCGCCTATAATGTTCACGATGGAGGACCGGGTGCCGCCGATATCCAACTGGCGATGGTTCAGGACCAGCGGCGCGATGGCAGAGCTGTTCAACAAGAAACCGGCACCCTGGCCGCCGTAACCCAGCCTGATGGTACCAGCGCCGGGGCCGTCTCCGAGGCTGTTGAAAAAGTAGTTGGATGTTCCATTATCGGCCTTGTCATCCAGATTCATCGCGCCGGTGAAGGTGTTGGCCGTGTTGTTCATTTGGAGGCTGGCGTTGCCTGCAGTGGATCTGGCCACTGTGAGCGTGCCACTGCCGGCGACCGGGCTCCGGATCTGGTTGCCACTGGACAAGAATGTCACATTCGCACCCTCGCTGATGGTGATCGTGCGGCCGGCGTCGATGGGCCAGTTGCCATTATTGCCAAATGAGCACGTTCCGTTGAAGGTCAACCCGCCGCCGGCAGCCCCGAGGAAAACGTCATTGCTGGCGACGAGCGTGCCCGCATTGACGGTGATGCCGCCGCTGAAGGAGTTGGCGGCGCTGAGGGTCAGGGTGCCACTGTTGTTCTTGACCAGGGCGCCGCTGCCACCGACCGGTGTGCTGAGCGTCACATTCCCGGCAGTGGTGCCGATCGTGAGGCCGCCGCTTTGGGTCAGCCCGGTGCCGCTGAGCGTGTAGGTGCCGGTGAAATTATCAATCAGCACGCTGCCGGCGGTGACCGCGCCGAGGGTGATCGTGCCGCCTGTGCCGCCGGAGCCGATGATGGCGTTGACAGGAGAGTCGTTGTCCCAGGTGGTGCCGGCCGTGCCGTTCCACCACTGGTTCGCACCGAGCCAGGTGCCTGCGCCATCGGACGCGGTGCCATCGGCATCGTGATCCCATGCAAGGGCGGCAGGGCCAGCGAAGACATCCATTTTCAGGGTATTATAAATTTCCCCTTCAACGAAAGTCCTGCCAAAACTGCCGATGATTGGCGTGGTTCCGGCTGGATTGGCGATGTATGTTTTTTCTGACGGGCTGTCATCGAGAAAGACCCCCATTGAAAACATGGCGAACTGATTGTCAGCGGTTGCGGCCGCGAGGCTGGCAGCATCGGAAACAATCGAATAAATGTTGCGTCCGAGAAGCGGGTTGTCACCGGTGACCGGCCCCCCGGGCACCTGTTTGGGGAATTGTGTAGCGGCGTATCCGGGCACGACCATTCCAAAGCCAGCGAACATGTAGTGAGTGCCAGCGGTTTGGTTGTCAATCACGGTGAAGCTTCCGAGGTTTGCCAAAAGCGAAGGGATGTCCGTAGGATTCACGCCATCCGGGAAATAGCCAATGGTTACAATGCCTTGCGACATCGTGACATTGTCCTTGTCTGCATAGAGTGTGTCACCAGTTCCAACAGTTAGGTTGTTAATTCCCATCAATGCAGCACTTGCCTGGAGAATGAATGCCAAGGAGGCGGCGGCGAGCAGTAGTTTCAGTTTCATCTGGTTGTTGGTTGTGGTGGACTGCAGGCGCGGGAACCCGCTCCTTACAGCTGGGGGGCACATATCCATGTGATACACCACATCAGTCTTTCCGCCTGCCCACCGGCAAGAAAAATCTCATGCCCATACCTGCTTACGCTTGTGCAGGTTGCGCGCGGATGCCGCCTGTGGCGGCCCGCCGTTGTCTTCCCGGGTGCCGCCCCCCCAGGTGCTGCCGATGCGGGTGAATCTGGCGCGGGCCGGGGCCTTCCTCCATGGAAGGCCCCTTTGCGGTTTGCCCGTGACGTCAATTACCCGACACCGGCTTCAAGGTGAAGGAGCGGACGCTCATTCCCTGCTGCGGCGGATTGTCGCGCCAGAAGCGCAGGACATTCGCGCCCTCTTTCAGCGTGACCGTGACCGGCTTGGAATCCTGCCACTTGCCGAGGGTGAAGGGCATCGTCATGACTGCCGGGGAGCCGCTCTCATTGACGACGACGTTGATCTGCTGGTCATGGTTGGCGGTGACCACCTTGGCTGTGAGCGCGTAGTTGCCGGCACGAGGCGCGGTGATCTGGTATTCGAAGCGCGAGCTTGCTTCCTGGCTTGGGCCGGTCGGATCGACCTTCGGGCCCTGGGCGTAGTAATTCTTGGCGTAGGTGTCCGAGATCCGTTCGCAGACGTTGCCATAGATATCATAGAGTCCCCACGGATTCGGTTTTTTTTGTCCGACCGGGTTCGACTTGCCGCCCGAGTTGCCGGAGAACCAGGCGTAGTCGCCGAGTGCCGACGGATCGTCGCCGAAAAACCACTTCGTGTCCTTGCCCGCGCGGGCGGCATACTCCCACTCCGCCTCGGTCGGCAGGCGGACTGCCTGACCGGTTTTCACGGCGAGTTTCTGACAGAATTCGCGGGCATCCTGCTCATTGACATTGCCAACGGGATGATCGGGGCCCTTGGTGGAACGGCTCGGATTGGATCCCATGATCGCCTCAAACTGGGCCTGGGTGACCTCGTATTTGCCGAGGTAGAAACCTTGGGTGAGTTTGACCTCGTGCTTCGGCACCTCGACGCATTCGAAGCGGCCATCGGTGGTGCGCTCGCCGCCCATGGTGAAGGTGCCGGGTTTGATGTAGACCAGTTCCATTTTCACGCCATTGCCGAGATCGAGGGTCAGCTCCTTGGGCGGTGTGCCAGCGGCGGGAGTCACTGCGGCACGCAATCCCCAGTCGTCATATTGTCCGTAGCCGCCGCTGAGCAGCCGCGAACCGGGCAAGCAGCGATCGATGCCATCCTTCCAGGTGCCGCCGCGAAGGATCGTCAGGCCTTGGCGGGTGAAACGCGGCAGGTAAATCTGCTGGCCGCCGGCGAAGCTCCGCATCACCAGCACGTCCCGGGTGCTGCCGCCCGGCTTGCTGAAGGCGGCGCTGGGAATCGAGATGGTGCCGTCCGCGCCGTAGGTGATCTGCTTGTCCTCCGGCTTGATCTCTGAGGCGAGAAGCTCGCCGGCGACTGACAGCGGTGAATTGGACTCGCCAAGTTCGGTGCCGAGTGCGGCCAGCGTCTTGGTGCCGGCCTTGTCGATGATCGCTTTCTGGGTGCGGAACGAGAGGCCATACCAGAAACCGGGCGTGCCCTTGTCGTTCTGGCCGTAGAGCCGGGGTTCTCCCGCGACATCGCCGGCCCATTGCGCCCTCTTGACCTGCAGGAAGGCATCTTGTTGCGGCCGCGCCTGGGTGGTGGCGAGGAAATCGAAGTCATCCTGGTAGCGCGTGCCGGTCCAGCCGCCGCCCCAGTTCGGGCCGAGGTTGACGACCCAGCCGTCGGGCGTCCAACGCGCCAGCGCGCCATGGCCGCGACTGGGCTTGGAAATGGTCGGGACGCCGTGGGCGCGCAGGATGAAGCGGCCGATGAAGGCGCGGCGGCCGCAGACCCCGCCGTTCATGAGGATGTTCTGATAGCGCTGCAGCTCGGGCCGGTCAAATTTGACATCGCCGGAACCGTAGCGGACATCGCTGCCGACAAGGCCGCTGTAGCGCCAGCCGTGGTTCGGGGTGAAGATGTGATCAGGACGGAAATTGCGCAGCATTTCACGGCCCCAAGCCAGCGTCTCGTCCGGTTCGTCGCCATTGACAACCATGCGCAGGCTCCAGACATCCAGTGTTTCGAAGGCTGGATCGAGCTCACCGGCGAGATAAGCCTTCTCGAAGTGGAGATAGCGTTTCACCGGATCGACCGTGTCGGGCGCATCGGTGAGGGCCGGCGGGTTGTCCTGCTTGACCGGCACCGCATGTTCCAGGCCGATTGCCAGCGCCAGCCGCTCGAGCACGCCGCTTGAGGCCTTTTCGCTGGCCTTGCGGATGTTGGCGTAGATTTCGATTGCGCGGCCATACCTGCCCTCCTGGGCGCCATCGGCGACGAGCATGCGCTTCATCATTTCCGGGTTCGAGAGCAACTTCTCGACGAGAGCCGCCTGTTCCCTGCCCTGCGCGGCGAATTCGGCCAGCCCCTTGGGGGTGGCTTCATGGAGGACGACCCACTTCGTCAGCATTGGGTCGAGCGCGTCGCTTGCGAGGAATGCGTTGACTTGATCGGTGTTTGCGGTGTCCGGCAGTTTGGCACGGAGTTCGGTGCGCAGCTGTTCGAGGATGCGCGCATAGTCCGCCTCATTGGCAGCCCAGCCGCTGGCGGCTCCGACCGCGCTGGCGACTCCGACCGCGATGGCGGCGAATGTGATGCAGGTGTTTTTCATTGTGATAAGGAGCTGGTTTGGTTTCTCGCTGCGGCCTGATGCGGGGAGGGACGGAATTCCGGGGCAGCAGGTTTCAATAATCAATACCACGGCCCGGGTCTGGCTCTTACGGATATTTTCGCACAACGCCTCACGGGTGGCAGCACGGTGGAAGCGGCCTGCAAGAGACGGCGTTGACGCGGCGCGGTGCTATTTTAACAATGTCCCGGCATGAACGAAATCATTCTGGGCATCGATTTGGGGACCACACATTCGGCGGTGGGCGTGGTCGATTCCGGGTTTCCCATTCTGTTGGCCGATAAGGATGGCCGGCGGATCACCCCCAGCGCGGTGTGGATCGGCCGCGATGGTGGGCTTGAGGCCGGTACCAGCGCGCTGCGGCGCCGGGCGGCGGACGCGGGGCGCGTGGTCACCAGCATCAAGCGGCTGATGGGGCGCCGAGCGGACGAGGTGGAGGATGGGTTTCCCGTGCCAGTGACCACCGGTGCGGATGGCCTGCCGCGCGTGCTGGGGAAATCGCCGCAGGAGATCAGTGCGGAAATCCTCAAGGGCTTGAAAGGCATCGCGGAGTGGCGGATGGGAATTTCCATCACCAAGGCCGTGATCACCGTGCCGGCGTATTTCAACGACGCCCAGCGCGCCGCCACCATGCGCGCCGGTGAGCTTGCCGGGCTGGAGGTGGTCAGGATTCTCAACGAACCGACCGCCGCCGCACTGGCCTATGGCATGGACAAGCTGGGCGAACGGGCACGCGTCGCCGTTTATGACCTCGGCGGCGGCACTTTCGATCTCAGCATACTGGAAATGCGCGAGGGGCTGTTCCAGGTGATCGCCACCCACGGTGACACGCGGCTCGGCGGCGACGATCTCGATGCGGCGCTGCTGCGTCACATCGAGCAGCGTGCCGGCATCGCGGAAAGCACCGGCGCAGTGCGGGTGCGCCTGTTGGAGGAAGCGGAGCGTGTGAAGCGCCTGCTGTCTGAAAACGCGGAGGCGGTCTTCCGTGTGCCGTTTCTGGAAGGAGACAAGAGCATCGAGGAAACCGTCACGCGCGTGGATTTCGAAAAAATCGCCGCGCCATGGATCGCGCGCACCCTGCGGCACTGCCGCCGGGCCATGGCCGATGCAGCGCTGCGCGCCACGGACCTGGACGCGGTGGTGTTGGTGGGCGGCAGCACGCGCATCCCGGCGGTGCGGCGGGCGGTGGCGGAGTTGTTCCAACGAGAGCCGGACATTTCCCAACACCCGGACGAAGCCATCGCGCTGGGTGCCACCATTCAGGCGGGCGTGATGAGCGGCGCGCTGCGGAAAATGATCCTGCTGGATGTGACACCGCTCAGCCTCGGCATCGAGACCTTCGGCGGGCTGATGAACGTCCTCACCATCACCCTTCCCGGCGCATGGACCCCGGTGAGATGGGTGTACCTGGGCGTCGGGATCGTGTTCTGGATCGCCTATCTGCTGCTGGTGCTGGTGAGCCGACGCCGCGGCTGAACCATCAGGGTCGGTCGAACA
>JALRFY010000246.1 GCA_023253625.1 Akkermansiaceae bacterium | reverse complement strand
AGGGCGCGCAGCAGCTGTTCGGCGCGGCGGCGGCGCTGATCGAAGGCCACCCGGAACCCCAACCCGAATTCGGCGTTGTCTTCAAACAGCGAATTGCTCCAGGCGGGGCCGCGCCCCTCGCCATTGCTGCTCCAGGGAGTGGTGGGAAGGTTGCCGCCGTAGATCGACGAGCAGCCGGTGGCGTTGGCGATGAGCAGGCGGTCGCCAAACATCTGGGTGAGCAGCTTGAGATAGGGCGTCTCGCCGCAACCGGCGCAGGCACCCGAGAACTCGAACAGCGGCTGCATGAACTGCGTGGTCTTGACGTCGTCCTTGAGCATCGCGCGGTCGGGGTCCGGCAGCTTGAGGAAGAAGTCGAAGTTCTCGCGCCCGGTCTCGCGCAGCGGGAGCTGCGGGGCCATGTTGATGGCCTTGCGACTGGGCTTGCTCTTGTCCTTGGCCGGGCAGGCTTCCACACAGATCCGGCAGCCGGTGCAGTCCTCGACGGCGACCTGCAAGGTGTATTTCATGCCGGCGAACTCGCGTGCCTTGAAGTCGGTGGACTTGAAGGTGGCGGGCGCACCATCCAACAGCCCGGGCTGATAGATCTTCGGCCGGATGGCGGCGTGCGGGCAGACGATGGCGCACTTGTTGCACTGGATGCAGATGTCGGTTTCCCAGACCGGGATTTCCTCGGCGATGTTGCGCTTTTCCCACTTGGTGGTGCCGGTCGGCCAGGTGCCGTCCACCGGGAAGGCGCTCACGGGCAGCAGGTCGCCCTTGCCGGCGAGCATCAGGGCGGTGACGCGCTTGACGAAATCCGGCGCGTGCTCCGGCACCACCGGATTGAGATGGTGGGTGGAGGTGGGGGCGTCGGGGTAGTTGACCTGCATGAGGTTGTCTAGGGTGCTGTCCACCGCCTCGTAATTGCGCTGCACGACCGCTTCGCCGCGCTTGCCGTAGGTTTTGTGAATCGCCTTCTTGATCTGGGTGATGGCCTCGTCCTTGGGCAGCACGCCGGAGATGGCGAAGTAACACGTCTGCATGATCGTGTTGATGCGGCCCGCCATGCCGACGTTGCGGGCGACGGTGCTGGCGTCGATGGCATAGAGTGAGAGGTTCTTGAGGATGATCTGTTCCTGGATCTCGCGCGGCAGGCGGCCCCATGCCTCGTTCGGGTCGCCGGGCGAGTTGAGCAGCAGGATGCCGCCGGGTTTGGCATAGGATAGCACGTCCACCTGGTGCAGGAGGTCGAAGCGGTGGCAGGCGACGAACTCCGCCTGGCGGATGAGATAAGTCGAACGGATCGGCCGCGGGCCGAAGCGCAGGTGGGAAACGGTCATCGCGCCGGCTTTCTTCGAGTCATACACGAAGTATCCCTGCGCATGGTTATCGGTTTCCTCGCCGATGATCTTGATCGAGTTCTTGTTCGCGCCCACCGTGCCGTCCGATCCGAGACCGAAGAAGACCGCCTGTTTCACATCGCCGGCGACGACCTCGAAGTCCGGATCGTAGTCGAGAGAGAGGGCGGTGACATCGTCGTTGATGCCGACGGTGAAGTCATGCTTCGGCGAGTCCTTGGCGAGTTCGTCGAACACCGCCTTGACCATCGCGGGCGTGAATTCCTTCGAGCCCAATCCATATCGACCGCCGATCACGCGAATGTTTTGCGTATTCTCAAGCAGGCCGTGCATTTCCGCCTGGCGCAGCGCGCCGACGACATCGAGATACAGCGGTTCACCCAGCGCGCCGGGCTCCTTGGTGCGGTCGAGCACGGCGATCGATTTCACGCTCTTCGGCAATACCGCCGCGAAATCCTCAACGCAAAACGGCCGGTAGAGGCGCACCTTGACCACACCCGTCTTGCGGCCGTTTTCATTCATCCACTGCACGGTTTCACCGACCGCCTCCGCGCCGGATCCCATGATGACGATCACGCGGTCGGCGTCCGGCGCGCCTTCGTAGTCGAAGGGCTGATAGAATCGCCCGGTGCGTTCGCCGAAGGCCCGCATCACGTCCTTCACGATGCCGGGCAGTTTCTGATAGAACACATTGCCCGCCTCACGCGCCTGGAAAAACGCGTCCGGGTTCTGGGCGGTGCCGCGGATTTTCGGGGCATCCGGCGTGAGCGCGCGGGCGCGGTGGGCGAGCACCGCGTCCTGGTCGATCAAAGCGAGCAGGTCGTCATTTTCCAGCAGTTCGATTTTCGAAACCTCGTGCGAGGTGCGGAAGCCGTCGAAGAAATGCAGGAACGGCACGCGCGACCTGAGCGTCGCCACCTGCGAGATCACCGCCGTGTCCTGCGCCTCCTGCACCGAGCCGCCGCAGAGCATGGCGAAGCCGGTCTGGCGACAGGCCATCACGTCCGAGTGGTCGCCAAAAATGCTCAGCGCGTGGGTGGCCACCGCGCGGGCGGTGACGTGCAGGCAGAACGGCGTGAGTTCGCCGGCGATCTTGAACATGTTCGGAATCATCAGCAGCAGTCCTTGGGAAGCCGTGAACGAAGCGCACAGCGAACCGGCCTGCAGCGCGCCGTGGAGGGCGCCGGCCGCACCGCCTTCGGATTGCATTTCCACCACGCCTGGCACCGCACCCCAGAGGTTTTTCTGACCCGCGGCCGACCACTCGTCGGCGAACTCGGCCATTGGCGAAGACGGGGTGATCGGATAGATGGCGAAGAATTCGTTGAGCCGGTAAGCGACCGAGGCCACCGCCTGGTTGGCGTCCAATGTGCCCGCGTGAGCGACTTTATTCGATTTCACGATGCATTATGAACCGATTCCAGGTCCGGAAGTCCATCTTGTGCTTGGATATGGCGTTCATTTGAAAATTTCCGCGCAGCCGGAGAGGTGCTTGGCCTTGTTGGCGACGGAAATTTTGGGTTGCCAAGCCAGTGGGGCTGCCGCAGGCTTTCTTGCGTAGGAACGACCGGGCCGCATCTTATGGAGCGATAAAAGCCGGTGCCGAACCTGATGTCTCCCTGGCCTGCCGGGCCAAAAGCCGCCCCCCGGAGGGGATCCACCGGAAGCCACGCAGGGGGGGGCATTCCACTCATTCCTTCCAAGCTTGCAACTGTGCCGCACACGGCATGCAAGCCACATTCCTTCACCTCGAATCCCTATTCCAATCACCCATGGCCGGTCACAACAAGTGGTCCAAGGTCAAGCACATCAAGGCCAGAGTCGATGCCGTCAAGGGACGCGTATTCAGCAAGTGCGCCCATGAAATCGCACTCGCCGCACGTGCCGGCGGCGGCGACCCTGCGGCGAATGCCCGGCTCCGCGCCGCCATCGAGAACGCCAAATCCGTTTCGATGCCCAAGGACAACATCGAGCGTGCCGTCAAGAAGGGCACCGGCGAGCTTGGCGGCGAGGCAATCCAGGAAGTCGCCTACGAGGGCTACGGCCCGGACGGCATCGCCTTCATTGTGGAAATGGCCACCGACAACCTGAACCGCTCGGCCCAGGATATGCGCACGATTTTCACCAAGAACGGCGGCAGCGTCGCCACGCCCGGCAGCGTGTCGTATCAGTTTGACCGCCGCGGAGAAATCCGCATCCCGGTGGATGCCATCGATGCAGAGAAACTGATGGAACTCGCCATCGAGTCCGGTGCCGACGATATCGAGAGCGACGAGGAAGGGCATGTGGTTTACACCGCGCCCACCGCGCTTGGCAACGCGGCCAACATCCTGCGCGAGGCGGGCGTGGCCGTGAGTTCCGAGAAACTCGTTTCCGTCGCGCAGAATCCCACCATGATCGAGGACGCCGAATTTGCAGCCCGCATCCTCAAGCTGCACGACCAACTCGACGATTACCCGGACACCGTGAACGTCTTCACCAATTTTGAGATCGCCGACGAGGTGCTCGATCGGCTCGGCGAATGAACGCCGCCCAGAACACATTTCCCTGACACAGGATGAGCAAACCAGAGCAACAGGAAATCCTGCCGCACGTCTTCAATGACGATGCGGCCGTGCCCGCAGAACCCGCCCGCAAGCGCGCTGTGAAAAAGACCGCCGTCAAGAAAACGGCGGCCAAAACAGCGGCGGCCAAGAAAACCGCTGTTAAAAACACCGCAGCGAAGAAAACGGCCAAAAAAGCCGCGAAAAAGGCAGCCAAAAGCGCGCCTGCGGAAGTTCCCGCCGCCGAAATTGAAGTAGCCGTCAACCGCCAGGCAGCGCCACCCGCAGAACCCGTCCCGCTATCCGCGCCGGTGGAGCAAGCACCGCGCGGGGAAGCCCGTCCTTCGGAGGATTCAGAGCCCTCGCCCAAGCGATTCGGCCGCGTGCCCGGCGGCGGGCCCGTGGTCCAGCGCGGGTCGGGCGAGGAAGAGGGGAAATCCGATCCAGCCAATGAAGCGCCCGCCGGCCATGAAAACCAATCGCCGCGCGAGAGCCGCAGCAAGCGCCGCCGGGAAAAACGCAAGAAGCGCAATCAGGAACGCATGTCCGGCCAGCAGCGCGGCAACCATGGCAACCATGAGCCGCGCCCGCCGCATCATCCGCAGCCGCCGTATCATCCGCAGCCGCCGCATCATCCGCAGCCGCCGCAACTCGGCGGCGAAAAGACCGCCTGCAACGGCATGCTTGAACTCGCCCCCAAGGGCTTCGGCTTCCTGCGCGTGCCGGAAAAAGGCTACGAACAGGCGCGCGACGACGTTTTCGTCACACCGGAAACCATCCGCAAGTTCCACCTCCGGGTCGGCCAGTGGATCCACGGCTTCTATCAGACGGGGCCGCGCGGAGCGCAGCTCGTCGAGGTCTCCACCGTCAACGATCAAGTGCCGGAGGAGGCCGCCAAGCTGCCGCACTTCGATGAGCTCAAAGCCATCAATCCCAACAAAAGGCTCAGTTTCGAGACCACGCCCGAGCGTTTCACCACCCGTGTGCTTGACATCATGGCACCGGTGGGTCGCGGCCAGCGTGGGTTGATAGTCTCACCGCCGCGCTCGGGCAAGACCACCTTGCTGCTGCACATCGCCGAGGCGATCCGCGAGAAATACGAGGACACCATGCACCTGATGGTGCTGCTGGTGGACGAGCGGCCGGAGGAGGTCACCGAGTTCCGCCGCGCCCTGCCCGGCGCGGAAATCTACGCCAGCTCCAACGACGAGCACCCGCGCAATCACTGCCGCATCGCCGAGTTCGCCATCGAGCGCGCCAAGCGTCTCGTCGAGGCCGGCAAGGATGTGTTCCTGCTGATGGATTCCATCACCCGCCTCGCCCGTGCCTACAACACTGGCATGGGCCAACGCGGCCGCGCCATCGGCTCCGGCGGTATCACCATCGGAGCGCTTGAGGTCCCGCGCCGCCTCTTCGCCGCCGCCCGCAACACCCGCGAGGCCGGTTCGCTCACCATCCTTGCCACCGCCCTGATCCAGACCAACTCCCGCGCTGACGAGGCGATCTTCATGGAGTTCAAGGGCACCGGTAACATGGAGCTCGTCCTCGACCGCAAGATCGCGGAAAATTACATCTATCCGGCCGTGGATATCTTCAAGTCCGGGACCCGCCGCGAGGAGCTGCTGCTGCCCGGCCACATGTTGCACAAGATCCACCTGATCCGCCGCGGCCTTTCCGGGCATCGGCCTGTCGAGGCCATGGAGCGCCTCATTTTCTTCCTCAAAAAGTTCCCGAATAATCCTCAAATGCTTCTGGAAATCAAAGGTTGAGCATGCCGCTTGTATGGCGGCCCAAGGCTGTCATGGCAGTTTTCCAATCTCCCGTTTCCCCGCACCCAACCCGCATGGCCGATCCGCCGTCATTGCTCGACAAGCTCCGCCAGGAAATCCTCCTGGCGCGCGAACGCGTTTATCACTACGGCACGCCCACACCCATGGAGCGGCTCGAACTGCCCGGGCCTGGCCCCGAAATCTGGGTCAAGCGCGAGGACGTTTCCGCCATCAAATGCTACAAGTGGCGCGGTGCCTGCAATCGCATGGCCACACTCGCACCCGACGAGGCAAAACGCGGTGTGGTCACCACTTCCGCTGGCAACCACGCCCAGGGCGTCGCCTTGG
>JALRFY010000256.1 GCA_023253625.1 Akkermansiaceae bacterium | reverse complement strand
TCCGCCATCAAATGCTACAAGTGGCGCGGGGCCTGCAACCGCATGGCCACACTCGGGCCCGGCGAGGCGAAACGCGGCGTGGTCACCACGTCCGCTGGCAACCACGCGCAGGGCGTCGCCTTGGCCGCCGCCCGGCTCGGCATCCGCGCACGCATTCACATGCCGCGTTCCACGCCCCGGGTGAAGCAGGATGCCGTGCTCAAACATGGCGGCGATTTCGTGGAAATCCGCCTCACCGGCGACAGCTATGACGATGCGCTTGCCGCCGCGCGCGAAGACGAAGCGCAGAGTGGCGCGGTTTACATCCATGCCTACGACGACCTGCAGGTCATGGCGGGGCAAGGAACCTTGGCGGATGAAGTGGTGCTATCGGGCCACGGCCCGTTCGACGCCGCCTTCCTGCAAATCGGCGGCGGCGGCATTGCGGCGGGAGTTTCCACCTGGCTCAAGACCTACTGGCCGGACATGCGCGCCATCGGCGTGGAGGGCGTGGACCAGGCTGCCATGATGGCGGCGTTCGAGGCCGGTCATCCGGTAAAACTCGATCAGCTCGATCTGTTTTGCGATGGCACCGCACTCCGCAAGGCGGGGGACCTGCCGTTCGAGGTCTGCCGCCAAACGCTCGATCACATCGAAACCGTCACCAACGACGAGGTCCGCCACGCCATGTGCGTGCTGTGGGACGGCCTGCGCTGTATTTCCGAACCATCCGGCGCGATGGGCCTCGCCGCCGTGCTCAGACAACGTGAAAAACTCGTCGGCCAACGCGTGCTCGTCGTGCTCTGCGGTGCCAATATCGATTTCCTCCAGCTCGGTCACGTCGCCCAATCCGTGGGGGCCGCCAGCGAGGCCAGCCGCACCCTGCGCGTCCATATTTCCGAACAACCCGGCTCGATGCTGCAACTGCTCGATAGTTGTTTCGCCGGCATCAACATCGCCGACTTCCAATACGGCATCACCAGCGCGTCCGATGCCTGGCCGGTGTTCACCCTGACAGCCGATGACGAATCGGAAATTGCCGGGATGTCCGAAAAACTCAGCGCCGCCGGCTACGAGTGGCAGGACTTGTCCGGTGCCGAGGATGTCATTTTCCGGGCCATCCCGCTGCGCGGCGATCTGCTCAAGCATCCGCTGTTCCTGCGGCTTGATTTCCGCGAACGGCCCGGCGCGCTGCACGACTTCCTCTCCAGCCGCGTCCGTGGCAATGCCAGCTTGTGTTATTTCAACTACCGCCAGTCCGGCGAGCGCATCGGCCGCGCACTCATCGGCCTCGATTTTCCCTCCAGCTACGAACGCGATGCCATGCTCATGACCCTGCCGGCACGCGGCGAAGGATACCGCAGCTGCGAACCGCTTGACGACGAAGCCTGCCGCCGCATCACCGGACGCTGAGCCCGGATGCCGCGATGCAATCCACGGCTGGGGCTTGTTGAACCACCGAATCCAAATGCAGAGATGAAACCACGGATGCGCACTGTGGGGATCTGCATGGCCGTTTTTCCAGGAAAGCTTGAATGCCATCCCGCGTATCAAATGCGCATGCACCATTCCCGCCGTCGATTTTTGAAAACCGCCGCCACCGCCAGCCTTGCCTCCTCCGTGCCCGCACGCTGGGTGAATGCGGCCGAGGTGGCCCCGGGCAGCAGGATCAAGTTCCGCTTCGCCGTCGCCTCAGACCTGCACTATGGCCAACCGAAAACGCCCTATGCCGCGATGGCGGACGAAATGGTGGAATGGATCAACGGGGAAAAACGAAGCAAGGGCCTTGATGCGCTTTTCCTCAATGGCGACCTGACCAACGATTCCCCAGCCGCCCTGCTGGACTTGCGCGACAAGCACTTGTCCAAGCTCCAGGTCCCCTATCATGCGATCAAGGGCAACCACGACTTCGTTGATGGCCGGGCGGAATCCCCCACCGGATCATGGCAGGCGCTCTGGGGATATCCGGCCAACCACACATTCAAACTTGGCGGCTTTGCATTCATCCTGGCGGACACCACCGCGCCGGCCAAATCCAACACCTATCTCGCCGCCGACATCGACTGGCTGCGCCAACAACTCGAGGCTCACCGCGAGGCCCCGGCGATTTTCGTAATGATCCACATCCAGCAGCGTGCCCACGGCGCGGATGGCTGGCCGAAACACGGAGTCCATGATGAGGCGGAAAGGCTCAAGGGCGAGGCGGTGATGAAATTGTTGGAATCCACAGCCAACGTCCGCGCCGTCTTCCATGGTCACAATCATCTGGAAACCGGAGTTTATCTCTCCGGCGGGCAGCGGTATTTCTTCGACAGCCACCTCGGCGGCAGTTGGGGCGCCAAGCGCGGCTACCGCATCGTGGAAATCCACGACGACCACACAATGGTGACCTATCAGGTGAATGCGGAGGACGATGACATCACCAACCGCGACGAGCTGCCCGCCTGATCTCAACCGCGGATCGGGTGTTCCGCTATTGATTCAGGACACCGGGCGGGATGTGGCGCTGCGCTTGCACGGCGTGCTCACCAGCGCCGCCGTTTTTCGCCCGAGTACAGGGCGGCGTCGAGAGACCAGTTGCCGGCACCCGTCAGGATGAGTGAGATCATCGGAATGAGGAACAAGATCGCCGGTTCCTTGGCGGCGCTCACGCCCGGCCCGATGAACCACGGAGCCTCCGCCATCACCGAAAACGCCGCCACCACCATCGTGAAGCCCAGGACAAATGCCGCCGGGCGCGTGGCAACACCCAGGATAATGAGCGCCGCCGCACCGATTTCCGCGCCGATGGTGGCCATCAGGCTCATTGCCGGCGACATGAACTTGAGCGGAAAGAAATCCGGAACCGGGAAACCTTTTGCGAGAATCGCATCGAAATTCCGCACCTTCGGCAAACCATGCCCGACCAGCATCATCAGCCCGATCATCACCCGCAGGGCGAAGATGCCGATCGATGCGATCGTGTCGCGCGTGCCGCAGTCAAAGAAGAACCGTTTCATCAGCTTGCCGGGTTGCCGGATTTGGCGGAAATGGTGATGCGCTTGAGGCGGTCGCCGCCCTCCGGTGAATGAGTCGTGATTTCAGGCTCGTCCACCAAAAGATTGTGGACCAGTCGGCGGTAGTAGGCGTTGAGCGGGCGGAGTTGGTGTGGTTTTCCGGTGGCCTTGACGCGTGCGGCGATCTCGCGGATTTCCCCGGCCATCCGGTCCTCGCGGATGCTGCGGAAATGTTCGCAGTCCACCTTGATGCGCTCGGCCTTGGGGAATTTCCGCCGCAGGATGCGGTTGACGAGGTATTGGAAATCATCGAGCCGGTCACCGTCGCGGCCGATGATCGACGGGCTTTCGGTCGAGCGGATCTGGAGGCATGCTCCGTCGCCCGTTTCCTCGATCTCGATACTGGCGGGCAGCTCAAGATGACCCAGCATGGTGTCCAGGATCTTGGCTGCGGCTTCGGTTTCCTCGTGAGTCATACCCGCAACTCTAGCCACTGGACCGCCGGGGTCAATCACCGCCTCCCGCGCGCGCTCAGCTGCGCTCTCCGGAAGCCTGTCGGTGAGGGAATTCGTGCTTGGCAGGCGGGCGATTTCCCGGATTCTAGCGGCAGATGAGCGAATTGACCGAGGCCGCGCCCATGCCCGCTGAAAAGCGGCCCGCCGGGGCGTCGCGCCGGTTTGGAATCCTGCCGGACGGTTGCGAGGCGAAAATTTTCACCCTGGTGAACCGTCACGGGTTGGAAGCGCGTGTCAGCGATTACGGTGCCACGCTGCTTTCGATGATGGTGCCGGACAGGCATGGGGTGATGGCCGATGTGACGCTGGGATTCGATGACTTCGCCGGCTGGCTTGCCAACGGCCCCTATTTCGGTGCGACCATCGGCCGCTTTGGCAACCGGATCGCCGGCGGAAAATTCTCGCTCGGCGGGCGCGATTTCATTCTCGCCACCAACAACTCGCCCGGCGGCATTCCCTGCCACCTCCATGGCGGCGGCAATGGATTCAACAAGGCACTGTGGCACGCGCGGCCCATCGGAGGGAATTCAGTCGAATTCACCCATCTCTCACCCGATGGCGACGAAGGTTATCCCGGAAACCTCAGCGTGAAGGTCACCTACACCCTCACCGATGACGACGAGCTCGTCTGGCAGGCCGAGGCGACCACCGACGTCCCCACGGTCGTCAACATCATCCATCACAGCTATTGGAACCTGACGGGCGATCCCGCAACGCCCGCCACGGACCACGAACTCACATTGCACGCGCGCCATTTTCTGCCCACCAACAGCGGCTTGATCCCCACCGGTGAGATTGCCCCGGTCGCCGGCACGCCGATGGATTTCACCATCCCGCACATCGTTGGTGAGCGGATCGATGCAGACTTCGAGCCGCTTCGCACCGCCACCGGCTACGACCATTGCTGGATGTTGGACAACAGTGGCGAAGTCCGCCCCGCCGCCTGCCTCCGCGATCCCGCCAGCGGCCGCGTGATGGAGCTGCTCACCGACCAACCGGGTATCCAGTTCTACGACGGATATTGGATCGATGCCGATTTCCCCGGCAAAAACGGCATCCACTACCCACGCCGCGCCGGGCTTTGCCTCGAGACCCAGCGCTTCCCCGACGCACCGAACCAGCCGTCATTTCCGTCCTGCGTGCTGCGTCCGGGTGAAATCTACCGGCATGTGATGATTCACAAGTTCTCGGCCGGGTGATCGTTTTTTTTCCAACCCATCCATTACAGCAAACCCATCCATGAACACGCTTGAAGTCGTCTTGTTTGTCATCGCCGTCGTCGGTGTGGTCGCGCTCGGCATTTGGAAATCGCGCGACGAGGTTCACGCCAAGGAAGCGGGAGCCTCGGGCTACTTCCTCGCCGGCCGCGGCCTGACCTGGTGGCTGGTCGGCTTTTCGCTCATCGCAGCGAACATCTCGACCGAGCAATTTGTCGGCATGTCCGGTTCCGCGGCGAACTGGCTGGGCATGGCCATCGCCTCCTACGAATGGATGGCCGCCGTCACGCTGGTGGTGGTGGCATTCTGGTTCCTGCCGCGTTTCCTCAAGGCCGGCCTCTACACCATTCCCGAGTTCCTCCAATACCGCTTCGACGGCGTCGCGCGCCTCGCCATGGCCATCCCGGCCATCGTCACACTGGTTTTTGTGACCACTTCGTCGGTCATTTTCTCCGGCGCGAAATTCGTCTCGGAATACTACCACACCGTGCCGGTGCTCAGCAACCTGACCGCCATGTGCTGGCTCATCGCCATCGTCGCGGCGGTCTATGTGTTCGTAGGCGGTCTGAAGGCCTGTGCCTGGACCGACCTCGTCTGGGGCGCGGCACTCATTCTCGGTGGAGCGGTGGTGATGTGGTTCGCCTTCAGCACACTCGCCGAGCGTCCGGCGGAGGAACTCATCGCCACCAAGGTGGCCAATTCCAATGCCACCGTGGCCGACCTCGAAAAGGCCGGCGCATGGGAACGCCTCAAGCTGCTCAACGACGGTGTGGATGGCGAGGCGGAGGCGGTCAACGGCCCGAACCAGTCCGGCGGGAAAATGCACATGGTCCGCCCCAAGGAGGACTCCGACCTGCCGTGGACCGCGCTGCTGATCGGCCTGTGGATTCCCAACTTCTTCTACTGGGGCCTCAACCAATACATCGTGCAGCGCACGCTCGGATCGAAGTCGCTGGCCGAGGGCCAGAAGGGCATCGTGTTCGCCGCTTTCCTCAAGCTGCTCATCCCCTTCGTGGTTGTGATACCGGGCATCCTCGCATTCACCCTCTTCTCCGGGGATTTGCAGACCTCTGCGGCCAATGCAAACGAGAAACTTTTCAGCAATGCCGCCTCCGGTGCGGTGTTCAAGGTGGATGAAACATTCGTGGAACAACATGCCGACATGGCCGCCAAGGCGCTCGCACGCAATGCCGAAGCCACAGGTGTCGATGCCGGGCTGCCCGTGGCGGCCGATTCCGCCGCCACCGCCGCGAAAATCAATGAACTCGCCGATGCGGCCGTGGAAAAAGGCGCGGCCGTGGCCGGAACCCTGAAGGCCTACGACTACGATGCCGCCTTCCCCATTCTCGTTCGGAACCTCATCAAGCCGCACCCGATGATCTCGTGGTTCGTGCTCGCCTCGCTCTGTGGCGCGGTCATCAGCTCGCTGGCCTCGATGCTCAACTCGGCCTCGACCATTGCCACCATGGACCTTTATGCGAAGTTCAGCGGCGTCACGGATTCCGCCAAGCTGGTCAGTGCCGGACGTGTGTTCGTAGTGATCTTCGTGCTGCTCGCCGCGCTGGTCGCGCCGAAACTCGACAACTTCGAGTCGATCTTCGCCTACATCCAGGAGTTCCAGGGCTTCATCTCGCCGGGCATCCTCGCCGTGTTCATCTTCGGCTTCTTCTCACCCCGCACCCCACGCTGGTTCGGTGTGGTCGGCATCCTCACCAACGTGGTCGCCTATGGTGCGTTCAAATGGTGGCTCGGCCCGCTGCTGGTGGACAACGGCCTGTGGTATTCCGCGCAAATGGCCTTCCTCGACCGCATGGCGCTCTGTTTCTTCATCGTGATCGTGGCCGGCATCGTCGTGACGCTCGCCGCACCACTCACCAAGCCTGTGGAACTTCCCGTCAACGACCAGATCTGTCTGGAAACTTCCAAGAGCGCCAAGGTTGTGGGATGGATCGTCATCGTCCTCACCTTGCTCCTTTACTGGATGTTTTGGTGAAACCGCCTGGAGCGTCGCTCTGTGAGCGTCGCGGCGAATGAGAGGCCCATTGGCTTCGGCGCTCCATGCGCTCGACGGTCATAGACCGCCGCTACTCCCACTCGCAAAGCGATTCGAGGTAGGCGGCGGAGCCGTCGCGGAGCCAGCCGTCGAGTTGGGCGGGGTCCTTGAGCTGCTGGCCGCGCAGGCGGGGGACGGCGAGATAGCGCGTTTCGATGCCGGATAGATGGCTCATGTCCACCCACAGCTTTTCGAACTGGCAGACCGGAAACACGTCCTCCTGGCCGTGGCCCCAGCGTTTTTTCACGTCCTTGAGCGTGATGTAAGTGGGCATTTTCGCGGCCAGCGCGCGGATGGCGGCGGTCGTTTTCGCCTCGTCTGCCAGGTCGGACCGGGTGAGTTGGAATGCGGCCAGCAGCGCGTCGATGTCGATCCAGCAGGTGTTCGAGTTGTAATAAGTGAGATGGAACTCGTCCTCCTCGCGCGGCATGGCGAGGCCCTCGACGAGGCGGACGCGATCGTTCACGCGGGCGAGGCCGCCGCCGCGGTCTTCGAGCCGGCGGGTGATCACCTCGAAGGTGAGTCCCGCGCCGCTGGCGAGGTGGCGGCCGAGCAGGGCGGGATCGACATTCATGCCCACGGTGTCGATATTATGTAAGACGAGTGTTCTGAGCTGCGGGCGTTCGTCC